>CBDUAP010000052.1:0-15256 GCA_965365165.1 uncultured Flavobacteriaceae bacterium
GATGTTGCAGGCAAAAACATCATTAGGGTTATAAGAAATTTTTGCTCCGGCCTCAGAATAATCATTGTCAGAAAAATTGGTTCCATCTCCGGCACCTGATTCTACAACAATTCTATGACCGTTTGAAGTAAGGGCAGCTACAGCATTGGGCGTAAGGCAGATACGCTTTTCTTCAAAATGAGTTTCTCTGGGTATGCCAATATATAATTCATCTTTGTGCTTTTTGATTTCAAGCATCTCCGGTTTTGGCATTAACTCTTCTCGGCTAAAGGGTGAAAGTGGATTGGGCATTTTAGTCAATTTGAATGGTCCGTGTATTGTCCGGATTAATGGTTAGTTTTATCACAACCGACTCTAAAGGTAATAAATTTTCAACGTTTTCGGGCCATTCTATAAAACACCAGGCCCCGCTGTCAAAATATTCTTCTATTCCCATATCATAGGCTTCTTCCTCGTCTTCTATCCTGTAAAAGTCAAAATGATACACGATTTCCCCGTTTTTCGAATGGTATTCATTGACAAGAGAAAAAGTAGGAGAACTGGTAACGTCTTCCACTCCAAGCTGTTTCGCAAGTTCTTTGATCAAAGTTGTTTTTCCGCTGCCCATTTCTCCGTAAAACAGGAGAATTTTTGATGCGGCTGTGTAAAGGATTTGTTCTGCAACAACTGACAGATCTGAAAGCTGGTAGGTGCGTATCATGGTTGGTTAAAATGAATCAAAATTTAGGGTCAGTAAAAAAGGATGCTAACTTAAATCCATAGAATGGTATACATTCTGCACGTCATCTTCTTCTTCCAGCCTGTCCAATAGTTTCTCAACATCCTGTTGTTCTTCTTCACTTAATTTTTTTGTAGCAGTAGGAATTCTTTCAAACCCTGATGAAAGTATCTCGATGCCCTTTTCTTCAAGGTATTTTTGAATCGCACCGAATTGCTCAAAAGGGGCATAGATCAAAATGCCATCTTCATCTTCAAAAACTTCTTCCACGTCAAAGTCAATCAATTCAAGTTCAAATTCTTCAAGATCCATTTGGAGATCCTCTGAATTGACCCGGAAATTACAAGTATGATCAAACATGAAAACCACTGAGCCGGAAGTTCCAAAAGTACCTTCACATTTATTGAATGCCGCTCTGACATTGGCGACGGTTCGGTTGTTATTGTCTGTTGCGGTTTCAACAAGGACAGCGATGCCATGAGGAGCATAGCCTTCGAACAGTACTTCTTTGTAATCAGCGGTATTTTTATCTGAAGCTTTTTTGATCGCCCTTTCCACGTTGTCTTTCGGCATGTTGGCAGCCTTGGCATTCTGGATGACTGCTCTCAAGCGCGCATTGGTTTCCGGATTGGGTCCTCCTTCTTTCACCGCCATTACGATATCTTTACCAATTCTGGTAAATGTCTTTGCCATGGCCGACCAGCGTTTCATTTTCCTGGCTTTTCTAAAC
The DNA here is from genome assembly GCA_965365165.1 of uncultured Flavobacteriaceae bacterium. Classification (GTDB taxonomy): domain Bacteria; phylum Bacteroidota; class Bacteroidia; order Flavobacteriales; family Flavobacteriaceae; genus Lutimonas. Next base: position 1,449 of record CBDUAP010000052.1, read on the forward strand.
TCAAATGCTCTTCCCATTTCTTATGATGTGATCTGTTTTTTGATTAGACTTGTATGACCCCAAGGTTGAAAGATTTTTCGATGGGTGCGTGATTTGCTGCTTCAATGCCACAGCTGATCCAGTGCCTGGTTTCCATCGGATCAATGATGGCATCGGTCCATAACCTGGCAGCAGCGTAATATGGAGAAATCTGTTTCCTGTATCGATCGGTTATGGTATCCAGAATTTCCTTTTCCTTGGCTTTACTTATTTTCTCACCTTGCTTCTTCAGCCTTGCCGTTTCAATCTGGAGTAAGACCTTGGCAGCCTGCTCACCTCCCATTACGGCAAGTTCTGCGCTAGGCCAGGCTACGATCAATCTGGGGTCATAGGCTTTTCCGCACATGGCATAATTTCCGGCACCGTATGAATTTCCTACGATCACGGTAAATTTAGGTACGACCGAATTGCTTACCGCATTTACCATTTTGGCCCCGTCTTTAATGATCCCTGAATGTTCCGATTTGCTTCCCACCATAAATCCATTCACGTCCTGTAAAAAAACAAGTGGGATTTTTTTCTGGTTGCAATTGGCAATAAAACGAGTTGCCTTGTCTGCGCTGTCTGAGTAAATGACTCCCCCGAACTGCATTTCTCCTTTCGCGTTTTTGACAACTTTACGCTGATTTGCAACAATGCCAACAGCCCAGCCGTCAATTCTGGCATAGGCACAGATCAGGGTCTTGCCGTAATTTGCTTTATACTCCTGCATCTCAGAATGATCTGTTAGACGCGTTATGATCTTTCTCATGTCATATTGATCTGAGCGTGACTTGGGCAGGATTCCATAGATTTCTTTGGTCTCCTCCTCGGGTAGTGCAGGTTCCGACCTGTTGAAACCGGCATTTTTGGGTTCTCCAATTTTATCAATTAGATTGGAAATAATCTCTAGTGCATCTGTATCGTCCTTTGCCTTGTAATCACATACCCCGGATATTTCGGTATGTGTTGTTGCGCCTCCCAGTTCTTCGTTTTCTATCAGCTCACCAATTGCCGCCTTGACAAGATAGCTGCCAGCAAGAAATATACTTCCTGTTTTATCAACGATGATTGATTCGTCACTCATAATGGGGAGATAGGCTCCACCGGCAACGCAACTTCCCATGACAGCAGCGATCTGCGTAATTCCTTTGCTGCTCATGATGGCATTGTTCCTGAAAATTCTTCCGAAATGTTCTTTGTCCGGAAAAATTTCATCCTGCATCGGAAGGTAAACTCCGGCACTATCAACAAGATAAATGATGGGTATTTCGTTTTCCATGGCAATTTCTTGAGCACGAAGGTTTTTCTTTGCCGTGATAGGAAACCATGCACCGGCTTTAACTGTGGCGTCATTGGCGACAACAATACACTGTTTTGACCTGATGAGACCCATTTTGACTACGACGCCTCCTGCGGGACAGCCTCCTTGTACCTCATACATTTGGTCTCCGGCCAAGGCGCCTATTTCCAGTGCTTTTGAGGGATCGTCAAAAAGAAAATCGATTCGTTCTCTTGCCGTCATTTTACCACTGGCATGAAGTTTTTCGATTCTTTCTTTGCCGCCACCCTGAGAAACGTGTCTTAATTTTTTCTTTAATTGTGCCAGGAGCAGCTTATTGTGATCTTCGTTGATGTTGAAGTTAAGGTCCATTATTTAATTCATTAAAGGGCTAAAATACGAAATGCATGTTAATTAATCGTGAATATATACCCTGTAATTATTTACCATGGTATATATTAAAAATAATTCATATATTTGCATCATTAAACAATGTAAAAAAAAACGGATGAAAAAAATAATGACTTTAGGAGGCAGTAGCAGCAAGAATTCAATTAATAAACAATTGGCAGCGTATGTGGGAAGTTTAGTACATGGTGCTGAGGTTATCAATGTTGATTTAAATGACTATCCCTTGCCCTTGTTTTCAGTAGATCTTGAAAAAGAGCAGGGCTTTTCAAATGAATTGATTGCGCTGAATGCCATACTGGACAATGTGGACGGATTTGTAATCTCCCTGGCCGAGCATAACGGGGCCTATTCGGCAGCATTCAAAAATGCCTTTGATTGGTTGTCGCGGATTGACGGCAAGGTATGGCGTAACAAACCCATGATTTTGCTGAGTACGTCTCCGGGTGCAAGAGGAGGTAAGTCGGTGATGGAGATCGCCCTGGGCAGATTTCCGTTTAACGGGGGAAATATCATAGGCTCTATGACCTTTCCTTTGTTTAATGAAAATTTTAGGGAAGACAGTGTCGTCAACGAGGAGTATAATAAAAAGTTGATCGGTCTCAGTAAAAGTTTAACGGATGCAATATAGGCATGGGAGATCTGGAGAAAGACATAAAGTCAACATTCGTAAATCAAAAGGTAAAGGCCTTATTGAACATTAAATATACAGCCAACTGGCTGGATCAAATAGGAGCAGCCATTTTGAAACCTTATCAAATTTCAGAACAACAGTATAATATTCTGAGAATCTTGAGGGGAGCCGGAAAAGCCATCACAGTAAATGAAGTCAAAGAAAGGATGATACAAAAGTCACCCAATGCAACGCGATTGATGGATAAACTTTGTGAGAAAAAACTTATTGACAGAAGGCGTTGTGAAAATGACAGGAGGGTAGTGTTCATACAAATCAATAAAAAAGGACTTGATCTTTTAGACAAGATCAGTTTGAAGGAACTGCATGACTGCTTGAATGTTTTGACCGAAAATGAGGCCGAGACATTGAACAGAATTTTAGACAAAATAAGATAAAATAAAATAAACGATGATAAGTAAAACATATAGGGCGAAAGATCGCGGACATGCCAATTACGGGTGGCTGCAAGCGAACTATTCTTTTAGTTTCGCGAATTACCATAACAGGGATAAAGAAAATTTTGGTGCACTCAGGGTACTCAATGACGACAGGATCCAAGGAAATACCGGTTTTGCGGAACACCCGCATCACAATATGGAAATCGTGACAATTCCGCTTGAGGGCACTTTGAAGCACAAGGATTCGATGAGCAACAAATGGATCCCGCTCGAAACGGGAGAGGTTCAGGTCATGTCTGCCGGAACAGGGATCTTGCATTCAGAGCGAAATAATTCCGCCACAGAGGATATCAATCTGTTTCAAATTTGGATTATTCCGGATCAAACTGGCGTTGTCCCTTCATATGATCAGAAAAGATTTGATCCGGAGGGTCGAAAAAACACATTGCAAACACTTGTTTCTTCGTATAAGGATGCAGGAGAGAATCAACTCAAAATTCATCAGGATGCAAGGATATCAAGAACAGACCTGGACAAAGGAAAGCGTTTGGCTTATGAGTTAAAATCATCCCGCCATGGGGTCTATACCATGATCATCTCCGGGAAGGCTCGGCTCAATGATGTAGAATTAAATCAACGGGATGCCATCGGGGTATGGCAAACGGAACAATTTGAACTGGAGGCCTCTGAAGATGCTGAAATTTTGTTTATCGAGGTGCCCATGTTTTTTTAATGAATTTTCGAAATAGGTATAGATGATGCAATCTTGAGTTAAAATGATTCATGATTGTTTACATTTGTAGCGAATTCTATATTGAATTTGTATTGCAATTCTTATGTTTGCAGCTATTTAACAATTGAATTTTAATGCACCATGACGATTAAAAAATTCAACGATTTTATTTGGGAAACCCATGGGATACATGCCGGAACAGAGAATGATCATGTAAAACACGGTATAGATAAATTAGAGGATATCGTTGACAGAGCCATCGAGGAAAATCATCCTAGCATCACTTTCATCATTCATTCGCCAAGGCTGACGAATTTCAGGTATACAGCAGAGAAGGACACCAATGTTAAGTTTATCAGGGGTGACCGATCTTATCTGAATTACCCAAAAAGGATCGCCAACCTGCGCGAAAAATATGCCGGCAGGATTAACATTAAATATGGTGTAGAACTCGAATGGATGGGTGCAGAACTTGGTTTGTTATGGAGCAGATCAAAAATTTTTCAGGCAGCGGACGCTGATTTTGTGATTGGTTCAGTGCATTTTGCGCCTGAGGGTTTACCTTATGATGGTTCCAAAGAAGAAGCACTTGAATTGTTGCGTTTAAGAGGTTCTCTTGAAGCCTATTGGAATGGTTATATCAACGAAATGATCGAAATGATCGAAAGTTTTGGAGACATGATACAGGTAGTGGGACACCTTGATCTCCCTAAACTTAATGTTGAAGTTCCTGAGGTCATTAAGAATTTTGAGTCAAGTTCGCATCCCTTGGCGAACAAGTTCAGGACTTTGCTTGAGATCATTGCAGACAGAGACCTGGCGCTAGACGTGAACATGGCCGGAGACTTTAAAGGGGTGGGGGTATATCCTTCCCAGAATATCCTGAGAAGAGCTTTTGAATTGCAGATTCCGGTTGCCCTGGGTACAGATACCCACCATGTAAGGTATTATGGTCATAATTTTAAAGAGAGTCTGGCTTATATTTATGAAGCCGGTTATGAGCAATACGTGAGTTTCTCAAAACTCATCCCCGAGAAAAGGACAATTTTTGATGATCATGAACTGAAAGTAAAATATACAATTCTCAACAAGGGAATTGAGTTGCTCAATCAAAGGTTTCATCACGGCAGCAGAAGGATCATCCCTGATTTTTCATTCGGAGGCTCATTTTCAGAGTTCATAGATATATATAAAAACGCTACAGGAATGGGCGATTATAATGCTGTAAGGATTCGAAAGGCGAATAAATCCATAACGGTTTCAAATGAAACTCCAAAACCTGAAAAAGCTTGTGTTAAAGGATTGTTTTCGAAGCATCTGGATCAACCGGGCGTTTTGTCTTCCTTGTTTAATTCACTCGCATCTGAGTGTGTCAACGTTGAAACGGCGAGGTTGCATTCCAATAATGACGGAACAGCAGTGGCTTTTTTAACGCTTGAACAGGACAATGGTAATGTCCAGAATGCCATTGATTTTGTTCACGGAACCGATCAGAACACTTTTCTTGAACTTACTTACAGCGAAAAAACGAAGCTTCCTAATTTCTACGGCGAGGGGGTTTATTTGTATGAAATGGATGGCGTGGAACTGAAAATGGCACTGAGTTCAAAAATGATCCTGACGCGACATGAAAATTCTCCGGGGGTTTTACTGATTCTTTTGTCTGCGCTGGCTTCAAAAAACATCAACATCATTGACCTTAGATTAGGAAAAAGAAACAAGATAGGGTATTCTGCTTTGGCAGTTGACGGCGATTCAAATATCATCAATGACCTGCTGACCAAATTAGGGGAACAGTATTATGAGGCCAATTTAATTGAATTCCACAGCAGGTAGGGCCTGTTTATTTACTGAAAAGCTTATTCATATTTTTAAAGGCTTTGAATTCCAGGGCATTTCCTTCAGGATCAAGAAAAAACATGGTGGCCTGTTCACCGGCTTCCCCCTGAAAACGAATATAGGGCTCAATAATGAAATTCACTTTCTTGCCTGCAAGGTCCTTTTTTAATTTCTGCCATTCATCCCAGTGCAATACGACGCCAAAATGTGGGATCGGAACTTCTTTTCCATCTACAGGATTGAAAACTTTTTTATCCTGATCTTCAGATTCAGGCCTTTGGTGGAGGACGAGCTGATGACCAAAAAAGTTAAAATCTACCCAGTGTTCATCACTTCGCCCCTCCTGACAATTTAAAATCTCACCATAAAAATTTCTGCATATATTGAGATTGTTAACGGGTATGGCCAGATGGAAGGGACTTAAAGTGGACATGTTTTTGATTTTAAGAGTTGACAGATCGTATATGATTGAGATCCAGAGATTTTTTGAAACAAAATGGTTTGCAATGATCAATTCATCATAAATATATACATTTGAAACTTTATATCAGAGAAAATATTTATTATTTGGGATCCGACTAAGGAAGGATTTATGATCAGGAGCACCACTGATAGTCAAGCCCCTTGATCGTATTAGGTTCAGGGCTCAATTATGAAGGTGAAAATCAAACGAAGGCCGAAGATATAATCCATAAGCATCATTTAAAATCAATTGTTTACACATGAAAATCAAAATTATTTCAGTCTTTTTATTAGGAGTTTTAATTTGTAAAGCTCAAAATGATCAGGAGGCCATCAAAAATTTTTATGACACTTCCCTGTCTGATGGAATGAGTTATACATGGCTTAATCATTTATCAAATGAAATAGGGGGAAGGCTGTCAGGATCGAAAAATGCACAGAAGGCCGTGGAATACACACAGTCTCAACTTGTTGGCCTGGGTCTTGACAAGGTATGGTTACAACCGGTTATGGTGCCCAAATGGGTAAGGGGAGAAAAAGAATCGGGATATTTCAATGCAAATGGTATACGTCATGAACTGAATATCTGTGCGTTGGGAGGTTCCATAGGAACTCCGGAAGAAGGGGTTCGAGGCACTGTGATTGAGGTAAAGGGCATTGAAGACCTGAAGGCGTTGGGAGAGGAAAAAATAAAAGGAAATATCGTTTTTTTTAACCGCCCTATGGAAAAGACCCTGATCCACACTTTTGAAGCTTACGGCGGATGCGTTGACCAGCGTTATTCCGGAGCCATGGAAGCAGGCAAACTTGGAGCCCTTGGTGTTATTGTAAGATCGATGAACTTAAGGTTGGACGATCTTCCACACACAGGTGCAATGACCTATGGTGATCTTCCCATCGATCAAAGGATACCTTCAGCGGCTATTAGCACCAATGATGCAGAAAAATTAAGTAGCATGCTTCACGAGGATGCTTCTCTTGAACTGACCTTTAAACAAAGTTGCAGGCAATATGAGGATGTTGAATCCTATAATGTAATTGGAGAAATTACGGGTGCCGAATTTCCAAATGAAATTATCATTGTCGGTGGCCATTTGGATTCCTGGGACCTGGGGGATGGTTCACATGATGACGGTGCCGGTGTGGTACAATCAATGGAAGTTTTGAGACTGTTGAAGCTCAAGGGTCATAAAACCAAGAGAACGATAAGGGTGGTCCTGTTTATGAATGAAGAAAACGGCCTCAGGGGTGGGACAAAATATGCTGAAGTTGCCAAAATGAAAAATGAAGTGCATATTGTGGCCCTGGAGAGTGACTCAGGTGGTTTTACACCCAGGGGTTTCTCTTTTGATTGCAGCGATGCCGAAATGGAACAGGTGTTGGGCTGGGCTCCTCTTTTCAAACCTTATCTCATTCATTATTTTGAAAAGGGAGGTTCTGGAGCCGATATTGGCCCCCTTAAGACAGAGGGAATGGTTTTGGCTGGTCTAAGGCCTGATTCCCAGCGCTATTTTGATCATCATCATGCCAGCAATGATACTTTTGACGCCGTCAATAAAAGGGAACTGGAATTAGGGGCCGCGACGATGGCATCACTAGTTTACCTTTATGACACATACGGTACAAAGATGCATGTAACCCTTCCCCTGAAAAATTAATTTTAATATGAAGTTTACAATTTTTATCACCTGTCTTTTTTTAATAAGTCATCATATCATGGAAGCACAAAACGAACCTGATCAATTGCCTTATCATCAAATTCCTGAAGCCCCTGAAACCTATACTGAAGGGAATGTTGTTGCCCGAATGGTTGACGGCCTCGGATTCAGATATTATTGGGCAACTGAGGGCCTTGGTCCTGACGATTTAATGTACAAACCCTCTGAGGAAGCAAGAAGTTCAGAGGAGACCCTGGATCATATATTGGGATTATCTCTTGTGATATTGAATAGTGCCGAGCATAAAATAAATGAAGGTATTGATTCTTCCTCCATGGATTTTGACCAAAAGCGTAAGATCACCCTGCAGAATTTGAAAAAAGCCGCAGATATATTTCGTTTGAGCAATGACCTGAGTCAATTCAGCATCATATTCAAAGGGAAAAACGGCAATAGTACATATCCTTTCTGGAATCAGATCAACGGCCCGATTGCTGATGCCCTGTGGCATTGCGGTCAAATTGTATCTTTCAGGAGGGCTTCCGGTAACCCCTTTAACCCCAAGGTGTCTGTATTTATGGGCAAATTGAGAAATTAATGTCATGATTAAGATGAAAAGAATATTGATTTTAGTTTGTTTTTTGTCCCTTTCTCTCCAGTCCCAGATTTTAAGTGAATTTGAAAGAGCCGAATTGAAAGATGAAATTCTCAATGATCGATTTAACAATTTGTTGCCAGACCTGATGGACAGGACCGATATCGACATGTGGTTGATTATTTCGCGCGAATACAATGAAGACCCTGTGATGAGAACCATGTTACCTTCAACCTGGCTCAATGCAAGAAGAAGGACAATACTCTTGTTTTACAGGGATAAAGCAAATGATACGATAGAAAAACTGGCAGTGACGAGATATGATGTTGGGAAGAATATCAGTTTTGCATGGAATAAAGAAGAACAGCCTGATCAATGGAAGGCGCTTGTTGGTTTGATCGAAAAAAGAAACCCAAAAAAAATTGGAATTAATATTTCAAAATCATTCAATATTGCTGATGGCCTGGTTCAGACGGATTATCAGGAATTGATAGCTGCTTTGCCTCAAACCCTGGAAGATCGGTTGGTAACGGCAGAGGCTCTGGCGATTGCATGGATTGAATCAAGAACTGAAAAGGAAATGGAATTGTATCCTGCCTTAGTTCAAATTACACATGATATCATCGATGAGGCCTTTTCAGCAAAAGTTATAAAACCCGGTAAAACCACTACTGATGATGTCGAGTGGTGGCTGCGTCAAAAGGTAACAGATATGGGTTTAAGTACATGGTTTCACCCGACAGTAGATGTTCAGAGAAATGAAGAGGAATTAAAGAGTCACACCTATAGTTTTTCAAAAGGAGAGGAGAGTAAAATCATATTTCCAGGCGATCTTCTACATTGTGATTTTGGCATCACGTACATAGGTTTAAACACTGATTGTCAGCAACATGCCTATATACCCAGGCAGGGAGAAACAGAAGTTCCGGGCTATTTGAAACAAGCATTTGAAAAAGGTAACAGGCTTCAGGATATTTTTACAGCTAATTTTAAAGAAGGACATACGGGTAACGAAATTCTCTTAGCCTCTCTAAAAGAGGCAAAAGAGGAAGGGCTTCGCCCGTCTATCTATACACATCCCCTGGGAACATACGGGCATAGTGCAGGAACAACACTGGGAATGTGGGATTCTCAGGAAGGGGTTCCTGTAACCGGAGACTATCCGCTGCATTTTAATACGGTTTATGCCATCGAATTAAATACAACTGTTTTTATTAAAGAATGGAAAAGAGATATCAGAATCATGCTGGAAGAGGCTGGGTTTTATGGTACCAAGGGCTTCAGATATGTCAATAAAAGGCAAGAGAAGATTAAATTGGTTCAATAGCTCTCAAAGCCTAGGCCCTGGAGATGTTCAATACTTTTTCCATTTTGATATTCCCTCTGGCATAAGGGTTATTCTGATCAAGGGGAATTTCTTTAAATCCGTATTTTTTATAGATATGAATGGAATTTTCAAGGGCTGTGTTTGAGTAAAGGACCAGTTTTTCAATTCCCTGTTTTAAAGAAAAATCAATACAGTATTGCATCATTTGCTGACCAATGCCCTTCGATCTGGCTGTTTTAGCTACGGCCATTTTGCCCAGTTCAAATTCACGCTCGTTTATTTTGATCAGCGCAAAAGTACCCAGGATTTGATTCTGTTCCTTGAAAAAGAAAATGTGCCCTCCTTTATGAATGATCTCTTCTTCTGCACGATTGAGCAATTCCCGGTCATGAGGCTCAACATAAAAATAGGCCTCGAGCCATTCCAGGTTAAGGTCCCTGAAAACATGTGCGAGTTCAGGAGCAAATGGAATCATCTCAGACATACTTCAGAATTTGGTTCATATGAATAATCATTATTTCATGGTTTAATGAAAAAGTCAATCACATCTTTTCATCAATCACCTTCAACATGGCAGCTTCTTTTTTGAGTGATTTTTCATAAATATTTTTAGCCTTCTTCAGTATATTTTCTGCGAAAGGTGCATCCTTGATGTCTTTGGCATTGATGCGCACATTGAAATAGGCCCCTGCCACTGCTGTTTTTGCACAAAGCATACCAACTGCGGCATCAGAGAGTGAGTTAGGCAGTACATCCTGTATCATGGCCTCCATGACTTCCATTGATGCATGAGCCGTTTGCATTACTTTGAAAGGAATTTCAGTGGCGTATTTGGTGGCATTTTCGATGGCTTCTATTCGCAAACGCTTTTCCTCGTCAGACCCTTTGGGTAACCTGAACGCTTCTATGATCTTATTAAACGACCTGGTATCTTCATCGACTAAACGCAATAATTCATTTTTATAGTCCTGGCCTTTTTGGGCCCATTCTGAGAAAAATTCCCATTGGTCGTCCCATCCGGGTTTGTGTGCTGATAAATTCGCAACCATTGTTCCCAGAGACACGCCCAGGGCCCCTACATAAGCAGCGATCGAGCCACCGCCCGGAGCCATGGATTCGCTCGCAGTTTCTTCGGCAAGCGCTGTTGCTGAAAGATCGACCAATTTCTTTTCGTTTGGATCTTTCATAAGATATTCAATGATCTTCTCTTCCGGATTAAAAGGTTTCAGGTCATCCAGTCCTAAGGACTTAACGGCAATCTTTATTTTTTCACTTTCAGAAATTCCAAGCGAACGGTTTTGTTTAATCAGGTAATAATCTGCAGCATCTAGAATGGCTTTCAGGGGTATGAGGCCTACGAGTTCTGAACCGGTCACTCTCAACCCCCTTTTTTCTGCGGCTATACAGGTTTCGTCAAAAGCCACGTGCATGGAAGTAATACTGATATTGGTAAGGTTGTATGATATTTGTGCTATTCCATACTCTTCGATAAACCAGCCAATTCCTTTAACGGCTTTCAATTTACCCGGAACCCGAACAGGTTCACCTTTGGAATCGAGTACCTTTTTTCCGGTTGCAGGATTTCCCTCTCTCAAGATCCTGCCTGCCTCTCTTATGTCAAAAGCGATGGCATTGGCCCGTCTTGTGGACGTAGTATTCAAATTGACATTATAGGCAATCAGAAAATCCCGTGCAGAAATTGCAATAGCCCCTGTTTTTGCAACACTATCGTTAAATTCTGCCGGACCAAAATCCGGTTTCCAAACCGGGTCGATCAATTTCTTCTTAAGGCCTTCATATTCACCGGACCTGCATTTGGCCAGATTGATTCTAGCCGGATCCTTGGCGGCTTTTTCATAAAAATACCCTGGTATGCCCAGTTCTTTTCCGACTCTTTCTCCCAGCTGCTGAGCATAAGCAGCGGTTTCTTCCAGGCTGATTCCTGAAATTGGAACCAGGGGGCATACATCAGTAGCACCGAATCGTGGATGTTCTCCTGAATGACTTCTCATATCGATCAGTTCCGCAGCTTTTTTAATGAGGAGAAATGCTGCTTCTATAACCTGTTCAGGTGCTCCTACAAAGGTGATGACCGTTCTGTTGGTTGCCATACCAGGATCTATATCCAGTAATTTTACACCTTCAACCTGTTCTACCACGCTTGCAATTAGGTTTATTTTATCCTGATTTCTGCCTTCACTGATATTCGGAACACATTCAATAAGTCGTTTTTCCATGATAATTAATTTGAGGTTCAAATTTAGGAATTGCATCAAGAAAAGATTGACTTTGGTAAAAATATTATCAATCTTTTCTCAATGAATTATTTTCTGTTTTAGGATGGTTTAAAGGAATCTAAAATTCAATCCTAATACAATATTGCGTCCAGGGTTTGGAATCATATCTGCTTTAAGGGCTGATAGATGAGAGGTATAAGTAGTGTCCAGTAAATTGTTCAAACTTAAGTTCATACCCAGTTTCATTTGTTTAAAATTTAGATTTCCACCCATTCTTATATGAAAAAGGTTATAAGCGGGAGTACTGCTTTCAAATTCACTCACTTTGCTCTGTTCAAAATAGGAATCCAGGATCAATGCGGTATAAATTTCACTGAATTTTTTCGAACCCTTAAATTCTGTTCGAATGGTATTGGCCCATTTGTTGGCGGGTATAAGTGGAAGGTACTCCCCATTATCCTGCTTTCCATTTACAGTTTCAAAACTACTTTCGAGGTGAAGCCAGTCAAAAGGGTGGGGGTGTAGATGAAAACCAAATTCTCCACCATAGAGTTTGGCGTCATTTTGAACATATTCATACACATCATGATCTTCTATGGCTTCTCCCGTAGGGCTGGCATAAATGTAATTGTTCAGTTTGTTATAAAACCCATTTGCAAAAATTTCAAAATGCTCATTGCCGTATTCTAGCGAAACATCGGTCTGGAAATTTTGTTCACTTTCCAAATCTGGGTTTCCAATTTCAAACCTGTTCGTACCGTGATGAACTCCAAAAGAAGTAAGTTCCGCCAGGTTTGGGGCTCTGAAGCCACTGGCCAAATTGATCCTTGCAGTGATCGAATTCAATATTACGGATTTGTATCCAAGAGAAAAAGTAAAATTCCTGTATTCTCGGTCGATTCCTTCTATAATGATTCCTTCTTGTCCGTTTATTTCTTCCTCTATTTCATACGGATCGGATTGCAAATTTCGAATATCAAATCGAATACCCCCTTGCAGGGAATATTTTTTATTGATCACCATCGTGCTGGTTACCAATAATCCAAAGTCATTAATAGTTGCGTCTGGAATAAGGATTTCCTCTCCAAAATTCTTATTGATTTGATACATGCCTTGAACACCTGCGATGGTTTCAAATTTACCCTTTTTGGCAAAATTGTATTTAAGGTCATATGAAAGTGTTTTAAGGTTCATACCAAGAGCCGGTCCTTCATGGGATTCTTCTTCTCCTTCGTGTTCTTCTCCTTCGTGCTCTTCTCCTTCGTGCTCCTCGTCCTCGTGTTCATCCTCAAATTCTTTCCTGTTATTAATAATATAACCGATATTCAAATCGATTTTGGATTCTTTTAGATAAAAATGATTGTGCAAGCTTAGGATATGTGTTTCCAAATCCTGGTAGGGCAAATCAACTGACCTAGTGTTGGTTTGCTCACCAATACCTTCTGGAATACCAATGTCTGATTGATTATAATTATACCTGAATTCTGTCACAAATTGGTCCAAATTCAGTCCAATCCCGGCTTTAAAATCTTTTTCTGAAAATCTTGTATTTGTAACTTGGTCTCCATCTGGAATTTGATAATCAGCATGGCTGTTGAAGCCTCCTCGGAGGATAAATTTTAACTTGTTTTTCGAAGTTTTAATACCCAAAGAGGTGTTACTACCTAAAGTATTCGAATAAAAATTCTGGTTGAGTTCTATTTTGGTTTCATCCTGATATGCGAATTTTTCAGGATTAAGATATAAAACCCCTCCCAAGGCGTCCGATCCGTAAAGTAGAGATGCCGGTCCTTTGATAACTTCAACGCTCTCGATTCCCGAGTCACTCATTCCCAGGCCATGCTCATTTCCAAATTGCTGGTTTTCCAGTCTGACTCCCTGGGTATAAACAAGAACCCTGTTGCCACTTAGCCCTCTTATTACTGGTTTACCAATTCCCGTACCCGTTGTTATTTCTGAAACTCCGGCAATATTGCTGATGCTCTGCATCAAGGTGGGAGATCCGCTTTTCCTCAAGGCTACGATGTTTTTGGATTCAATTTTCATCACATTTTCACTTTGTAATTTATTGAAGGGTGCCGAAACAATGACTTCATCCATATGGAATACCGATGGAATAAGAGAGATATTGAGTTCCATGCTTGAAGTGGTCAGATCAATCTCAATATTTTGGGT
>CBDUAP010000053.1:0-15206 GCA_965365165.1 uncultured Flavobacteriaceae bacterium
AAAAGCCTTTAGGCGGTAAAAAAGTAGCAGTGTAATGGCTGATGGGTTTTTCGGAGATCAGGATACCTCCGGCATGGATTCCCAGGTAATTGGGAAATCCTTCAATGAACTTACTGTAAGCGATGACCAGTTTCGATAAAAAATCCAATTGATCTATATGAAAACGCCCTTTGGTAAGTTTGTCGATCTCTTCTTTAGGCAAGCCGAAAACCTTGCCCAGTTCACGAACAGAAGCCCTGAATTTAAAGGTGTTGTATACACTGATCAAAGCTGTGTGCTTAAATCGTTTAAAGATGAAATTTGTGATATCATCCCTGTCACGCCAAGAAAAATCAAGATCAAAATCAGGTGGATTTTTTCTGTACAGGTTGATAAACCTCTCAAAATACAAATCGAGTTCAATCGGGTCGACATCTGTAATGCGCAGAAGATAGGCAACAATGCTGTTGGCTCCGCTTCCCCTGCCCACATAATAATAATTTTTGCTTCTGGCATATTTTAAGATTTTCCAGTTGATCAGAAAGTAAGAGACGAACTGTTTCTGCCGGATAATCTCCAATTCTTTTTCAAGCCGGTTAAAAATACGCGTACCGAGTTTTTTATAGCGATATTTTAAACCCTGGTAAGCCAGTTTCCGCATGAGCCTGAAGTCAAGTGCTTCATTATTGGTATAGGTCTTTTGGTTTTTGGGGATACCACTGTCAAATTCAAAAGCAATGCTGCACTGCTCCATGATCCATTCGGTATTGGCAATGATTCCCGGAAAATCTTTATAAAGACTTAAAAGTTCTTCCGCAGTCAGCATCATGTCTTTTTCATTACCCTGTTCTGAAGGCGGTAACTTACTCAATAAAGTATTGTTGTCTATGGCCCGTAACAAGCGATGTGTATTGAAGCCTTTCTTGTGTTGAAAAGAAACCGTTTGGAGCATGACCAGTTTGCCTGCGGGCCATTTGGATCTTGAAAATTTTAATTTTGGAATGTCATCCGGCCTGACCCCCAGAAACTCATTGCTTTTTAAAGGCTGCTGATCGTATTTTGAAAAAGGGTAGATCACAAAGACCTCGGTCATGTCTGTGGGTTTTGAAGGGATAAGAAACTCTTTTTGGTGCAGGAATTTGCTCAGGTATTGGTTGATGTGCCTGAAACCCTTATTGTTTCGGGCCAGTAATATAAACTCCTGTTGTACCCCATTTCTAAAATCAACACCCAGTACCGGCCTGATCTTGTATTTGGCCGCCAATCTCACAAAATCTATACAGGCGGTGGTGCTGTTGATATCAGTTAAAGACAAGGAGTTGAATCCTTTAGATTTTGCCATCTGCAATAATTCTTCGGGCTTTATGGTACCGTATCTCAGGCTGTAACAGGTATGTGTGTTCAAGTACATCAGGACGTTAAAAAGATAATTTTGGAATATGTAACAAAATTAGGTTATATTTGTACCACACCTTGATAAAATATGTACCATTATGAATTTTATTGCAAATAATATCAAACACCTGAGAGAGTTAAAGCACCATACTCAGGAATTCTTTGCCAATGAATTGGATATCAGCCGTGAGCGCGTGGCTTCTTATGAACAAGGGCGTTCTTCACCTCCGGTAGAGATCCTGATTGCGCTTTCAGATTATTTTAACCTGCCCATAGACGTACTGATCAAGAATGATCTTTCAAAGGCTGAGGAAGCTTCTTTTATTCACATTGGAAACCAGCGTATTTTGTTTCCGATCAAGGTCAGTGAAAATAATGAGGATATGGTTGAAATTGTCTCTGATGATGCTTCAGCAGGGTATTTAAGGGGTTATTCGGACCCTGAATATATTGAGAGTCTGAATGATTTGAAATTGCCTTTTTTACCAACGGGAAAGCACAGGGCATTCCCGATCAAGGGAGACTCCATGCTACCCATTAAAAGCGGTTCTTTTGTTATTGCCAGATACCTGGAAGATATCCGTTATTTGAATAGCGGGAGTACTTATATTGTACTGACCCACAACGATGGTTTGGTTTACAAAAGGGTATATGACAAGATCGAGGAGCACCAATGCCTGCTGATGGTTTCAGACAACCGGAAGTATGATCCTTATTATGTTCCTGTAAATGAGATTCTTGAGTTATGGGAGTTTACCTGCCACATCAACCTAAGCGAATATGAAGAAAGTGAGATCAATACGGAGAGTATTGCCCAAATGCTGACCAATATTGGCGTACAACTGGAATCAATCAAAAAAAAGGTTAGCTGAAACCTTCGCAGCTGAAGGCCTCAGCTGTGAACGTTTCACCTCCGAACGGTTCGCGGCTCACCCGCTCACCTCCGAGCGGTTCACGTGCGAAGGTTTGGGAAGTAAGCCCTTCACTTCCCAAACCTTTACGCCATACCTAAAACTCAATATAATTTTTTACAATTTCCTTTTTGACAAAACTTTTACTTTTTGAATTTGCATAATCCCTTGCGGATGAGAACTCCCAGTCTGTATCTTTTTCAACCAAACCGGATTTCACAGGATTTTGATGGATATAATGAAAGCATACCTGAGGATATTGCTTTTCAGGGAGCATATTGAATATAGCTATTTTTGATTTCAAAAAATTCGGCTGCAAACCCTTAAAAGAGTTAATGCAATTGGCCTTGGTCCGTTGTCTGAATAACGACCCCGTAAATCCTTGTTCTGCATTTACGATTCTAGTGTAGGACCGGAGTAAAATGCCTACAGAATCGTTTAATGTTCTTTTTTTGATCACAGCTTTTTTGTCTGGCTCACTGTCTTTTGAATCTGATATCGATCTGCTTTCGTATGGCAGTTGAATTTCTCTTACCAGTAGCATTAAATGAAAGTGGTTAGGCATTAAACACCAGGCCAGAATATCTGCATATGGGCAAATAAAAATTTCAATTTTTTTGCAGAAGAGCAGGTAATCATTTCTACTGAAAAATATATTTTTTCGATTATTTCCTTGATTGTAAATATGGTAAAGTTTCTCTTTTTCAAAATTCATGACCTATCTGTTTTGAAGGTTGATGTTTTAAAATTAAGAGAGGTTAACCAGAATTTTTGAGAGTTTCATCTCCGAGCGGTTCGGGGCTCACCCGCTCACCTCCGAGCGGTTCAGGACTCAACTGCTTACTTCTGAAGGCCTCAGCTGTGAACGTTTCACCTCCGAACGGTTCGGGGCTCACCCGCTCACCTCCGAGCGGTTCAGAACCGGATTAATCATTATTTCACTATACCATTACATCATTATTTCATTTCTTTGTAGATCCTATGAAAATGATGTTTCCTATATTGTTACTTCTTGGTTTCCACCTGGCTTCGGCTCAGGTTGGTGGAGAAAGGATTTATAATTTTCTGAATATAACCACTTCGGCAGCTCAGGCCGCTTTAGGCGGTGAAACACTGACCCTGAGTGATGACGTCAACCAGCCCCTTTGGAACCCGGCTACAATCAGCAGATATATGGACAACCAGGCAGCCGTCAGTTATGTGAATTATTTGACTGATGTGAATATAGGATCAGCAACTTTTGCACACCTGATCAACAGAAGATTCGGTACCTTGCACGGGGGTATTCAGTATATTGATTACGGAGAATTCATCGGAGCTGATGAAGACGGTGTTGAAACCGGTGATTTTGGTGCACGTGATCTGGCAATTTCCATCGGTTATGCTTACAATATTCATTATTCCGATTTTTATGTCGGTGCCAACTTGAAATTTTTGAGCTCTAAAATAGAGAACTATAATTCGCAGGGAGCAGCGATGGACCTTGGTATTTATTATTTTTCAGATTTCAGGCCTTACTCCTTTACCGCGGTGATCAGGAATCTTGGGTATCAGTTTTCCCCTTATGATGAGAAAAGAGAAGACATTGCTTTTGATATTGCCGTTGGAGCCTCGTATAAATTGCAAGACGTTCCTTTAAAGTGGCATTTGACCATCAATAGCCTTCAGCAATGGAATATTGCCATGCCCAACCCATCAAATGATGAAACCGATCTGGATGGAAATACGCGTCCCGAGGACATTAACTTTCTGGATAATGCGATAAGGCATTTTGTCATAGGTGCAGAATTTTTTCCGGATAAAAAATTTAACCTCAGGTTAGGATATAATTTTAGAAGGGCGGCTGAGCTAAAACTCTCCGAAACAAGAACCTTTGCGGGAATATCAGCCGGGTTTGGTTTGAAAATGGGACGGTTAAAACTGGATTATGCCTTTACAAAATACCATCCGGTGGATAATTCCAGTACCTTTACATTATATATTGATTTAACGAGAAAAGGCTTTTAGCATGAAAAGTTCCAAGAAGATCATTATCGCGGTGGATGGTTTCTCATCTACAGGAAAGAGCACCCTGGCAAAACACCTGGCAAAGGAAATAGGCTATGTCTATGTTGACACCGGGGCCATGTACCGTGCCGTAACCCTGTATGCCATGAAAAATGGGTTTATTGATGCCGGGCACTTTGATCACGAGGGGCTTATCGAAAATCTGGATAAAATCAACCTGCATTTTAAGTTCAATGCAGCTCTTGGTTATTCTGAGATTTTCCTTAACGGAAAAAATGTCGACAAACAGATCAGAAGTATGGCCGTGTCAAATATGGTAAGCAAGGTCGCCCGCATTTCAGAAGTCAGGGAAAAACTTGTTGAGCAGCAACATGAAATAGCTAAAGACAAAGGCATCGTAATGGATGGCAGAGATATTGGTACTGTGGTATTTCCCAATGCTGAACTCAAAATATTCATGACGGCTTCAGCAGAAAAAAGGGCCGGACGCAGGTACAAGGAAATGATTGATGACGGTGTTGACATCACTTATGAATCGGTTCTGGACAATGTAAATTCAAGAGACCTGCTTGACACCACACGATCTGATTCACCGTTGGTGAAGGCTCCTGATGCCATTGAAATAGACAACAGCGACCTTAACGTTCAGCAAACCTTTGAAAAAGTCATGAGCCTTGTTTGTGAGGTCTTGAACAAATAAGCCTTAACAATTTTTAATTTTTAGGGAATGTGCAGGTACTTATGTGTTTGCAGTGAGATTTTCCATTTGGGATGCGACATCACATAATCCACGATCTGGGGCGTCATTTTATCCCTGTTGCTCCATTCCGGTTGCAAAAACAATTCACATTCAGGTCCGACAAGTGCGGCCTGCTCTTCAGCAAATTTAAAATCATGTTTATTGAAAACGATCACCTTTAATTCATCAGCAGCGCTGTAAACTTCTTTTAGGGGTAATTTATTCTTTTTGGGCGACAAGCAAACCCAGTCAAATGTTCCTGTCAAAGGATAAGCCCCGGAAGTTTCTATATGTACCATTAGACCCTCTTTTTTAAGGCTTTGGGTAATATAATCCATGTTCCACATCAAAGGTTCTCCTCCTGTAACGACCACGGTATTGGCATAAGACTTGGCATTTTCTACGATCCTGTCGGTTTCTGTGGGGGGGTGCAAATCAGCATTCCAGCTTTCTTTGACATCGCACCAGTGACAACCCACATCACATCCTCCGATCCGAATAAAATAGGCCGCTTTACCCGTATGAAATCCTTCGCCCTGAATGGTATAGAATTCTTCCATCAAAGGAAGCATTTCTCCTTTTTCAATCAATATTTCTGTTTTTTTCAACATGGCGCAAAGATAATCAGGAATATAGATTTATAATTATTATTTTTATAAAAAACATTTTTATGACCAATAAAGGCAAGTTTGTGGATCTTATTGCCCGGGGATACAGTTCAAAGGGTGAAACCATCACTTTAGGCGCCGCTATGCTGGGTGATGAAACCATTACAAATTCTTTGGTAAAAATCCCTTTAAAGACCATAAACCGACATGGATTAATATCTGGTGCAACGGGTACAGGAAAGACCAAGACCTTACAGGTATTCGCCGAAAACTTATCGGAAAAAGGTATTCCTGTATTGCTTATGGACCTCAAGGGGGACCTCAGTGGCCTGGCAAAAGCCAGTCCCGGTCATCCCAAGATTGATGAGCGACATGAAAAAATAGGTATTCCCTTTCAAGCGAAAGGTTTTCCGGTTGAAATATTGAGTATTTCAGAACAAAAAGGAACGAGATTAAGGGCTACTGTTTCTGAATTCGGGCCGGTATTGCTGTCTCGGATATTGGGGTTGTCAGAGGTTCAGGAAGGAATACTTGCCATCCTCTTTCAGTATTGTGATGATCAGGGCATGGGCCTGCTTGATCTGAAGGACCTAAAAAAAATACTCCAGTTTGCCACACAGGAGGGTAAACAGGAAATTGAATCAAATTACGGAAGAATCTCGACGGCATCCACGGGGTCCATTTTGAGAAAAATTGTTGCCCTGGAGCAACAGGGAGCTGATCTTTTCTTTGGTGAAAGGTCTTTTGACGTAAAAGACCTGTGTCGTCTCTCTGAGGATGGACGCGGTATTATCTCGGTGATGAGGCTTACCGATATTCAGGACAAACCTCAAATGTTCAGTACTTTTATGCTGCAATTGCTGGCAGAAGTATATGCCTCTTTTCCGGAATTGGGAGATAGTGACAGGCCTGAACTGGTCATGTTCATTGATGAGGCCCATGTCGTTTTCGAAAACGCTTCCAAATCACTCCTGGACCAATTGGAAAGCATTGTAAAACTGATCCGTTCCAAAGGCATTGGTATTTATTTTGTCACCCAGAACCCGAAGGATATTCCTTCTGATGTCCTATCCCAACTGGGCCTTAAAATTCAGCATGCCCTAAGGGCCTTTACCGCCAAAGACCGCAAGGCCATCAAACTGGCAGCCGAAAATTATCCTGATTCCGATTTCTATGATACAGACAAGGTACTGACAGAATTGGGAATCGGAGAAGCCCTGGTGTCAGCCTTGAATGAAAAAGGCGTGCCCACTCCCTTGGTGAAGACCATGCTCAGGGCCCCAATGAGCAGAATGGACGTCCTGACCCCGTCAGAGCTGGATGATATCATTAAGGCATCGAACATTTCGACGAAATACAATGAAGTTATAGATAGCGAGAGTGCCTATGAAATTCTGAATAAAAAAATAAGCAGGGTGAAGGAGGAGGCAGCAAAATCGGTTCCTGGATCAAAGAAAGAAAGGAGCCGAAGGTCAACCGTCAATCCCGTGTTGAAGGTGCTGACAAGTGCAGCCTTTATAAGAGGCGTATTCGGAATATTGAACAAAGTGATGCGATAAGTAAGAAGGGAGAAAACCCTTTAACATAGTGACATTAAAATTTGCAGAATATGAAATGTGTCTATATATTGGACCATCAAAAAACAAATATAATCATGATGAATAAATTAATTGCTATACTGGTTCTGTCCTTTTTGTTTGTGCAATGCGGGGAAGACAACAACATGTTGATCAAGAAGAACCAATTGGGAAAGATCAGCAAGAATACGAGCATAAAGGAACTGGATAAGATTTTTAAAAATGATTCAGTTGTGAAATTCCCCGAGGGTGAGGAACTGTTTCGTGAGTACAGGGTATATGAAAAGGGAGGCAAGCAATTGCTTGTTTTTATGCCCTTGATCGAAAACGACTCGATAAAAGGTCTGGAACTGGTAAAAATTTACAGTGATCGTTATATGACTGAAAAAGGGGTTTCAGTTTCATCTTCTTTTACAGATGTGGACGGAAATTATACCATAGATAAAATAGAACCTTCTTTCAGTTCGGCCATTCTTTTTGTGGACGAGATCAATGCAACGATCTCATTGAATAAAAAAGATCTGAATTTACACGAGTTTGACATGCGGGCCATCAGAAAGGATCAAATTCCGGATGAGGCCAGTATCAATTATATAACCATTTGGTTTGAATAAAAAGGAATTTAAATTCTGTAAATTTTAAAATGAAAACTGACCGATCCAAAGTCAAGAGGATTCCAAAAAGAGGCCATTATGAGAATGAAACCATATTCAGTATACTGGATAAAGAATTTATTTGCCAGATTGGTTTTGTCCATAAAGATCACCCTGTGGTCATACCTACCATTTACGGAAGAAATGAAAACAACTTGTATTTTCACGGCGCCAATGTGAGCAGAATGCTTCAATCCATGGAAGCAGGCGTTTCAATATCGATCAATGTTACGCGAACAAATGCCTTGGTTTTAGCCAGATCAGCTTTTCATCATTCCTTAAATTATGAGTCGGTAACCCTATTTGGGAAGGCTTATCTTGTTGAGGATGCTGCAGAAAAAAATGAAGCTTTGCGTATTATTTCAGATCAGGTTTTAGATGACAGATGGCAAGAGGTCAGAAAACCTAATGCAAAAGAGTTGAATGTAACCAAAGTTTTAAAATTTCGAATAGAAGAGGGATCTGCTAAGATCAGAAATGAAGGCGTAGGAGACGATAAGGTTGATTATGAATTGGATATTTGGGCTGGAATTGTTCCAATCGAAAGAAGTTATGGAGAACCAATTCCTGATCCTTTGCTAAAGAAGGGAATTGACATATGTCCAAGTGTTTTAAAGCTCAAAGATGAAAAATTATAAAGTACAAAGAACACCTTTTATTGTGCCCACAGATGATGGGAAACTTATTGAAGAGCATTTTGGAAAAGCAAGTATTGATGCTGAACTGAGTCTGGCGCATATGGTCGCACCTCCGGGCTGGAGCGAACCTTTTCAGACTCCGGAATTTGATGAAATCACTTATATCATTCAGGGAAAAAAACAATTTACCATCAACGGAGAGGTGATCGTCTTAAATGCAGGTGAATCGATCAAGGTTTCTAAAGGAACCAGGGTTCAATACAGCAACCCCTTTGAAGAACCTTGTGAATACCTTGCCATTTGTCAGCCGGCTTTTCAGATTGAAAAAGCGAACAGAGAAGAAATTTAGGTTTTACCGGTCCCTGTTTTCACAGGCTTTTAGCGTGTTTTTCAGGAGCATGGCAATGGTCATGGGCCCTACGCCACCGGGTACGGGCGTAATATAAGCAGCTTTTTGGCTCACTGAATTAAAATCAACATCTCCTGCAAGTCGGTATCCTCTTTTTTTGCTGCTGTCTGGTACACGGGTGATCCCAACATCGATAACGCAAACGCCTTCTTTTACCATGTCACCCGTTAAGAATTCTGCTATTCCCAGAGCAGCAACGACGATATCCGCTTTTTTAGTGAATTCAGCCAAATTTTTAGTTCGACTATGAGCGATGGTCACCGTGGCGTTGCCTACTTTTCTTTTTTGGCTCAACAGGATACTCATAGGGCGCCCAACAATATGGCTTCGGCCAATAACCACGACGTGTTTTCCAGAGGTTTCCACGTCATATCTTTCGAGCAGTTCAAGTATACCGTAAGGGGTGGCAGGTAAAAATGAAGGAAGGTCAAGGGTCATTTTACCCACATTGACCGGGTGGAATCCATCCACGTCCTTCTCGGGATCAACAGCCATCAGTACCTTTTGTTCATCTATTTGCCCGGGTAAGGGGAGTTGTACAATAAAACCGTCAATATCTTTGTCTTTGTTCAAGGCTTCAATTTCATGAAGCAACTGTTCTTCCGTGGTATCTTCAGGCAGATCAATGAGCGTAGAATTGAACCCGACCTTTTGGCAGGATTTTACTTTACTGCTCACGTAGGTCATACTGGCTCCGTCGCTTCCGACGATAATGGCTGCCAAATGCGGAATTTTTAATCCTTGAGCCTTTCGTTCCTGAACGGCAATCGCAATTTCATCTTTAATGTCTTCGGAGGTCTTTTTTCCATCCAGTATGATCATATTCTTAAGCTTAAGGGTTGTTATTTAATAGTTTGAGTGATAAACAAATCGCATGACACTAAGATCATGATCTCATCCCTTTCATCATTTGCATCATTTTTTTACCTCCACCGCCTTGCATCATTTTCATCATCTTGCTCATTTGATCAAATTGCTTCATCAATTGGTTCACTTCCTGAACATTTGTTCCTGAACCCTTGGCAATTCTTTTTTTTCTACTGGCATTGATCAGAGAAGGCTGGCTTCTTTCTGCCGGAGTCATGGAATGAATAATGGCCTCAATTCCTTTAAAGGCATCATCATCTATGTCAACATCTTTCATCATTTTCCCGGCCCCAGGTATCATGCCAATGAGGTCTTTCATGTTCCCCATTTTTTTGATCTGATGGATCTGTTTCAGGAAATCATCAAAACCAAACTGGTTCTTGGCAATCTTTTTCTGAATTTTCCGCGCTTCTTCCTCGTCGTATTGTTCCTGTGCCCTTTCCACCAAAGAAACGACATCTCCCATCCCCAGAATTCGCTCGGCCATACGGTCTGGGTGAAAGACATCAATGGCTTCCATTTTTTCACCCGTACCAATAAATTTGATGGGCTTGTTAACCACAGATTTTATGGATAATGCTGCCCCACCTCGGGTGTCACCATCAAGTTTGGTCAAAACAACCCCGTCAAAGTTAAGGACGTCATTAAAGGATTTCGCCGTATTCACCGCATCCTGCCCCGTCATGGAGTCTACCACGAACAAGGTTTCCTGAGGTGACACAGCCTTATGGATATTGGATATTTCATCCATCATTTGCTGATCCACCGCCAATCGGCCGGCTGTATCAATGATGACCACGTTTTTACCATTGTCCTTGGCATATTGCACTGCGTTCTGCGCAATTTCAACAGGGTTCTTATTGCCTTCCTCGGCGTATACTTCGACACCGATTTGATCACCAACGACCTTTAACTGGTTGATGGCAGCAGGACGATACACGTCACACCCAACCAATAATACCTGTCTGGTCTTTTTGTTCTTAAGATAGTTGGCAAGTTTACCTGAAAAAGTGGTTTTACCCGAACCCTGCAATCCTGACATCAGAATGACAGAAGGGGTTCCTTTCAAATTGATTCCCACAGCATCACCTCCCATAAGTTCGGTCAATTCATCCTTGACGATCTTGACCATTAACTGCCCCGGATTCAGGGTGGTTAACACGTCCTGACCCATGGCCTTTTCCTTCACCCGGGCGGTAAAAGTCTTAGCAATTTTAAAGTTGACATCGGCATCCAATAAAGCCCTCCGGACTTCTTTTAAAGTCTCCGCGACATTGATCTCTGTTATACTTCCATGACCTTTTAGTACATGAAACGCCTTATCTAGTTTTTCACTTAAATTATTAAACATAATTTTCTATCCTATTATAAAATTTGCTTTTCCTTACAGCTGGCAAAGATAAGAAATTACAAATAAGAATTCGCAATCAAAACCAAGGGATATTTGCCGACAATTAAGGTTTTTTGAATCTCAGGGAAGTGGTATTTACGCAGTAGCGTTTCCCTGTCGTATCCTTGGGTCCGTCATCAAAAACATGACCCAGATGTCCCCCGCAATTCGTGCAGATGATCTCGGTTCGGATCATGCCATGGGTTTTGTCCAAAACGTATTCAACAGCTCCCTCAATGGCATCGTCAAAGGAAGGCCATCCGCAATTTGATTCATACTTGGTTCCTGACTCAAAAAGTTGAGCATCGCATGCCGCGCAGTGGTATGTTCCCTTCTCAAAGTGTTTCGTATAGCCACCATCTCCGGGGCGGTCAGTTCCTTTTTCTCTCAAGACATAATATTGCTGGGGCGTGAGGATTTGTTTCCATTCTGCGTCCGATTTGATCACTTTTTCATCCATATTTTTCTTTTCTTGGCCTGAAAGCACCTGAAATGATGCGATCATGATGAGTATTGTTAATGTTTTCATTTGATAAAATTAATGATTCTTTGAATCACAAAACTACTTTTAAGGATCTTATGATGACCTAACCCGTTTGTGATGAGCAATTCTCCTTGCTCCAGGTTTTGACGTATGGCAAGGGCACTACTTACATTTACGTATTTATCTTCGCTGTCATGTACCACGAAAGTAGGTATATTTATTTTTCGGGCCTTGTTCTCAGAAGTAAAATCATCAATTTTGACGCGTTTTTTACGCTCAAATAATTGTTCAAGTTTGGTGGCAATTACAGGATTTAATTCTAATTTTTTCACAAAATCCTTAAAAATAAACGGTATGGAGTTGTCGGCACCTATGATGACGAGTTTTTTTAAAGAAAGTCCTGCAGCCACAGCATTGATAAGGGCCATGCCTCCAAAAGAATGGCCTATTGCAGCATCGAAGGGTCCGTATTTTTTATCTATTTCATAAATGGTTTCGATAAAATCCAGCATGTTCGTGCGCTTGCCTGACGAAAGCCCGTGGGCAGGCGCATCAAAACTCACAACCATCATTTTGTTCTCCAATATTTTATCGGCTATTTGATACAACTGTGTTCCTCTTCCCGCCCAGCCATGTACCATGAGGACCTTGACTTTTGAGTAGCCATAAACGTATACCTGAACATCGGCATCAATACCCTGAACAAAAAGTTTCTCGTTCTTCGCACTGTTTCTCATCATGAGCTCTCTTTCCGGGACTTTGTATTTTAAAGGTGTTGCAAATAATCTTGCAGCATAGAGTGTGGCCAGGTCCCTGGAAAAGAATTGCAAAAATTTCCCCGTTTTTTTTATCCATCCGGGGATTTTTAAAGCATTGTTATTATGGGTCAAATGATTCCTATTTTCCAATTTTTGGTGTTTGATTAAAAAAAGATCCTGCTTCCTTCCCGATCCTTATTTTCATAAGTCAAGAAGGGAAATAGGTACAGGATGAACCACCACAAATCTAACGATTTTATTTGCATCATAAAATGGATCAATAACGGGTTTTATTGATTCCTCATAAGTTAAAAAATTGTACATTGGTTTTTTTATTCAAAAATTAATCATCCTATGCTCCAAAAAGGAGATAAAAAACTAACTCATGGCTGGGCATTTTATGATTGGGCCAATTCAGTTTATTCCCTGGTTATTTCAACAGCAGTTTTTCCCATCTATTACGAAACAGTGACGCAGACCGAAAGCGGACTGGTCAATTTTTTGGGACTGCAGTTCAACAATACGTCCTTGTATACCTACGCCTTGTCTTTTTCATTTTTGATCGTTGCATTTATTTCTCCGGTTTTATCCGGAATTGCTGATTACGTTGGAAACAAGAAATCTTATATGAAGTTTTTCTGTTATTTTGGCTCCCTGTCGGTCATGAGCCTCTATTTTTTTGAAGGCGTTGATACCCTGTGGATAGGAATTGTTTTTTCTGTATTTGCAAGTATTGGTTTTTGGGGCAGCCTGGTATTTTATAATGCCTATCTACCCGAAATTGCTTACAGTGACCAACAAGATAAAGTAAGTGCCCTCGGATTTATCTACGGATATATTGGCTCTGTGCTCCTGTTGATATTCAATTTATCTATGGTCATGAAGCCTGAATGGTATGGAATCTCTGATGCCGGAATGGCCCCCAGAATATCCTTTTTGACCGTTGGATTATGGTGGATGGGCTTTGCACAATTCACATTTCGGAGGCTTCCTTCTAACGTCCATAACAAAAAGAGCCAAAAGAATTATATCTTCAAAGGGTTTAAGGAGCTTCAAAAGGTGCTGAATGAACTTAAGGACCAACCGGTATTGCTTAATTTCCTGACCTCTTTCTTTTTGTATAGCGTTGGTGTACAATCTATTATTTTACTTGCTACGATTTATGGAAAGTCTGAAATCGGTCTTTCTACCAGCAGCCTGATCCTTACCATTATTGTGATACAGCTGGTAGGTATCGCGGGGGCTTATCTCTTTTCAAGACTAAGCAGGTTTATAGGAAATATAACAACCTTGAAAATCACGATTATTATATGGGCCCTTGCTTGTTTAGGTGCCTATTACCTTGACAAAGATGATCCTGATGTTCAGATTAAATTTTATATCATCAGTGGATTTATAGGACTGGTACTCGGTGCCATACAAACCCTCTCCAGGTCCACTTATTCAAAGTTGTTACCGGAAAACACCATGGATCCGACCACGTATTTCAGCTTTTTCGACGTAACAGAGAAGGTGGCAATTGTATGGGGTACTTTTATTTTTGGCCTGGCCGTTTCGATTACAGATTCCATGCGACTTTCTATTTTACTGCTTTGCATCTTTTTTGTACTCAGCTTTGTTGTACTGAGCTTTATGAAGAAAACAAAATACGTGAGATAATTATGATGAAAAACACTTTTGATTTTGTTGTCATCGGGGGTGGAATTGTTGGTGCTGCAACCGCTTATAAACTCAGTTTGAAACATCCCGGAAAGAAGATTGCGCTACTTGAAAAGGAAAATGACCTGGCAGTCCATCAAACGGGTAGGAATTCAGGGGTCATTCATTCAGGTATCTATTACAGACCGGGTTCTTTGAAGGCTGAAAATTGCAGAAACGGACGTGAGCAGCTTGTGGCTTTTTCGAAGGAAAACGGGATCAAACATAAAATCTGTGGAAAGCTGATCGTGGCAACCAATGAAAACGAAGTAACCTTGCTTGATCAGATTTTTCAAAATGGTTTAAAGAACAAAACCCCGGGAATATCCTATCTGAATGCGGATGAGATCAGAGATAGGGAACCTTTTATCAAAGGATTGAAGGGTATTTGGGTTCCCAGTGCAGGGATCATAGATTATCCTGCAGTGGTTCATAAATTTATGCAGCTTGTTTTGACAACCAACGCGGGAAATCAGCTGTTTCTGGGCCGGAAAGTCAAAGGTTTGAACAGATGCGAGGGGCTGATAGAGGTAAAATCAAACATAGGTTCAGTTTGGGCCAAGGAAGTCTTTGTTTGCGGAGGTTTGCATTCTGACAGGCTGGCGGCCATGGACGACGTAAATTCGGGAATTCAGATTGTTGGATTCAGAGGAGATTATTATGAGCTGTTACCACAGGCCCAGCACAAGGTACAGCATCTTGTATACCCTGTGCCGGATCCGAAATATCCTTTTTTAGGTGTGCATTATACCCCAATGATAGATGGTTCAGTTGAGTGTGGTCCGAATGCGGTATTTACTTTTAAAAGAGAAGGTTATGACAAAACAAGTTTTAGCCTGAAAGACAGTTTTGAGGCACTTGCTTATAAAGGTACCCTCAAACTGTTTGCGAAAAACTGGGCAAAGGGGATTGAAGAATATAAAAGAGCATTTTCGAAAAAATTATTCGTCAGAGAATTGCAACGCATGATGCCTTCGATCACCGAACAGGAAGTAAAGGCAACGCGATCTGGCGTCAGGGCCCAGGCAGTTGGTCCTGATGGAGCCATGATAGATGATTTCATGATCATCAGGAGCAAGGGTGTCACGCATGT
>CBDUAP010000054.1:0-15152 GCA_965365165.1 uncultured Flavobacteriaceae bacterium
GATGCAGGGAGCAAAATATTCCATGATCATGGACAGCTGCATCAATGATTTTGTATCAGGCGAAATTGAACACGCGGTGCATGAGGCTTGGAAAAACGAATCGCCGGACCTCATAGTAATCGAAGGTCAGGGCAGTCTTATGAATCCGGCTTACCCCGGAGGTTTTGAAATTCTGGCCGCCGGTCGTCCGGATTATGTCATTCTGCAACATGCCCCAAAACGATTGGAGTATGACGGATTTCCCGGGTATGTATTGCACCCCATCAAAGATCAGATCAATGCCATCGAAACAATTTCTGGAAGAAAGGTCATCGCCATTACGCTGAATCATGAAGACATGACCAAAGATGAAATTTTACCCGGTTGCAAGAAAATCACAGAGGAAACAGGTTTACCAACCTTTGATGTATTGGAATATGGAGCCGATGAACTCGTCGAACTTTTAAAAACATATGTAAAATGATTTCCTTAGAATCATTTAAGGTTTTAAAAAAACTTTGGATCAGGGATATTAGCATAGAACCAAGAAAGGTTAAAGCAACCTACCGAGTTGAAAAATTTTCAGGAGAAGATGCTTCCTTTGAATTGATCTATTCCTATGACAAGGCCTACTTTGACAGAAAGGATCCTGAAGACGTCAACCTGGCTTCCATGATGCTCGCACAAGTGGCTTTGAACTATGGATTGTTTTTCGAGACGATCGAATTCGATGGCCTGTATGACAAAACTGATCAACAGTTCATCAAGGCCATGATGGAAAATACCTCGCGGGAAATCCTGACCAATAAACTGCTTATTGATAATGAGTTTTTAAAACCCCCTTATGACAATTTAAAAGCCGAAAAAAGAGAACGCTATACACAGGCGAACATCGTTTTTACAAATACGCGGTTTGACGATTTAAATGTTAAAAAAGCAAAGGCCGAAACCGATCCCAACAAATATGCCATCCTTAGCAGTGGCGGTAAAGACAGTCTGCTGACCTATGGGATCATCAGAGAAATTGGAGAGCCTTATCCTGTATTTATAAATGAGGCAGGCAGACACTGGTTTACGGCAGTAAACGCTCACCGTTATTACAGGGAAATTGAACCCAATACCTCCAAACCCTGGTGCAACAGTGATCGCTTATTCAACTGGATGATAAAACAGTTCCCGTTTATCAAAGAAAATTACAAAAGCATCAGGTCCGATATTTATCCTATTCGCCTTTGGACCGTAGCCGTTTTCCTCTTTGGGGTGCTTCCGATTGCAAGAAAAAAAGGTATTCGAAATGTTTTGATAGGAGACGAATACGACACCACGGTCAAAGGGAATATGGCAGGCATTAGTCATTACAATGCCCTGTACGATCAAAGCAAATATTTCGACAATGCAATGACCCGGTATTACCGGACCAAAGGATGGCAGATCTATCAGTTTTCGCTCCTGCGGAGTCTTTCAGAGTTGCTGATCATGAAGATCCTGATCAAGCGCTATCCGGAATTACAAGAACAGCAGGTATCATGCCATGCCGCACATGAAGTCGAAGGCAGAATGTACCCCTGCGGCAAATGTGAAAAGTGTAGGCGGATCATCGGCATGGTCAAATCACTTGATGAAGACCCTCAAAAATGCGGATACAGCGAATTACAAATTCAGAATGGCCTATCTGCTTTGGCGTCAAAATCAGTAAAACAGATTGGCAGTGATGCGGCCCATCTGTATTTTATGATGCTAAGCAAAAACCTTATCGACAAAAATGAATTCACTTTGAAATCAGCAAAAGAACATAGGGAAATCATGAAGCTGCGCTTTGATCAGGAGAAAAGTACCATGGAGGATTTGCCCTTATATATAAGAAAACCCATATTAAATATTTTAAAAGAGTACTCCGAAGGGGTTGTTCAAAGAATTAACAACCGGTGGGTCGATATCGAAATCACAGATGATTTTATAAATGAAACCAAATACAAGTTTGATGAAAAATAAAAAACTATATCCGGAATACATGTGGGCCACCTTATCCTGGCCGGAAATTGAAGAACGATTGAAAAAGGTAGATACCGCCATACTTCCCTGCGGTGCCATAGAGCAACACGGTCCTCATTTGCCCCTGGATGTGGATTACTTTGATGCCGTTTACATGGCCCAAAGGGTGGCAGAGGCCTGTCATGATCCGAAGCCTTTTGTTTTACCAGCGATTCCGTACGGCGTTTCCTACCATCACAGCGAATTCAAAGGCACATTATCTGTAACCAACAATGCTTTATCATCGCTTATTTATGATATTGGCATGAGCCTGGCACAAAATGGCATCAAAAAAATAATTATCCTGAACGGGCATGGTGACAACGTGCCTACGCTCACTTATGCTGCGCAAATGATCAATCGGGACGCTCGAATATTTGTCTGTGTAGAGACTGGGGAAACCAGTGACGTTGATTTATACAATCTGATTGACACGCCAAATGACATTCACGCCGGTGAGATTGAAACCAGCACCACACTTGCCTTACGACCGGATGTAGTTGAAATGGACAAAGCCGTTGACGGTACCCTCGATTTAGACAACGAATACCTCGATTATACCTCCGAAAGAGGGGTGAGCTGGTATGCGCATACTGAGCGTCTTTCAAAATCTGGAGTCATGGGAAATGCACAAAAAGCAACCGCAGAAAAGGGTCATAAAATGTGGGAGATCATGATCCGTAAAATGGCCGAATTCGTGGAGTCCGTTAAAAACACCCCTTTAGACAATTTATATCAAAACAGGTACTAGGATGAAAATTACGAACGTCGAATATTTCAGGCTCGACATGCCTCTGGCCATACCTTATACCATTGCTTACGAAACCGTCAGTAAAACCACCAACATTATCCTGAAAATATCGACAGATAAGGGGATCACGGGTTGGGGATGCGCGGCACCCGATGCAGAAGTAACAGGTGAAACACCAGAAGATGTAATTCATCATATCGAAAATGTTGTCGTCGGGCTGTTAAAAGGACAGTCTCCATTTCAGATCGCAAGGATCACGCATCAGTTAAAACAATTGTGCCCTCAGGCCTCCTCAACCATGGCCATGGTTGACATTGCATTATACGATCTGATGGCGCGCAAAGCAGAATTACCCCTGTACCAACTCCTTGGAGGTTACAGACATGAAATCCCGACCAGCATAACAATCGGCATTCTGCCATTAAAGGATACCTTAGAACAGACCCAATGCTATTTGAAAAAAGGCTTCAGCATCATCAAGCTAAAGGGTGGGCTCAACCTTGAGGAGGACATTCAAAAAATCATGAAAATGCGTGAAAAATACGGTAATGACTTTAAACTTCGTTTTGATGCCAATCAAGGGTACAGTCCTTCTGAATCCATCGCTTTTATAAACCAAACCAAAAGTGCGGCCATTGAAATTCTGGAGCAGCCCACAAAACAGCGAAAAGAGAAGCAATTGGGAGAAGTTACAAACAATATTGATGTGCCCGTTATGGCGGATGAGAGCATTAAAACGCTAAAAGATGCTTTCAGACTGGCAAGCGGAAACTTAATTGATATGGTAAACATTAAAATCATGAAAGTTGGCGGCATCCTGGAATCACAACACATTAACTCGGTGGCTAAAGCAGCCGGTATGGAAGTAATGGTTGGATGCATTGATGAATGCGCACTGGGCATTTCAGCTGGGTTGCATTTTGCCCTAAGCAGACCAAATATTGAATATGCTGATCTTGACGGACATCTTGATCTGTTGGATGATCCTTTCAGCAATTTATTTGATTTAAAGAACGGTATACTCTATCCTTCAAAACATTCAGGCTTGGGGCTTGTAAAGATGTGACCATCCATAAAAAATGGTCTTAAATAAACCATAATTATTTACAATATAATCTCTCATGATATGCTGACAGATATTCATCCAAAATTACCAATGCGTAATAAAGTGGCCACAAGGAATTTCTACCAGGATAAATTGGGCTTTCTGGAATTTGGAAATAAAGACTATGAAGGTTATTTAATGGTCGAGTTAGACAATATACAGATTCAT
This sequence comes from uncultured Flavobacteriaceae bacterium, assembly GCA_965365165.1. Classification (GTDB taxonomy): domain Bacteria; phylum Bacteroidota; class Bacteroidia; order Flavobacteriales; family Flavobacteriaceae; genus Lutimonas. Next base: position 4,035 of record CBDUAP010000054.1, read on the forward strand.
TTTTTTGAGTTTAAAGGGCTGGATCCCAAAGAAAACTTTGGGCAAGTGTACATTCGGACCAACGATATTGACAAGCTCTATAAATCATACATACAAAGGAAAATAAGCATTCATCCAAACGGACATTTAACAAAAAAACCCTGGAACCAAAAGGAATTTTCAATACTAGATCCGGATAACAACTTGCTTACTTTTGGGCAGGAAATATAAAATTTAATGAGAAAAACATGTCATTTGAACCTTCTGATGAGATTGGCATTCTTTTTAGTCCATTCGCTGATCGCATTCAAAAACCTTATACATTTGTCTGTTCTAACAATACCGCGAAATTGTAATTATCTTTATGAAATTAATTTTAAAATAACATAAATAACTTCCAAGAAAGGCTATCACCGAAGGCCTGGGTTGGTAACAATTTAAAATTATGATAGAAAAAATTGAAAATATAGAATTGGCATTCTTAACGATCAATGATTATCAGGAATTGAAAGAAGCCATGATCGAAGCTTATGTGAATATGCCAAATTCCTACTGGAAAGAATCGCATATTGAATCCTTGATCGATAAGTTTCCGGAAGGGCAAGTTGTGATTAAAATAAATGACGAACTTGCAGGATGTGCATTATCCATAATCGTTGACTACGATAAATTTGACGACCATCACACCTACAAGGAAATAACAGGAAATTATACTTTTAATACGCATCACCCTGAAGGAGATGTTTTATACGGAATTGATGTTTTCATTAAATCAGAATACAGAGGGCTTCGCCTTGGGCGAAGGCTCTATGATTACAGAAAAGAACTGTGTGAAAAATTAAACTTAAGGGGTATTGCATTTGGAGGCAGAATTCCCAATTACCATAAGTTCTCGGATACCTTGAGCCCAAAAGAATACATACAAAAGGTTAGAAGAAAAGAGATTCACGACCCCGTATTAAATTTTCAAATATCAAATGATTTTCATCCTTCAAAAGTATTAAAAGGTTATCTGGAAGGAGATGAGGCCTCAAGTGAATATGCTGTTTTATTGGAGTGGGATAATGTCTATTATGAAAAAAAGTCAACAAAAGCAGCCATCAAAAAAAAGGTAGTAAGACTGGGTTTAATTCAATGGCAGATGCGTTTGTATAAAAATTTGGTTGAACTCATGCAGCAAGCTGAATATTTCGTAGATGCAGTTTCAGCCTACAGGTCAGACTTTGCATTGTTTCCGGAATTTTTTAACGCTCCGCTCATGGCAGACAACAATCACCTTTCAGAATCAGAGGCGATCAGGGAATTAGCCAAGAACACCCCTGAAATTGTAAAGAAGTTTTCAGAATTGGCTATTTCATACAATATCAACATCATTACAGGTAGTATGCCTGAATTAAAAGATGATTTACTTTATAACGTAGGTTATCTCTGTAAACGGGACGGAACCACTGAACGCTATGAAAAGCTTCATGTTACACCTGATGAATCCAAAGTTTGGGGCTTGCAGGGTGGTAATGAATTAAGAACATTTGACACTGATAGCGGAAAGATCGGGATACTGATCTGTTACGACAGCGAATTTCCCGAATTGAGCAGGCTTTTAGCGGACGAAGGCATGGATATTTTATTTATTCCGTTTTTGACCGATACACAAAATGGGTATTCACGGGTTCGCCATTGTGCACAAGCCAGGGCAATTGAAAATGAATGCTATGTTGCCATTGCAGGAAGCGTGGGCAATCTTCCAAAAGTCCATAATATGGATATTCAATTTGCACAATCCATGGTTTTTACCCCCTGTGATTTTTCTTTTCCTGTAAATGGAATAAAAGCTGAAGCGACAACCAATACTGAAATGATATTAATAGCTGATGTTGATATTGATTTGCTGCGTGAACTCAATCAATTTGGAAGTGTTAGAAATCTAAGGGACCGAAGGACCGACATTTTTGAATTGAAAAAAAAGGTAGTTGACAAAAACAACAATTCTTAAACCTGGAATAATGGTTCAAGACTCATAAGTTGAACTGAAATTCTCATATTAATAAAATATTTGTTAGGAGCTTTGAAGGTTCATTAAAAAAAATAGTATTTTACATTTTTTTAACCGTTTATCCGGTCAGTCGAATTATCATGATGAGAAACGGGCTTTGACCGATCGATCGAACCTATTATGCCCAAACTAAAAATTCCCCATGTCTTTATCTTTCTCGCAGGGATCATTCTCTTTTGTTCCATTCTCACTTACTTCATCCCCAGCGGAAGTTTTGAACGGTCGACCCGCACATACGGAAAAGTGACCCAGACTGTTGTCGTGCCCGGCAGTTATAAAGAAATTCCCAAGCATATTTCGGCCAAAGCCACAATATTAGGAGAAGAAATAGAAGGAAAATCTTCTCCTATTTCGATACTCGGAGCGCTCAGTGCGATTCCCAAGGGTCTTGCCGACTCAGCCGTTCTGGTATTCTATGTGTTCATCATAGGTGCCGTATTCGCTCTTATTCATCATACAGGGGCTATCAATGCACTACTTTTTGAAATGATCGAAAGATTTGGTGAAAACCCGAGACGACTCTTCTTTCTGATTTTTATCCTGCTTTTTTCGGGAGCCTCCTTTATGGGTATCGTTACGGAAACCATTCCTTTGATCCCCATGTTCCTCTATCTGTCCAAACGTATGGGATACGACCGCATGTTCGGTATGGGCCTCATTGGGGTGCCTACTTTTCTGGGATGGAGTGCCGGAATAACCAACCCATTCACAGTCCAGATTGCACAGATCATTGCAGAACTTCCGGTAGGTTCAGGGATGGGTCTACGAGTGATACTTTTCCTTGTTTTAGCGGGAATTGGTTTTTACTTTCTGATGCGTTACGGTGACCGGGTAAAGAAAGACGCTTCATTGGCCCTGATCAAAAATGACAACTTTGAACCTGATGGTTATGAAAATATTGAGGCTAGATCCTTGGAAAGACGTCATGTGCTTATCATTCTCTTCTTTCTGGTTTCCTATGCATCCATACTCGTCGCCGTCCAGACCATTGGCTGGGGACTGATCGAAATGAGTGCCTGTTTTATAGGAATCACCATAGTAGTGACCCTGATATCCGGAATGAGCGGAGATGAATCTATGAGAGCTTTGATCAAGGGGCTTCAAACCATGATTGTCCCGGCATTGGTAGTCGGGGTTGCCCGGGGCATTTCTGTTGTCCTGCAGGAAGGAATGATCCTGGATACGATATTGCATAATGCCAGCGAGTTCCTGTTGACCATGCCCCGATCTGTTGCAGGGCAGGGAATGCTCTTTTTCCAGTCTGTGCTCAACTTTTTCATCCCCTCTGCTTCCGGACAGGCCCTGGTCTCCATGCCCTTGATGACCCCACTGGCAGATATTCTGGGTATATCGAGACAAACCGCGGTACTTGCCTACATTCTTGGAGATGGACTCAGCAATCTTATCATACCGACAAACGGGGTATTGATGGCCATGCTGGGAATTGCCAAAGTACCCTTTGAGAAATGGTTCAGATTTATTTTACCGGTGTTCCTTGTAACCCTCTTTGCAGCCATGGCCTTTATGGCCCTTGCTATAGCAATCGGGTATTGAAATGCACACTGGAAGTATGATAAGAAAAATAAATGGACTAAATTTATGATGAATGCCTAGGATATCTTTTAAAACGCTGCTAAAAAAACCCTTGGAATGACAATAAAATATATGGTATTTATCGCTTTTATTTGTTTGAATATCAGTTGTAAAAACAATTCTGAAAAATCTAAATCTATTCAAATTAATGATCAAATCAAAAACAACATGGAACAGCAGGAACCAATAAAGTTTGGAAAGGATTATTCTCTGGCCTGGAGCAGCCAAAATCCCAAAAAAGTTGCGGAATTTTTTGCTTCAGATGGCCTTTTACAGGTCAATGACGGAGAACCGGCAGTTGAAACAGAGGCCATTACAGCCGTTGCCAAAGGATTTATGGATGCCTTTCCCGACATGATCGTTTCAATGGACAGTCTTGTGACAAAATCAGGTAAAACACGCTTTTACTGGACCTTAACAGGAACCAATAACGCTCCTGGAGGAACAGGAAACAAGGTGAAAATCAGTGGTTTTGAAGAATGGACCTTTAACAAGGAAGGATTGGTACAGGAATCCAGAGGTCATTTCGATGCTGAAGACTATAACCGGCAATTAAACGGAAACGATTAAATAAACGCGCAGAATCCTGATTTTGATTCAAGGCTGCTTATCCCCCACAGGGAATTTTGAAAAAAACAATGAGGACAAAAATAAAATGGACATATCCCTTTTTGATCGTTTTCATAGCGATCATGAGTATTTGGAGCTGTCATGAAAAAGAAGTCTTAGATCTCAAAGTCAAAGCCCTGCCCATTGATGCGCAAATCATCGGGGATATCCTGGAAGGACCGGCCGTTTTAAACGATAAAAACCGATTTGTATGGGGTGGTAGTGTTTTAAAAGGAGACGATGGCAAATACCACATGGTTTACAATACATGGGAAACCGGAGATTCTATACCCGCATTTACGGATTCATGGGTATTGCATTCAAAATTGGCTTATGCTGTTTCTGATTTTCCCGATAAAAATTTTCAGTTCAAAAAAATTATTCTTCAGGGTCGTATTTTTGAGGGTGATTCCTCCGCCTGGGATGCACAAATGGTAACCAATCCTCATCTAAAGAAATTCAACGGCAAGTACTATCTCTATTACGTTGGTTCGTATGACCCAGGATTGCAGCCTCCAGGATCTGCAGGAGAAAAAGTGAACAAGCGAAACAGGGTTCAACAGTCGCAAAAAATTGGTGTCATTGAATTTGAAAGTTTCCAGGATTTATTGTCAGGAAATTTTATAAGGAGGGATAAACCCTTACTGGCCCCCAGAACGAGGATTAAGGAAAATCAAATTGTCAACCCTTCTCCTGAAGGTACCGAAATCAAACCAGATAATATCATTGTAGTGAATCCGTCTGTTGTTCAACGCCCTTCGGATGGTAAATTCCTGATGTATTTTAAAGGGAATGTTTATGATCCTCATTGGAAAGGGGTCCATGGTCTTGCCTTATCGGATAGCCCTGATGGCCCGTTTATTCCAACCGATAAATACGTATTTGATATCAAACTGGAAAATGGAAAGTTTGCATCTGCCGAAGACCCATTTGTCTGGTATCACCGGAAAACCAAAAAGTTTTATGCTGTGATAAAAGATTTTTCGGGCAAAATAACCGAAGCTGAACCTGGGTTGGCCATCCTCGAATCTATGGACGGGGTGGCCTGGTCAAAACCGGCCAATTCATTTTTTATGAAGAAGGAGCTTACCTTGAAAAGTGGTCGGGCTGTAAAAGTTAAAAGGCTCGAAAGACCTCAAATATTGTTGGATGAAAATGATGATCCAATGGTATTGTATGCTGCATGTTCCTTGGTTGATATTAACAAACGTCGCGACGGAGTCTCTTTTAATGTTCAAATTCCACTAAGGGCTGAATTGATTCACATTGAAAAAGAATAAGAAGTAGCCTATGCATGGGGAAATCTTCCTCTAAAAAAAGCTGCAGATCAGTACAATGCAGTATTAAATGAAGGTGGCGCGTTATGACAAACAACTGCTTTTTTCCCTCTAAAACCCTTATGGTATCTCTGTAAATCTAAATTGAAGAAATATTTGTCTAAAATTATGCAATATATATATTGCATTTAGGAATATTTATATTACATTTATGGTATGGAAAATATAAAACTCAAATTGGCAAGAGTTGAAAAAGGATTATCGCAACAAGAACTTGCTGATTTGGTGAGTGCTACAAGACAAACCATCGGTTTGATTGAAAAAGGGAAATACAATCCTTCACTAAATCTTTGTGTTAAGATTGCAAAAACATTAGACAGGACTTTAAATGATTTATTCTGGTATGAAGAAAAAAAATAAAAAACCGTTTTTAAATATGGACGAAAGAAATAAGCAAATTGCTTACAAAGTAATCTCCATCATGTATTTTCTAACCATTTTTTCCATGCAGGGCATTGTTTTATACAGACAGTTTGCGCTGGGGCAAGACTTGGGTGATTTTGAAGACATTGCTATCATCATGACCATAAATTCCCTTTTCCTTATCAGTGCTCTTTTATACTTTGGCGCAATTCCCTTACGAAAAATTAAAGTTAAAAGCATTATATTTATCTATCTCGGATTTGTGTTTTTGGGCAGTATATTCACCTATTTTAAATATAATGTCTTTCAAAGTGCCGGATTGACCTATGAACAATTGTTCGACAAACTCATTATAGTTTTCATCATCATTGGACTTTTAATGGGGTTTTGGATACTCCTTTCCTATATGGGCAAAAGAAGAATGGACAAAGAATTAGAATAAATAAAAATATGAATTACAAATCCCTAATTGTTGCAAGTATCATCCTGTTGGCCTCTGCCAAGGTAACAGGACAAAAGGAAGCTCTCAAAGTGGGTGTAGCAGGACTTTCCCACAGTCATGTGCACTGGATTTTCAACAGTGAAAAACGCGGGGATATCAATATTGTTGGAATCGCAGAACCAAATCGGGAGCTCGCATTGCGATATTCAAAACAGCATGGCTACCCTATGAGCATCGTTTATAATAGTATCGAAGAGATGATCGAGGCAACCCGGCCAGAGGCTGTTACGGCTTTTGGACCGATTTACGACCATTTGAAAGTTGTTGAAGCCTGTGCGCCGAAGGGAATTCATGTTATGGTCGAGAAACCTTTGGCCGTAAATTTAGAGCATGCAAAAAAAATGGAGGCCCTTGCTTTAAAGCATAAAATCCATTTACTCACTAACTACGAAACCACCTGGTACCCCACTAATCATAGGGCATACGAAATCTTAAAGAAAGACAAGGCCATTGGCGATGTTCGAAAGGTTATTGTCAGGGACGGACATAAAGGTCCTAAAAAGATTGGTGTAAACATTGAGTTTTTTGAGTGGCTGACTGATCCTGTACTAAATGGAGGTGGCGCCATCACAGATTTTGGTTGCTATGGCGTCAATTTGCTGACATGGATCATGGATGGCAAAAAACCCAATAGCATAACAGCGGTAACCCAACAGCAACAGCCTGAAAATAATCCAAAGGTTGACGATGAAGCAACGATTATTTTAAACTACGAAAACTCAAATGCCATTATCCAGGCGTCCTGGAACTGGCCCATAGGAAGAAAAGATATGGAAATTTACGGTCTCACCGGAGCCATATATGCAGACAACAGAAATGACCTTCGCCTTCGTATCGCAGAGGGCTATGATGACTATACCGAAGAAATAATAAAACTTGATCTGAGAAAGCCTCCCTTTGACGATCCATTTGCCTTCTTCGCAGCTGTTGTTAAAAATAAAATCCGGCTTGAGCCTTATGATCTTTCGTCTCTTGAAAATAATATGATCGTCATGGAAATTTTAGATGCGGCTGTCAAGAGCGCGCAATCCAAAAAAACAATTGAAATGAATAATTAACCCTTAGTGTGCCCGGATAACAACAAGTCAAAAAGCAATGATTAATTTTTTACGAAAGTTTCGACAAAAACTGCTTGCAGAAAAAAAATTGAGCGAATACCTGCTTTATGGTATTGGCGAAGTTGTGCTGGTTGTCATTGGAATACTCATAGCCCTTCAGGTCAATAACTGGAACAACCAAAAAAAAGAAAGGGCTAAGGAATCCTATTACTTAAAGAGTATCCAAACAAGTATAGCCTTATCTCAAAATGAGCTTGACAGGGTGATCGGCGATGCGGAATTAATTTCCGCGAGCGCTGATACGCTCTTTTTAATGCTTGCCCATCAAAAGTTTGAGCTCCTTCAAGGGCAATTCCTTGATACACTTTTAATTAATGCGGGTGATTACAGCATGATATCTCTAAATGACGGAGCAATAAAGGAAATTTTAAATACGGGCGATTTGGATATCATTCGTGATGAGCAGATCAGGGTTTCCCTGGCCTCATGGGATGAACACATCCACAAAATCAGAAAATTCGAAGAAGAAACGCAATACTATTCCCGCAATTACTTTAAATTTCTGGATGAATATATTGATTTATCCTTGTCAGAATCAAAGGCTATAAGCATCGTCATTGCTGCAAAAAAAGATGATTTATTAATAAATCCTGCACTGCGAAACAATTTGGGTACCATCGCTAATATTCATTCCAGGATGTACAGGATATACAGAGAAGAGAAAATGGCCCTGGATACCTTGAACGCTTTGATCGACCAACACCTTAAAAAATGATAACATTCTTTCGTAAAATTCGTCAAAGGCTTATGAATGAAAACAATTTGAGCAGATACCTGCTTTATGCCATTGGTGAAATACTTTTGGTAGTAATCGGCATTTTGATCGCGCTTCAGATAAATAACTGGAATGAAAACAAAAGAGAAAGGTTTCGTTCTCATACATTATTAGAAAATTTAATAGAAGAGATCAAACAGGACAGCATCTATTTTAACAACGTATACGAGGTAGAAAAAAATACCTTTCTCAAATCTGCCGAATTATTGTTTGACATACATTCCGGCCCCAATCAGGCAGTTCAGGATGACTCCTTGATGGGCATGGCATTCAGATTTGCATGCTTTACCCCTGTCATAAAATTTTCGGATAATGCCTACAAAGAATTGACTTCTTCAGACCTGTTAAACAGAATTAAATCGGGAAAACTAAAAAAATATTTGCACGAATATTACAGTCAAATTAATTTTTTGCTGAAGTACTCGGAGCAGACCCATCAAATCACTAACGAGTTGATAGATGAGTTGGCAAATCATTATATCGTTGTTCCGGAAAAGAATTCAATTTCCAGAGAAATTTCAAATTTTTCAGGAGCAGGCGAAGCACAATTTAAAACCCAGTATAATTTGGTATCCTTTAGAGAAAATAAAAGCCTGAACCCAAAACTTTACGATATGATTGATATTCATAAAGATCGCTTAGGGGGGTTGGAAATCATAAAAACCCTCGGGCAAAAAATCCAAAAAGAAGCCGAAAAGGAAATTAAAAATAATTAAAGGGGTGCTCAAAAATTAGAACCTTGACAATCCTGACTCAAAATAATTCCTCTCTTGAAAAACAAAACAAACATTATGAAAACGAAATTCTGGATACTTTCGATGCTGATCTTACTTTTTGCATCCTGTCAAAAGGACGAAAGAAAATACGCCTATGTGGATGGTAAAAATATATACTCACCAGAGGGTGAGCGCCTGCATCTCAAAGGGGTGAATCTGGGGAACTGGTTGCTGCCGGAAGGGTACATGTTCAAAATGCGTAATTGTAACTCACCACGTAAATTAGACCAGGCCATTCGGGAACTCATCGGAAACACAGCCACTACAGCTTTTTGGGATGATTTTCTGGAGAACTACGTAACCGAAGCAGACATTAAGTGGTTGTCTGAGGCGGGAGTCAATCTCATTCGTCTGCCCTTTGATTACAGGCTTTTGACCCATGATGACTTTCTGGGAAGAGACATTCATGGCTATACCTATCTTGACAGGGCCATTGACTGGTGCGGGAAATATAATATTTATGTATTGCTTGATATGCATGCCGCCCCGGGCGGGCAAACAGGTGACAATATAGACAATAGCGATGGTTACCCCTGGTTAATGGTAGATGAAGGAACACAAGAGCAGGTTTGCGATATCTGGCAGGAGATTGCAAAACGCTACGCAGATAATTCTACTGTCATTGGCTATAACCTGCTAAACGAACCCATCCCCCATTATTTCAAAGATGACCGGCTGGGACCCTATTTGGAACCCTTGTATAAAAAAATAACAAAAGCCATAAGGGTCGTAGATACTGATCATATCGTGTTTTTGGGAGGAGCCGTTTGGGAAACTGATTTTTCGGTATTTTCTGAACCCTTTGATGACAAGCTGGCCTATACCTTTCATAAATATTGGATGCCCCCTGAACAAAAGCAAATACAGGAGTATGTTGATTTCAGAGACAAATACAATGTGCCAATATTAATGGGTGAAAGCGGTGAGAATGAGGATGCCTGGGTACGTGATTTCAGAGAATTGCTTGACAAGAATGAAATTCACTGGACCTTCTGGCCATACAAGAAAATGGATAATACGCGGGGGCCCATGAACTTTGATAAACCGGAGGGTTATGATAATTTCATAAAATATGCTGAGTCAGACAGGAGCTCATTTGGAAAAATCAGGACCTTGAAAGACAGTATCAGCGGCATAAAACAAGAAGAGATCATCGCTGTGCTAAAGCAATATAACGAAAACAGCAAATTTGAAAATTGTTATCCCAACGACGGCTATTGCAAGGCATTAGGGTTTTCAGATTACAAAATTCCAAATGCAAGAAACAGATGATGAGAAAAACCTTCTATTTTTTAACCCTGATCCTCTTGATAAATTCTTGTAAGGAGGCTAAAAGAACGGTTCATAAAATTGAATTTGAAACTGCCTATGAATTTTCTTCTGAAATAGAAGACAAAACCACCAAAGATACTGTTCCCTGGAAATACCAGATTTCGGCTTCTGATTATGCTGCGAAAGGCGATTATAAAAACGCCCTTCTTCAATGGGATCTGGCCATGGGAGGACGAGAAAGAAACTTCTCCGAGGCACAAATAGATTCCATTTATAATACCTACCATAAAGTTAAGGCTTCAGATTATATTATATCCAAAGCAAAAGAGCATCAGGTGGTCATCATAAATGAAGCCCACCATAATTCGTTTCACCGTGTCTTTACAAAATCCATGCTCAAAAAATTATTTGATCTCGGATATACAAACTTAGGTCTTGAGGCATTGGGTAACGGAGCCTATTTGGACTCAACGCTCAACAGCAGGAAATACCCTGACTCTTGACACTGTTGGAACCAACACAGACTGGGCGACCGGTGTCAGTGGCTCAGCGATGCAGATTCTAAATAACAACGGTATTGCTGGAGCGGCAGATCCGGCCAGTTGGGCTCTGCCAACAAATTCCAGTACAACTGTTGCTATGTGGGTCAATCTTGCTGACAGTAACCCAGGAGCAAACCCTTCTCTGGTTGGAGCGCTTTCCGATGGAGATAAAGGATGGGCACATCACTACATGATCCGT
>CBDUAP010000055.1:0-14999 GCA_965365165.1 uncultured Flavobacteriaceae bacterium
TCTTTTGACACTTTTGAAATTCTCGGAGAAACAATCGACGATGCAGTAGGAGAGGCATTTGACAAAACTGCCAAATTACTGGGCTTGCCTTATCCGGGAGGGCCACTGGTTGACAAATATGCCAGGGAAGGCAACCCTAACGCCTTCAGCTTTTCAGAACCCAAAACCACCAATCCGCTTGATTTTAGTTTCAGCGGGCTTAAAACCGCTATCCTTTATTTTCTGCAAAGAGAGCAAAAGAAAGATCCGGCATTCATTAAAAACAACCTGAAGGATATCTGCGCCTCAGTACAACGCACCATTGTGAATATCCTTATGGATAAACTAAAAAAAGCCGCTCAACAGTCTGGAATCAAAGAGGTGGCCATTGCGGGAGGAGTTTCTGCGAATTCTGAGATCAGATCTACCCTTAAAGGTATGGAAAGTTCCCTGGGCTGGACCACCTACATCCCTAAGTTTGAATATACCACAGACAATGCTGCCATGATCGGTATTGTGGGTTATTTCAAGTATTTAAACAAGGACTTTGATCCTTCAGATACAGCAGCATCTTCAAGGCTCGACATCAATGCCTGAACGACATCACCTGAAGAGTGAAAATCAGGCTGAAGTTTTTGACCTGTAACAATCTCCTAATCTCCTGGCCCGTGAAAGGGCCTTAAAAGATGAACTTAGTTGTACATTCATTTTATGAACGAACAAAAAAAAGACCGTTTGAAGCTAAAGTTCAAACGGCCCTGTGTTTTACTGCCTAATTTTTTTACATCAGTGAGGCTGCAATTTTTTTATAAAAACCTTTATTCAATTTTTCACGGATCGATGAAAAAGCAACAATGGTTTCGTCAACATCCTCAAGGTTATGCGCTGCCGTTGGGATTAAACGAAGCAATATCATACCCTTAGGAATTACCGGATAAACCACTATAGAACAAAATATCCTGTGATTTTCTCTCAGATCATTCACCATGGCCATCGCCTCAGGAATGTCACCTTCAAGAAATACAGGGGTTACACATGTATTTGTCTTGCCAATATTGAACCCTTTTTCAACCAAACCATTTTGAAGTGCGTTTACATTTTCCCATAATTTCGAACGCAGTTCAGGCATGGTCCTGATCATGTCCAGTCTTTTTAAAGCGCCCTTAACCATCGCCATGGGCAATGACTTGGCAAACATCTGTGAACGCATATTGTACTGAAGGTACTTGATCACGTCTTTATTTCCGGCAAAAAATGCACCAATACCAGCCATTGATTTGGCAAAGGTTGCAAAATATACATCAATACCATCCTGCACGCCCTGCTCTTCTCCTGCACCGGCACCTGTTTTGCCTAAAGTTCCAAATCCATGAGCATCGTCAACGAGTAATCTGAAATTGTATTTTTCTTTTAAGGCCACGATCTCTTTTAATTTTCCCTGCTCTCCTCTCATACCGAAAACTCCCTCTGAGATCACAAGAATGCCTCCGTTTGTTTCTTCAGCCTTGTTGGAGGCCCTGATCAGGTTCTTTTCAAAACTTTCCATATCATTATGGCGAAAGGTAAATCTTTTGCCCTGATGCAGCCTTGCTCCATCAATAATACAAGCATGAGAGTCCATATCATACACCACGACATCATTCTTGGTCACAAGTGCATCAATGGCAGAAACCATTCCCTGGTACCCAAAATTCACCAAATAAGCCGCTTCTTTCCCTACAAATTCAGCACATTCCCTCTCAAGTTGTTCATGATATTCAGTATGACCGCTCATCATTCGAGCTCCCATAGGATAAGCCATTCCATATTCTGAAGCAGCTTCAGCGTCAACTTTCTTTACTTCAGGATGGTTTGCGAGCCCCAAATAATCATTAATGCTCCAGGTAATGACCTCATTACCATTAAATTTCATCCGGTTTGAAATCTGCCCCTCAAGTTTGGGAAACACATAATAGCCTTCAGCTTGTTCTGCCCATTTACCAAGAGGTCCTTTATCCTTTGTTATTCTGTCAAATAAGTCTTTCTTCATTGTTTTTTCATTTCACTAATCGCATACAAGATTCGATTTGTTAAATTATTTGCAAAAATAGAAAATTTTATGATGTAACAATTTTATGTTCATAGATTTTAACAAAAAAGCAAAAAGGCCATTTGAAATTCAAAATGACCTTTTTTATCTTAATTTTATTTCTGTTACCTTATAATTTCCAAGGCACTTTTTTCCTGTTGTTTGGTATCAAAGAACCCTTGATCCCTCATCCATTCATCACAATAGATTTTTTCCATATACCGCGATCCATGATCAGGCAAAATCAAGACAACCATACTGTTCTTGTCAAAATAACCCTTTTCAGCATACTGCATTGTTGCTTGCATGACGGCGCCACTGGTATAACCAGTAAAAAGTCCTTCTTCCAGTGCAAGCTCTCTTGCCTTGTGGGCTGCCGACTCATCTGTTACTTTTTCAAAAACGTCAATCACTTCAAAATTCGTGGCAGATGGGATCAGGTTTTTCCCCAAGCCTTCAATTCTATACGGATAAATCTCTTTTGTATCGAAATCAGATGTTTCATGGAATTTTTTCAAAATGGATCCATAGGCATCCACTCCTAAAACCTTAATCGCCGGATTTTTCTCTTTTAAATATTTTCCAACCCCGGAAATCGTTCCACCAGTGCCGCTCGCCACAACAACGTGTGTTACTTTTCCTTCTGTTTGTTCCCAGATTTCAGGACCTGTTGAAAGATAGTGAGCCTCTGAATTAAGTTCATTGAAATACTGATTGATATAAACCGAATCAGCAGTTTCCTCATGGAGTCTTTTGGCTACCTGATAATAAGATCTAGAATCATCTGCGCTCACATTGGCCGGACAGACATAGACTTTTGCTCCCATGGCCTTCAGCATATTGATCTTACCTTTAGAAGCTTTTGAATTAACAGCTAAAATACATTCATAACCTTTGATGATACAAACCAGTGCGATACTGAAACCTGTATTCCCTGAAGTGGTTTCTATAACTTTACTGCCCTTTTTAAGAATTCCCCTTTTTTCAGCCTGTTCCACGATGTGAGCAGCAATTCTGTCCTTCATAGAATGGCCCGGATTGTAGGCTTCATATTTTGCTAAGAACTGACCGTCTAACTTTTTCGTAATATTATTTAATCTTACTAGCGGTGTGTCACCAACTAAATCTAATATATTATTAGTTATACCGTTATGTTTTTTCATAAAAATATAATGCTTTGATTATAAAAACCGGGCAAATTTAAGTATTTTTTTTAAACTACTAAAGTTAAACTTCATAGAATAACCCAGTAATGATCCATAAAACAATATTACGAAAAAAATATTTATTTTGTAATTCCCTCTAAATCAAACAAAAAGGAATAATCTCTGGCCACTTCCTTCAGAGCATCAAACCTACCCGATGCGCCTCCATGACCTGTTTCCATATTGGTAAAAAGAAATAACTTGTTTCTGTCTGTTTTGAATGCCCTGAGCTTGGCAACCCATTTGGCCGGTTCAAAATATTGTACCTGAGAATCGTGCAAACCCGAGGTAACCAGCATATGGGGGTAATCCTGCCGCTTCACATTGTCATAAGGTGAATAAGATAATATATATTCGTAAGCCTCTTTGTCTTTTGGATTTCCCCATTCGTCAAATTCACCAGTGGTCAGGGGGATACTTTCATCCAACATGGTGGTTACCACATCAACAAAAGGCACTGCAGCAATGATTCCGTTGAAAAGACGTGGATTCATATTGACCACCGCACCCATCAAAAGACCACCCGCTGATCCTCCTTCACCATACAAATGAGCCGGGGATGTATAATTTGATTTTATCAGGTATTTCGCGGCGTCTATATAATCATAAAATGTGTTTTTCTTGTGCAGCATTTTACCCTCATCATACCAGCTTCTGCCAAGATACTCTCCTCCCCTGACATGAGCAACCGCATATACAAAGCCCCTGTCAAGCAAGCTCAACCTGATTGAACTGAACCTGTCACTTACGATACTTCCGTAAGAGCCATAAGCATACAACAATAAGGGAGTATGCTGGTTTAGTTGTGTTTCTTTATGGTGTACCAAAGAAATGGCAACTTTCCTGCCGTCTCTGGTCGGGGCCCAGGCCCTTTCAGACCTGTAATTTTCTTTAAAAAACTTACCCCCCAGAACTTCCTGTTCCTTCTGGATTTCAACCGAATGATCATCAACATTGAAATCGATCACTGAATTGGGCGTCGTCAATGAGTTGTAGCTGTAACGCACTTTATCGGTCACAAAGTCTGTGTTGTTATATACCGATACCGAATAGGTCTCCTCATCAAAAGGAAGGTAATAATCTTCGCTGCCATCCCATTTTCTGATCCTGATTTTATTCAAACCATTATTTCTTTCCTCCAAAACCAAAAAATCCTTGAATATGGAAATATCTTCCAGCAACGTATCCTCACGGTGAGGAATCATTTCTTTCCAGTGTTCTTTCCCCGTTCGAGCTAAAGGCGTCTTCATCAATTTAAAATTCCGAGCCTTGTCTTTATTGGTAAGAATATAAAAATGAGATTCATAATGTGCGACACTGTATTCGAGATGCCGCTCTCTTGGTTGAATGATTTTAAAACTACCCTCCGGATCATCGGCGTCAAGGTATCGATATTCCGTAGACAAAGTGCTGTAAGAACCAATAATGATGAATTGTTTGGATTTAGACTTATAAACAAAGGTCCAGAATGCCTCGTCCTTTTCTTCGAAAATCAATGTGTCAGATTTGATGTCGGTACCCATTACGTGTTTGTAAATCTTGTCACTCCTCAGGGTAACAGGGTCTTTTGTAGCGTAATAAACCGTCCTGTTGTCATTCGACCAGGCCGAGCTGCCTGTTGTGTTTTTAATAATTTCAGGATAGTATTCCCCGGTTTCAATATTTTTAAAATGCAGATCGTATTGCCTCCTGCTCAGCGTATCAACTCCGTACGCAACAATGGTATTGTTCCTGTTGACATTAAGTCCGGTAAGGGCGTAGTATTCATATCCTTCAGCAAGAACATTGACATCAACCAAAATTCGCTCCTCGGCCGTCAAGGTCTCTTTTTTACGTGTATAGATCGGGTACTGTTTACCCACTTCATAACGGGTGATATAATAGTATCCATTTTTCTTGTAAGGAACAGATTCATCGTCTTCCTTGATTCTTCCTTTCATTTCCTCGAACAATTCCTTTTGAAATGCATTCGTGTGAGCCGTCTGGGATGCATAATATTCATTTTCGGCATTCAAATAATCGATGACCTTCGGGTTTTCACGTTCGTTCAACCAATAATAATCATCTGTTCGCACGTGATTATGAATCTTCATTTGTTTTGGTATCCTTTCGGCAACAGGTGCGGCAATATCCTTCTTCGGCATTTTTTTATCTTTTGAATTATAGGCGTGTTCCCTTTGACAGGAAAATGCAAATTAAGTGATTTCACATTTAATTTATTCATTTGAATGAATGAATTATTTTAATTAGTAAATTTGCTCATGACCCTTAACAGGGAACAAAATCATTACTATAAATTTATAAACAAAGGCTTATGTTTGGAGATATGGAAGGCATGATGGCAAAATTGAAAGAAGCTCAGGCTAAAATTGAAGAAACCAAAAAAAGATTGAATACTGTCATGGTAGACGGAGATGCCGGAAACGGCCTGGTCATCGCCACCGTAACAGGGAACAGGGAGGTTAAAAACATTGCGATAGATGATGCGCTCCTTGAAGACAGGGAAGCCCTGGAAGACTACCTCATTGTTGCCCTGAACAAGGCAATTGAAAAAGCCAATCAGATCAATGAAACTGAAATGGCTGCCGCTGCCAAGGGTGGGCTCCCCGACATACCGGGAATGGACATGTTCAAGTCTTAGGAATTTAGGAATTATCAGAAAGTACCTGATTAGTTACCTTTAAACGGATCATGTACGTATATATCAGGTATTGTGCCAAGATATAGGTAATCATGACAGAGACTCCGTAAAAAGCTCTTTCCTCATAAAATTTGTTCAATGCAATCATACTGTCTGAGGCTATAAACAATAGAGCTCCTGCAAGTAAGCGGATTGCGGGCTTGTCTTTATTCTGCAAATAATTTATAAAAACTACCACTCCAAATACAGAAATAGCCAATCCGTAAACAAGTACCGGTATGAAAAAATTACCCAATCCCGGTTTTAATACAGCTATAAGTACAAGAAAAAATATCAGAAAGGGTAAAATTGCAGCAATCACGGTCCGCCCGTCCGATTTGACCAATTGTTTCGCAACTATTAAAACATACAAAAGCTGTGTAAGTAAAAAAGATGCAATCCCGAAAAGAAACAAATTATTTTTATCCATCAACAGCACATCACCCGCAAAAGAAAAGAATAAGGCGAGAACATACAATCTGATCCATGATTTGGAACCAGCTATATAGCAGGCCATCAAGGCAGGAATGATCAATGGCTTACTGATGGTTTGCCAAAGGGTATTGCCGAAAAAAATCGCAGTGACATTCACGAAAGACACCACAAAGAAAATCGAAATAAAAAACCTCGGCCAAGGACTGTTAATTTTCATAAATCAGAATTCAAGCAACAAACATTATTCTGTGAGTTTCAAAAGTAGTGGATTTATACGAATCCAAAATGATCCCTTGATTATAATTGAGTCCTTTTTTGTAACAATTACAGCAATTTTCAATTGACTATGGACTTTTATGATTTGTATTTGAAGCAAACAGTCTCTCGAAGATTATCTCCTTAAACAAAAAGTCATTTTTTGTGGTCATACCCCAATTTTAGCATGTGAAAACAAACTAAAAATCAATATCTTGATTCCCAATTGTCAATGAGAATTTTAAATTATTATTGTTTTTTTTATAGGATGCAGCCAGAATCGATTTTGGTGGAAAACTCCTTGGCATGGCCAAGGATTTTTTTTAAAATAAATGTAATACATGATAAATATCAGATTTACTCATTTTATTTTCCCTTATTTTTGATGCAGACGTTTTTTATCCCCCCTCTAAAATGAATAGGCAAGAACTTATCCTGCGAGAAAAAATTGGAGAATACTTCAGCTCCATTTTTGAAAAAGAATTAATTGAGGAAATTGTACAAGTTGGGTTTATTGAAAAATACAAACACGGAGAAGTCCTTGTTGACATAGGTGAACAAATGACCCATATTCCCCTTATCCTTGACGGTGCTGTAAAAGTCGTCAGAAGGGAAAAAGAAGGAGTCGAACTTGTGCTTTATTTTCTTGAGAAAGGAGATACCTGTGCCATTTCTTTTATCAATTGTATCAACAGAAAAGAAAGTATTTTTAAAGCAATTGTTGAAAATGATACTGAGGCCATATTTTTACCTGTTGAAACTGTTGATGAATGGCTTGCTCGATACAAGACCTGGAGGCATTTTATTATCGATAGTTACCATTACAGACTCATAGAAATGGTTGAAACTATAGATGGCCTCGCTTTTATGAACATGAACCAACGCTTGTTAAAATATTTAGGAGATAAGGCAAAGGTCAATCATGAATTAAACCTTCATATTACCCATCAGGAAATCGCTGACGACCTTAACACCTCCAGAGTGGTGGTTACAAGACTTCTAAAGCAACTCCACAATGATGGAAAGTTGTATTCAACCCGAAACCAGATAAAAGTTCTGGAAATATAGACTTATTCTTCGACCATGCTCAAATAGTCTTGTTCAGAAATTATTGGGAGCCCTAATGCCTCGGCTTTTTGCTTTTTGCTGGGTCCCATATTATCTCCTGCTATAATAAAACTGGTCTTTTTAGAGATTGACCCCGTTACTTTGCCCCCATTGTCTTCTATGGATTTTTTCAATTCATTTCGTGACATGACTTGAAAAACACCTGAAACCACAAAGACCTTTCCTTTTAACAGTTCTGTCTGATCAGTGAATAAGGATTCATCTACTGAAAGTTTTAAACCATATGTCTTGATACGATCTATCAATAACAAGTTTCCTTCATCACTAAAATAACTTACAATACTTTGCGCAATTTTTTCCCCTATTTCGTCAACCAGAATGAGTTCTTCATAACTAGAAGTCATCAACGCATCTATGTTCTTATAATATCGAGCCAGTTTCTTGGCAACAGTTTCTCCTACAAAACGAATCCCCAGCGCGAACAAAACCTTTTCAAAGGGAATTTGTTTGGATGCTTCGATGCCCTTGATCATATTCTTTGCCGATCTTTCTGCCATTCGTTCCAAAGGAATGATCTGCTCTTCTTTCAGCTCATAGAGGTCTGCGAAATCCCTGATCAATCCATTTTTGTATAGCAATTCAACGGTTTCGGCCCCAAGCCCGTCAATATTCATCGCCTTGCGGCTGATAAAATGTTGAATTCTTCCTGTAATCTGAGTCGGACATCCAAATTCATTAGGACAATAATGTTTGGCATCACCTACTTGTCGCTGGAGCTCAGTACCGCAATCAGGACAATGTGTAATATATTGTATTGGCTGAGCAGTACCTGCACGATGTGACAGATCAACACCAACTATTTTCGGAATGATCTCCCCTCCTTTTTCCACATAAACCAAGTCTTTTATTCGAAGGTCCAACTTTTTTATTTGATCTTCATTGTGCAAGGATGCACGTTTTACAATGGTCCCTGCAAGATCAACAGGTTCTAGGATCGCAACTGGGGTAATGGCTCCTGTTCTGCCCACCTGATAAGTAACTTCATTCAGTATGGTACTGGCCTGTTCTGCTTTAAATTTATAGGCCAGGGCCCATCGCGGTGACTTCGCCGTATATCCCAACTCATCCTGAAAATGTAAAGAATTAACCTTGATCACCACTCCATCCGTTTCATAGGGAAGTTCATGCCTTTTATGGTCCCAAAAATCGAGAAACTCAATGATCTCATTAACATCCTTGCACAGCTTAATAGTTTTAGGAACTTTAAACCCGATTGAAGCTGCATAGGTCAAAGTCTCATAATGTGTCTTAAACGGGATTTTTTCAGCTACTACCTGATACAATAAACAATCGAGTGGGCGGTTGGCAACCTCTGCGCTATCCTGAAGTTTTAAACTACCACTCGCTGTATTCCTGGGATTTCTATAAGGATCTTCCCCTGCCTCAATTCGATCTTTATTCATTCGTTCAAAACCATCTAAAGGTAAGATGATCTCTCCTCTGATATCAAAAGACTCCATTTGATCTCCTTTTACAACCAGGGGAATTGACCTGATCGTTTTTACATTGGCCGTAACATCATCTCCCATAAAGCCATCTCCTCTGGTTACAGCTTTAACAAAACTACCATTGACATAAGTGAGGTTGATCGAGGCCCCATCATACTTGAGTTCACATGTAAATTCAAGTTCAACATCACCCAATATTTTTTGAATCCTTTTTTCCCAATCCAGAATGTCTTCCTTTGAATAGGAATTATCTAAGGAGTACATTCGGTTCTTATGGGTAACCGTATTAAAGTTCTTAGTGATTTCTCCCCCTACTCTTTGTGTTGGAGAATTTGGATCGGCATACTCAGGGTATTTTGATTCGAGTTCCTGCAGCTCCTTTAATTTTATGTCAAATTCAAAATCTGATATACTTGGCTCATCAAGAACATAGTAGCGGTAATTATGTAGTCTGAGTTCTGCACTCAAGGCTTTAATCCTCTTTTCAACTTCGGTCATTAAGTATTTCGTTTTGGAAAATTAAAAATAACTCTTTTTTCATTATCAGCGTAATTTTGTATACTGGTATAGTTTATTTTTTGCAACCTTATGTTACATAAGTTACTGAAAATAGAGCCTTTACATACAAAAATATGATTTAAGTCACATTATGAAATAATAAGCCACTCTATCTTTGTATCATAATTAATAAGACAAAAAACATGAAGAAGTTAGTGATTTTAGGTGCCGGAACTGCCGGAACAATGATGTTGAATAAATTACATCATGAACTTGATAAAGAGGAATGGGATATCACCATCGTCGACCAATACAAAACACATTATTATCAGCCAGGATTTCTGTTTATTCCTTTTGGCATTTACAGCAAAAAAGATGTGGTTAAACCGAAATATGACTTTTTCCCTCCCGGTGTCAACGTAATTTTCAGCCCTATTGACAAAATCGTAGGTGAAGAAAACCAGGTGTTGCTTGAGGACGGCAAGGTTCTGAATTATGACTTTTTGATCATTGCAACAGGAACTGAAACCAGGCCTTCTGAGACTGAAGGTTTAAAAGACAAACTTTGGTACAAAGATATATTTGATTTTTACACCGTTGAAGGTGCCGTTGCCCTGCATAAGCGTCTTAAAGACTGGGAAGGTGGAAAACTGGTGATGTGTATTCCTGAACTACCCTATAAATGTCCGGTGGCTCCCATCGAGTTTGTTTGCCTCGCAGAAGCGTATTTTGCAGAACGCGGAATGAGAGACAAGGTCGATATCAGCTATGTTACCTTAATGCCAGGAGCATTTACCAAACCGGTTGCTTCAAAAGTTTTAGGTGATTTGCTGGAAGAAAAAAACATTAAAGTTGAAGCTGATTTTTACCTCAGCCATGTTGACAATGAAAATAAAAAAATAGTTTCATATGACGAGCGTGAAATCGACTTTGACATCTTGACAATTGTACCGGTGAATATGGGATCAGAAATGATTGAGAGAAGTGGCCTGGGTGATGACATGAACTATGTACCGACCGATAAGCACACGCTTCAGTCAAAACAATTTGAAAATATCTTTGTCATAGGAGATGCGTCGAACATTCCAACTTCAAAAGCAGGTTCCGTGGCCCATTTTGCGGCAGAGATACTTACGGAAAATATCCTTGCAGCCATCGAGGGAAGAGCCTTACCGGCAAAATTTGACGGTCATGCCAACTGTTATATCGAAACGGGTTATGGCAAAGGTGCCCTGATCGATTTTAATTATGAGACCCAACCCCTGCCTGGAACATTCCCGTTGCCTGGAATAGGACCCTTCGACCTATTGAAAAGCACGAAAATGAACCATTACGGAAAAATATTGTTCAGGTGGATCTATTGGCACATATTGCTTAAAGGAAGAGAATTACCCGTTGAAGCTGATATGTCAATGGCCGGTAAAAAAAGAGTTACAGCATGAAAACGATAGAAGCAGATACAAATATTCAACTGCAGATTGATGCACTTGATAAAAAAATGGACATGATACTGGGCTATGTTCAGCAGCAAAACCAACAATCGGAAATGATTGGTGACCTTGTCAGCGACCTCAGTATAATAGGAAAAGATGCCTATGACTCAACTGTAAGAGAACTCGACAACAGACAAGTGGAAATCGATTCTTCAGAAATTACCGGTTTGGCCGTTTCATTCCTCAGAAACATTGGAAACATAAGAATGGTCATGGATTCTCTGGAAATGGCGGTTGACCTTGGAAAAGACGTTGGGCCGATAGCCAATGAGATGATCATTGACTTCACGAAACAAATGAATGAGTTGGATAAAAAGGGCTATTTTGAATTCCTGAGGGAAATAGGTCCGGTGTTTGACAACATTATAAAAGGATTCACCCCGGAAGATCTTAAAGAACTCGCGAACAATATCGTATCGATATTGAATATTGTGAAAGAAATGACACAGCCTGAGGTGTTGAGTACCATGCAGAATGCCATTAAGGCCTTTAACAGTATGGAAACTGAAAGCGTTCCATCTTATTCGGTTTGGAAACTGATGAGGGAAATGAACAGTCCGGAGATTAAAAAAGCACTGGGATACGGTGTAACCTTTATGAAAAACGTATCCAAAGACATTAAAATTGAAGAATAATTAATAATCAAATAATAAATTAAAAATAAATATTATGGCTTTAGAAACAATAGCAGGAGCACAAGTAGAAGTATGTGAAGAAGGATATCTTCAGGATATGGACCAATGGAACGAAGACATTGCAAGAGAAATTGCAAATGAAATCGGAATCGAATTAACCGATAAGCATTTTGAAGTGCTTCATTATTTAAGAGACAAGACAAAGGCCGGAGAGTCTTTGACCATTAGAAAAGTTGGAAAATCAGGGATCACTGACATCAAGGGATTGTATAAATTATTTCCAAAAGGGCCTTTAAAATTTTCAGCAAAAATTGCGGGAATTCCTAAACCGGCCAGTTGTGTATAACATTTAATTCCTGATTACTTAAAAGATAATATTATGAGTACAAAAGAAAAAAAACCATTAGAAAAAGTATGCATCATTTGTGCCAAGGGATCTTTGGAGGATGTATATGCATCTTTAGTGATGGCCAATGGTGCCGTAATGGAAGGTATTGAAACGAACGTGTTTTTTACTTTCTTTGGCCTCGACGGAATCACAAAAGAAAGAATGAATCATTTACACACCGCTACGACAGGAAATCCTGCGATGAGAATGCCCGGTGGCCTGCCTTTTCCAACCATGTTGGGTGGCCTACCCGGTGTGGAAGCGGGAGTATCAAAGATGATGAGAAGTCAGATGGAGGAACTTGACATGCCACCGGTTGATGAATTTCTCGAAATGATTACTGCCGGAGGAGGAATGATTTACGCCTGTAAGCTTGCAGTAGATATGTTCAAACTTGAAAAAGAAGATCTTCATGAAGAAGTTGATTCTATTATAACCATAGGTGATTTTTATGGTTTGTGCGACGGAGACAGAACACAAATTATTTTCACTTAAGATAGTGTTATTGTTTTTAATGGATAATGGCTGTAAACGTATTTGTTACAGCCATTATTTTTTTGAAAACTTCCCTTATTTATTTTGGCGTGCCATTTTTCGCTGTTGCTTTTCCTGCTGTCTCAGCGCTTTGCGTTCTTCCTTTCTTTGAGCTTCCTGTTCCGGGGTCAGATAATAATCTACAATCTGTCCTGCATAGTACAAGCTATCTCTGTCAATCTCATTTGCATCAACGTTTTGCGCTTCGGCCAATTGTATTGCATATTTTTCCAGTTCATCTGCTGTGACCCATCCACCGCCTAATGATTTATACAAATTGATATATGCACTCAACAGTCTTTGATAGTTCTCTGCGTAACTCAGCTGGGCTTCAAATTCCTGTCGTTGATTTTCGATTACCTCCAGGTAACTCGTAACGCCCTGGTAATACCTTTGCCTGGATAAAGAACTTGCATTACTCGCAGCCTTGTATTTGTTCTCATTGGCCATAAGCTCATCCTTGAGTGTTGACAGCGCAATAAGCGAATTATCAACTTCAAGCAAGGCGTTCAGTACCGTATTTTCATATGAATACAAAGACTGACGGGCCAATTCCCTTTCAATATCAACTCTTCTGGCATTTTTTCCCCATTCAAACAAAGGGCCCATCAAACTCGCACCTGCACTCCAGCCAAGACCATTACTCAGCAAATCACCCAAATCATTCGACCCCACCCCAAGCAATCCTGTAAGGCTTATGGAAGGGAACCGCATGGCCTGTGCCACGCCAATACGCGCATTTTGCGCTCTGTAAGACTGTGCCGACTGAAGCACATCCGGCCTTCTTGCCAGGAGCTCAGAAGGAATTCCATGAGGAACCTCCTCAGGAACCTGATAGTCAGTTAGGTTCTTGATTGTTAAAATCGAATCCGGGCTGCGGCCCAGCAACACGCTTAAATTGTTCTCCGTAAAGGCAATATTCCTTTTGAATACCGGAACAGAAACCTGGGTAATTGCTTTTTGAATTTCTGCCTGGTTGACATCTATTATATGGGTATATCCCTCGTCAAAACGAGCCTGGATAATTTGAAGCGTACTGTCGCGAAGCGCAAGGGTATTTTCTGAAATTTCTAAACGAGTCTTATAATCCAGTAATTGAAAATATGTGAAGGCTACCTCACTTATCAATTCAATTTCAATAGCTCTTTTCCCGTAAAACGAGGCCATTAATTCGGCCCGGGCTGCTTCATTGCCCCTTCTGAACTTACCCCAAAAATCGAGTTCCCAGTTCAAATTTGCGGAGGCCCCGTAGTTTTCAAGGTTGTTGTCAAGCACTACGCCAAACAACTGGTTCGTGACACCTGCATCGGCCTGGATCCCAATTTTGGGTCCCATATCGGCCTTGTTGAATTTATAATTGGCCCTTGCCTGTTCAATTCGGCTGGCAGCAATCAACAAATTTTTATTTTCTCGCAATGCAATATGAACAAGTGTGTCGAGTGTTGGATCATTGAAAATTTCCCACCACCTGAAATTGATGATACTATCGGTTTTTTTTGCTGCGAATCTAAAATCCTGAGGTGTGCTATCCTCCGGAGCCACATAATTCGGTCCAACTTTACAAGAAAATACAATTCCCGAAAGGGCAAGAACAATTCCTATATTTCTTATTGTCTTTCTCATGCTTCTGTATTTGTAGGTTCCCCTTCAAGGGCAATTTGCCTTTCCCTTTGCTTCTCATAACCAAAAATTTTACCAATAAAAATAAACAGCATGGGGTATAAGAAAACCCCCAAGAAAGTTGCAAGGGTCATTCCCCCTAACAAAGCCATTCCCATGACTTTTCTGGCTTCAGCTCCCGATCCGGATGCAATAACCAGCGGAAATACCCCCAGAATAAAGGAAAAAGCAGTCATCAATATGGGTCGGAACCTTGATTTGGCTGCTTTCATCGCTGCATCGTACAAACTTGATCCACCATGAAATTCTTCATTGGCAAATTCTACGATCAGGATAGCGTTTTTCGCCGCCATTCCGATGAGCATCACAAAGGATACCTGGGCAAAAATATTATTCTCAAAGGTTGGGCTGAACAACCTCGCTGCCCAAAGGGCAAACAAGGCACCAAAAATAGCAAAAGGGGTTCCCAGTAAAATACTCAGGGGCAAAGACCAGCTTTCATACTGAGCAGATAAGATCAGGAACACAAAAACCAGCGAAAAGGTTAGAATGATCATTAAGGACCCTGATGCCTTTTCCTCCTGAAATGACATAGCATTCCAGGAATATCCCATGTCGGAAGGTAATACTTCT
>CBDUAP010000056.1:0-14975 GCA_965365165.1 uncultured Flavobacteriaceae bacterium
CATAAACGAACAGACTCAAGTTTGGAAAAATCTCAGTCACTTTTTTACCCTCATACTCGATCAGTTTTTCAAAGTACATTTGGACCCAGGAAGGAATTCCACTGATAAGGCGCATGTCTTCTTCAACTGTTTCCTTAACGATTGCGTTAACTTTAGATTCCCAATCATCTATACAATTCGTTTCCCATGAAGGCAAACGGTTCTTCTGCAAATACTTGGGAACATAATGCGCCACAATTCCTGATAACCTGCCTGTTTTAACGGCATTGGAATCATCAACCTCCGGTGATCCCTGCAGAAAGATCATTTTACCATTGACAAAATCAGAATTTCCCGTTTCAGCAATATACAATAAGAGGGCCTCTTTGGCCGCTGAAATCTGATAAGGCATGGAATCTTTTGTAATTGGAATAAATTTTGCCCCAGAAGTAGTTCCCGATGTTTTTGCAAAATAAATGGGTTTCCCTTTCCACAATACATCATTCTCTCCCTGGCGAATCATGTCGATATAATCCTTTAGTCCTTCATAGTCTCTTACCGGAACACGCTTTTTAAAGTCCTCATAATTTTCGATCTGATCAAAATGATGATCCTTCCCAAAAACGGTATGCCTGGAGGTGTTTA
The DNA here is from genome assembly GCA_965365165.1 of uncultured Flavobacteriaceae bacterium. Taxonomy (GTDB): domain Bacteria; phylum Bacteroidota; class Bacteroidia; order Flavobacteriales; family Flavobacteriaceae; genus Lutimonas. The sequence continues at coordinate 625 of CBDUAP010000056.1, forward strand.
TCAGGTTTTTAAAAACCTTTTCCTGAGACTCCAAAGGTTGGCTTGCCCATTTATACACCTTTCGGGCCATCATACTGGCGTATATTTTTGCAAAAAATGATTTTACCACGAATGAAACTGAAATGTTAAAATAGACCTGAAAACAGGGTTATTCAAAATTAATATAATTTGCTGGGTTCACCGGATAGCCTTCGTTCCACAATTCAAAATGTAAATGAGCGCCCGTAGAAAATGTTCCCGTTGAGCCTGCACTCGCAATTGCTTCCCCTGTTTTGACCAACTCTCCCTGTTCCTTGTAAATGGATGAATTATGCTTGTAAACTGAAATAAACCCCTGACCGTGCTCAATAACAATGACATAACCCGTATCTGCCGTAAAACCTTTAAAAATAACGGTTCCGTCTGCAACTGCTTTGACCGGAGTATCCACATTAACGGCAATATCAACGGCAAAATGTTTTTCCTTGTCGTCGTAATTCTGTGTCACCTGCCCCCTTATTGGTGCAGTGAAAACGATATCCGTATTTTTTTTGGCCTGTTGAAAGACACTAAACCTGTCCAATTCTTCAACTTCCTCCCTAAAGGCAGAGTCCACCGCAGAGGGAGCAAAATTTATTTCTTCTATTTCGTATTGTTTAAAAACAGAATCCTTATTGAAAGTAACTCTTTTGATCTCGCCTTTCAGTACCTGCTGTATATTTTCAATGTAAAGGTCATTAACTGACAGGACCTTATTCAAAGAATCTACCTTATACACCAGATTAGAGGCTTCTTTTTTCAGTTCAGTTGAGGAATATCCCTGTATGTATTCTTTCAATGGAGTTAAAGCAATCAGCAAAATGGTCAATACGACCAATAAAACGGAAAAAATACCTCCAAAAACAAAGGCATTCAACCGGTTTAACTTGAATGAAAAGCGTTCTTCAAAAGTATCCTCATTCAATACCACGAAACGATACTTGAAGGTCAGTTTTTCTTTTAATCTCTCTTTTTTACTTTTTCCCATTTTTCTTCATTCAAAGCAAAGATACAATGTTTTTAAATTCCCGGTCCTGCAAATTCATCAGAACGGATGGAAGCCGGACCCTTTAAAGTGTTACTTGTAAAAATTCATTTCATCCATGTATTTCCATGCCCTTTCAGGCATAAGAGCTCTCACATTTTTATTTGCCTTGATGGCATTACGAATAAAGGTAGCCGATATTTCGACAATTGGAGCCTCAATCAAATGCACCTTTGGGTGGCTTAACAGGTCCGGTAGGTTTTTGTCGTGACTAATTCTTGGATACACATACAATTCATGATCCTCAAGGATTTCCTTATGATTTTTCCATTTGTGAAAGGACTTCAAATTATCCTGACCCATTATGAGATGAAACTGATGCTCCGGGAATTTCTCAAACAAATGCGCCAAAGTGTTAATGGTATAATTGGGTTGCGGCAAGGCAAACTCAATGTTGGATGGTTTTAATTTGGGGTAATCAAATGTGGCTTCCTGAACCAATTGATACCTGTGGTGGTCAGCGAGTAAGGATTGTTTCTTCTTAAAAGGATTATGTGGCGTTACCACGAACCAGACCTCATCAAGGTCAGAAAACTCCACCATGTGATTAGCGATGATCAGGTGCCCAACATGGATCGGGTTATAACTCCCAAAAAAAAGTCCTATTTTCATGTCAATAAGATTTACCCATTTATTATTCGCCGGATATAAATTTACGCACCAAAGCTGCTGCCTCTTTTTTGGATTCTTCAAGATCATCATTGACGAGAATCACATCAAAATGCTTGGCGTAGTCAATTTCCTTTTCAGCCTTGGCGATACGCTCCCTGATCTTCTCTTCACTATCTGTTTTTCTAGCCCTCAACCTTTTTTCCATCACCTCCAAAGACGGCGCCTTGACAAAAACGGCAAGGGTTTTCTCCGGAAATTTCTTCTTGACCCTCAGACCCCCTATCACATCGATATCAAAAATAGCGTGTTTACCTGCTGCCCATATTCTTTCGACCTCTGACTTTAAAGTTCCGTAAAAATTATCCTGATACACCTCTTCCCATTCCACAAATTCATCTGCTTCAATATGTTTCTTGAACTGGTCCAAACTAATAAAGTGATAGTCTTTACCGTCAACTTCATCACCTCTTTTTTCTCTGGAGGTCGCTGAAATTGAAAAATCAAGATTGAGCTCCTTTTGGCTCAAGAGATGATGTACTATCGTCGTTTTACCCGATCCCGAAGGAGCCGAAAAAACAATTAATTTCCCTGATTTTTTCAAGTTCATTATAACACATTTAACATTTGTTCCTTGATTTTTTCAAGTTCATCCTTCATTTCAACCACCACTTTCTGCATGGGTGCATAATTCGCTTTAGAACCTATTGTATTGATCTCTCTTCCTATCTCCTGTGAAATAAAACCAAGTTTTTTTCCATTCGAATCGTCACTATTGAGCTCCTGAACAAAATAACTAAGGTGGTTATTAAGCCTTACTTTTTCTTCAGTAATGTCCAATTTTTCAAGATAATAGATCAGTTCCTGCTCAAACCTGTTCTCGTCAACCGTCTGCTGCAATTCAGCGATCGATTTTTTAAGCCTTTCCCTAACCTGTTCCAGCCTTTTTGAATCCAGATCCATCACATTTTCCAATTTTTCCTGTAATGTTTCCACCCGACGCTCAAAATCTGACTTAAGTTCAGCTCCTTCAGATGACCTGTAGGCCTCCAGGCTCAGGAGAGCCTCATGAATTCCTTTCTCAATGAAGCTCCACTCTTCTTCATCCAACTCTTCCTTCTCCGTCTTCAGAACATCCGGCAAGCGCATGGCTATGGAAAGGACGTCCCCTTCCTTACGTATATTTTCAAGCTGTTGTATATAATTTGCAACGATACCAGAATTGATCTTTGTTGTCGTTTCGTCGGTTGTAGATTCAATATAAAATGACATGTCTACTTTGCCCCTGATCAGCTTTCTGGCAATGAGCCTCCTGACATCAATTTCTTTTTCTCGGTATACACCGGGAAACCTGGTGTTGATATCCAGGTTCTTACTGTTCAGAGACTTTATTTCAAGTGTAATCTTCTTTGTGTCAAGCTGTATAACAGACTTGCCATATCCGGTCATGGATTGTATCATATTACTGAATTAAATTTTAACAAAGTTACTAATAAAAAAGTGCCAAAAAGCTTCGAAGGCTTGATATTAATAAATCATGGCCTTGCTTCCCTGGGTTTTCTGGTCACTAAAAATACCCCTATAAAAATAAGCAGTGTTGCAAATATTTTTACCGCATTCAAGGTATCGCTTCCCACGAGAAGCGCATAAGAGCTGGCTATTACCGGTTGCAGATAAATAAAAATGCTCAATGTTGTTGGTTTGAGTTGTCTGATGGCGATCAAATTGAACATGTAAGTCATAAAGGAGGTAAAAACAACAATAAAACCTATTCTGTATACCACGGGAACCGGTAACTGAGTCCATTCAATCATGTTGAACTCACGAACACCAAATGGTAAAACAATGATCAGTCCAAATAAATAAAGCCATTTGGCGAGGGTAATGGGGTGGTATTTTTTTGTCAGGTTTTTGATCATGATCAGGTAAAGTGAATAAAAGGACGCATTGGCAAAAACCAAAAGGTTTCCGAGTTTGGGATTCGGGGCAGTACCGATTTCTCTTCCCAAAACAATCAGTAAAATGGCTCCCAGCATGCCGATAAGTATTCCTCCTATCTTTTTTACCGTCGGTTTTTCCTTGATTATAAATGCAGAAAAGGTAAGGACCAATATTGGGGTGATTACCATGATCACCGAAGCACTTATTGGCGTGGTCATACTCAGCCCTTTAAAAAATGAGAGTTGATTGAGGGCCATCCCAAAAACAGCGGCCAATGCAATCCTCGCATAATCTCTGACGGCTATTTTTTCTTTTTTAAGAAACAAGCCAACGATCCAGAAAAGAATTGTGGCCCCCACAACCCTGAGTAAAATGAACCCGAATGGTTTCACGTATACAGGCATTACTTCTTTGGCAATCGTAAAACTGACCCCATAGATCAAGGCAGCAAGAAATGCCAATAAAAAAGCAACATTCCTGGAATTCATTATTTTACTTTTCTTCTTTGTTCTAAACTCTTGTATAAAAAATGAACCACGGAGCCGGTGCTCCGTGGTTTCTTTTCTTTTTCAAAGTAAAAAATGCAATTATTTATTGGCTGCATACCTTTTACTCACCTCATCCCAATTGATCAAATTGTAGAAAGAGCTAATATAATCGGGTCTTCTGTTTTGGTAATGCAAATAGTAAGCGTGTTCCCAAACGTCTAATCCTAAAATTGGAAAACCTCCACATCCTACGCCGGGCATAATTGGGTTATCCTGATTTGGTGTAGAACATACTTTCACCTTTCCTCCTTTGTGAACACATAACCAAGCCCACCCAGAACCAAATCGGGTAGCTGCGGTTTTTGAAAATACTTCTTTGAAACCCTCATAAGAACCGAATTCTTCTTTGATTGCAGCAGCCAGCTCACCTGAAGGCTCTCCTCCTCCGTCCGGAGACATTACTTGCCAGAAAAGGTCGTGGTTGTAGAAACCCCCACCGTTGTTTCTTACAGCCATATTGCTCATGTCCAGATTTTCCAGAATATCCAAAATTGGTTTTCCTTCAAGATCGGTACCTGCAACAGCATTATTCAAATTGGTCGTATATCCATTATGGTGCTTCGAATGATGAATCTCCATGGTTCGGGCGTCAATATGAGGCTCTAAAGCATCATATGCATATGGTAGTTTTGGTAATTGAAATGACATAATATTAAATTTTAGTTTTAGTTTATTTTTATCAAAGATAAGAAATCCTTATCGCTGAATTCAATCATATCAAATAGAAAATATTTATTTTAACATAATTCAATGTTATTTAATGGCCTGTCCTCAATTTATGAAGACTTTCGGCTACCGCGCTATGTGATACGGTTTTCCCCTTGAACTCTTCACATATCAATTCCTTCTCGTGCAAATTGGCCTCCATCTGGTTGAGGATATTCATCAAATGCATTTTCATGTGCCCCTGTTGAATCCCTGTAGTTGTCAATGCCCTCAACGCAGCAAAGTTCTGTGCCAGACCTGCTACCGCCACAATCTGCATCAGTTCTTTAGCAGTCGGATTTTGCAAAATCTCCATTGAGAGCTTGGCAAGCGGGTGCAACCTGGTCAATCCTCCTACAGTGCCCAAAGACAATGGAAGCTCAATCCAAAATTTAAAATATCCTGATTCAATTTTTGCGTGTGTAAGACTTCTGTACCTCCCATCTTTAGAGGCATAAGCATGTGCCCCTGCAGCAACTGCCCTGAAATCGTTTCCGGTTGCCAGGACCACAGCATCAATTCCATTCATGATTCCTTTATTATGGGTCACCGCTCTGAAGGGTTCTACTTCTGCAATCTGAACCGCCTGAATAAATTTACGGGCATACAATTCCGGTTCTTCAGGAAAAAAAGATTCTATTTTACAAGACACCTCTGCTTTCACCAGGCATTCCGGCACATAGTTAGACAAGATGCTCATGACAATGGAAATACCTTCTTTTTTAAAGGTATGGGCAATGGCCTCGAGACATGAATTGATAAAATTTGCCCCCATGCTGTCACCTGTTTCGAAACTTACATGGAGCTGGTAATAATCTGGAAGTTCGGGGGTGCGGTCTCTCAATTCTATATCTAAAATTCCGCCCCCTCTTTTTCTCATGTTGGCCGTGATCTCATCCGTTGAACGGATCAGCTCATCTTTTATCCCTGAAAAGTAATGCTCCAGGTCATTCTTGCTCCCGGAATATAAAAAATGTACCTGCCCGATTTTACCGTAGAAATCACCTCAGCCTTAAAACCTCCTCGTTCACCCCAAAATTTAGCAGTGAGTGATGCCGCTGCCACAACCGAACTTTCTTCAATGGCCATTGGTATTGCATAAGGCTTTCCATTGATAATAAAATTTGGGGCAATGGCATAAGGAACATAAAAGTTGCTTATGGTATTCTCAATAAACTCATCGTGAAGTTGCTGCAGCTCCTTATCGTCATTTAAATATTGATGCAGCGTTGCCTTTCCCTTTTCCTTGTCCTGAAAAAAATTATCAGCAAGCCAGCTTATCTTTTCTTCTTTTGTAAACCTGGAAAACCCCTTGACCATTTTTGACATATCAGGTGAATTAATGCAATGCAAATATAATCAATAGCAAAAGAATAGCTTTATGTATAAAATTCACCAAACAAAAGCGGAATCTGAACAAATATCAACAGACATGCCACTTTGTTCAAAAGTTTGTCTCTCAATGCTTGTTTTATTGAATTTTTTAGATAAAAGACCTTTGATCAAAGTCGTAAATCTCACAAACTTTATCCAAAAACCAAGAACTGATTTCATATAATTTCGTAAACTTGGGAAAAATTTTTGATACCGCCTTATCATGAGAATTATTCCAGTTCTGTTATTTGTCCTAAGCCAATTTGTTACAGCCCAAAAAAAAGAAATTACTCTTGAAGACATATGGGTCAATAATACCTTCAGATCAGAATCCCTTGAAGCCTTTCACTCCATGAAAAACGGAGACTACTACACCATTCTTAATCACAATTCCTACGGCTCCTATCTCGATAAATATGATTATAAAACTCTTGAAAAAGTAGCAACCCTGGTGTTGAGCAAAGATCTCGAGGGCATTAAAAACTTTAATGATTACACTTTTAGCCAGGACGAGAAAAAACTGATCATAGGTGTTGACCTGGAAAGTATCTACAGAAGGTCTAAAAAAGGCAAGTATTACGTTTATGACCTAAATGACAAAAGCCTTGAGCTTATCTCAGAGTTTAATATCCAGGAGCCGACATTTTCTCCTGATGGAAACATGGTTGCCTTTGTTCATCAAAACAACCTCTTTATAAAAGACCTCCGCTCAAAGGAAACCAGACAGATCACCACTGATGGGGAAATGAACAAAATCATCAACGGTATCACCGATTGGGTCTATGAAGAGGAGTTTGGTTTTGTTAAAGCGTTTGAATGGAGCCCCGCTTCTGACAAACTGGCTTTTATCCGTTTTGATGAAACCGATGTTCCCGAATTTAGGATGGACACATACGGAAAAAGCCTTTACCCTGTATCGCAAACCTTTAAATATCCAAAGGCAGGAGAAAAAAATTCAAAAGTGAGCCTGTATCTCTACGACCTTTCTGACGGCAAAAAACATGAAGTTGATCTTAAAGGTTTTGAGCCATATTATTTGCGCAAAATTCAATGGTCAAAACAAGCCGGTCAGCTGGTGATCACAACCCTTAACAGGCATCAGAACAATCTTAATCTCATTTCATTTGAAACAGGGAGCAAAGAGGTCTCCCTGCTGCTGAATGAAAAAGACGAGGCTTATATCAAGGAAAATAATGACCTGGCCTTCCTTGATGATAACAGTTTTATCTGGAGTAGCGAAAGGGATGGTTTTAACCATCTTTATCATTACGACCCAAGCGGGCAGCTGAAAAATCAGATCACAACCGGTAATTGGGAAGTAACCAAATACTACGGCTATGACGCAAAATCAAAAAAAGTCTTTTACGAGTCAACCGAAGAGGGTTCAATCAACAGGAGTATTTATTCTATCGGGATCAATGGGAAGAAAAAGAAAAAACTTAGCAAGTATATCGGTGAAAACAAGGCTGCCTTCAGTAACAGCCTGAATTATTTTGTGAACACCTATTCGAGCGCAACAACACCTCCCGTTTATACTTTGGTAGATGCCCGAACCGGAGAAGCGTTAAAAGAAATCAAAAATAACCTGAATTTGGCCGAGAGAATCTCTGAATTCAACTTTCCCGTAAAAGAATTCAGTAAACTCAAAACCATAAACGGCGAGTTCAACATGTGGATGATCAAACCCACAAATTTTGATCCTAATAAAAAATATCCCTTGCTGATGTTCCAGTATTCAGGCCCGGGTTCTCAAAGCGTTGTCAACAGATGGAACAATGCCTTCAGGCATGATTACTGGCATATGATGCTCAGCCAGAAAGATTATGTGATTGTTTGCGTAGACGGGAGAGGGACCGGTTACCAAGGAAGGGATTTTAAAAAAGTGACCTATAAGCAATTGGGGAAATATGAGCTTGAAGATCAAATCGAATCAGCCAGAGAATTGGGAAAAAGGGATTATATTGATGAAGAAAGAATCGGGATATGGGGATGGAGCTATGGTGGATTTTTAAGCTCCCTTGCCATTACAAAGGGAGCCGATGTGTTCAAGATGGCCATCGCAGTTGCTCCAGTAACCTCATGGAGGTATTATGATACCGTTTACACCGAAAGGTTTATGCAGACTCCTCAGGAAAACGCGTCCGGATATGACGATAACTCCCCGGTGAATTTTGCTGAACTGCTCAAAGGTGATTACCTGTTGATCCACGGAACAGGAGATGATAACGTGCATGTGCAAAATTCCATGCAAATGATCAACGCACTTGTGGAATCCAATAAGCAATTCGATTACTTTGCATACCCAGACAGGGCACATGGGATTTACAAAGGCAAAAACACTCGATTACACCTTTTCAAAAAAATGACTACTTTTATTGACCGCTCTCTCGGAAACACTGAAGAAAAAGAGCAAAATATCATCGACTAATTTTAAACAGCATTTTATGGCATCCATAGCAAAAACACCGGATCAAAGAGAATTTCTTGGACATCCTGTTGGTCTTTTCATTCTTTTTTTCACCGAAATGTGGGAACGGTTCTCCTACTACGGCATGCGGGCAATACTTGTTCTTTATCTGGTTCAGGCCACTACCGATGTAAATCCTGGTTTGGGATGGTCAAATGGTGAAGCACTTGCCTTATATGGATGGTATACCATGCTGGTTTATGTAGCCTCCATTCCCGGCGGATGGATCGCAGATAAATTTATCGGTCAGAAAAAGTCAGTGCTGTATGGCGGAATTCTTTTGGTTGCAGGACACAGTATCCTCGCGATAGAAGAATACTGGGCCTTTTATACGGGACTTGGACTGATCGTTGCCGGAGTCGGCATGTTGAAACCCAATATTTCTACCATGGTAGGTGGGTTATACACCAAGGGAGACATTCGAAGAGATAAGGGGTTTACCATTTTCTATATCGGAATCAATGTAGGTGCTTTTTTATCAAGTTTGATCGTTGGTTATGTAGGTGAGGTACACGGATGGCATTATGGTTTCGGTTTGGCCGGAATAGGAATGGCCATGGGTTTGATACAATACCTCGTGGGTCAGAAATATTTAAAAAACGTGGGTAATTTCCTGGGTGTTTCTCAAAATGAAACTGAAAAAGAGGCCATGAAGAAACCACTGACAAAAATTGAAAAAGACAGGATCATCGTTCTGATGATATCCTTTTTGCTGGTCATCATTTTTTGGGGTGCCTTTGAACAAGCCGGAGGTTTGATGAATATTTATGCAAAAGAAAAAACCAACAGGATGCTGATGGGTTGGGAAGTTCCTGCGTCCTGGTTCCAGTCTCTAAATGCTATGTTTATCATATTTTTAGGTACGGGTATTGCCGCATATTGGGCCAAGAGAAAATTAGAGGGCAAACTTTCAACTTCCCTTTATAAAATGATCATCGGGTTGATCATTATGGGTACGGGGTTCTTTTTTATGTCTGCGGCAGCTTCACAGTTTGAAGCTAATGGATCTTCTGCCATGTACTGGCTTGTTTTGGCTTATTTATTGCATACCATAGGTGAATTATGCATTTCACCTGTTGCGCTTTCTTACATCACAAAATTAGCACCTTTAAAATATGGCTCCCTCATGATGGGTATCTATTTTGCCATGACAGGGTTCGGAAACAAATTGGCCGGATGGCTGGGAGAATCAGCCGAAGGCCAGGGAGAATTTACGGTCTTTACAGGAATAGCCATTTTCTGTATTGTTTTTGGAGGTCTGGTCATGATGTTCAGGAAAAAACTGGAGTTACTCACCCATGGCGCTGAAGATGATGAGCACGAAGTTACCCAAGACGAAAAAACTGCATTAACAAATAATTAAAAAGCACCCCTTTAAGAAAAACGTACTTAAAGGGGTTTTTAACATTCCAAATATTTAATTTATGAAGACTGATATAGAAAATTTATTTAAAGACAGGGTCTTAGGACATCCTGCGGGTTTATTTGTTCTGTTTTTTACCGAAATGTGGGAGCGTTTTTCTTTTTATGGGATGCGGATTTTATTGGTCCTGTTTTTAACGGCACCACTCATAGGGGATAATCCAGGTTGGGAATGGCCCAGAGAACATGCCCTGGCTTTGATCGGTACTTACGCTTCCTTGCTATATCTGACCCCGATTATTGGCGGATTTATAGCAGACAAGTATACAGGATATAAATGGGCAGTTGTAATCGGTTGTATCATTATGACTCTTGGTCACCTTTCAATGGTCTTTGAAACACAATTTTCTTTGTACCTGGGACTGGCATTACTTGTTATTGGGACCGGTTTTTTTAAACCTAATATTACATCCATTATCTCCACGATGTATAAAGGAAAAGAGTCCAAAAAGGACGGTGCCTATACCATCTTTTATATGGGAGTAAACGCCGGTGCTTTTTTTGGAATGATGCTTTGTGGCTATTTGGCCGAAAATTTAGGTTGGAGTTATGGCTTTGGTCTGGCAGGAATTTTCATGTTTTTAGGGATGCTTCAGTTTTTATTGGCTAAAAATTTATTTGGAAATATAGGAGAAAGACCGAGTGTAATAGCTGCATCAGAAAAATTAAGAGAAGAGAATGAGAAGGTTGAAATGAAATCTAAGACACCTGAAAAAGCAGAAAAACTAAATCCTTTTACTACTCTTGATAAAATACTTGTCACTCTTTCGTCTTTATGCGGTCTTATGTACCTGTTTAATGACCCAATGTCAAAAGTAAGTGGTTCAGGCTTCCTTGAATTTTCCATAGGTGGGTATGACGGTTCAACGGTAATAATCCTTTCAGGCTTGGCAATATTTCTATATCTCCTGGTTTCGAGAGTTGTCAGATACGATAGAGTAATAAGAGACCGCATCATCGCTGTTGCAATTTTCGGACTCTTTACGGTGTTCTTTTTTGCGGCTTTTGAACAATCTTTAGGTTCTATGACGATTTTTGCAAGAGACTATACGGCGAGAAATTTAACCGGGGTCTCTGCAATGATATTTAAAATAGTAGATTCTATTCTGACAGTTGGCCCTTTGGCGATTATAACCTGGGTCTTGTTTTTATTATTTAAAAAAACATATTCTAAAATTCCATATTCAAACATTATTTTAGGTATTGCCTTTTTGGGACTATGGCTAATTGTGAGTTGGAAAATTAATAGAGAATTTAGCAAAGACACAACGGAAGCTCCGGCATCCTGGTTTGGCATATTGAATTCGTTTTTTATCATTACCCTTGCTCCGTTCTTTTCAAAATGGTGGGAAAGCAAATACAATCCAAGTGCTGCAATGAAATATGGCCTGGGGCTCATATTACTAGGGCTTGGTTTCGCAATCCTTGCTTTTGGTACTGCGAATATTCCTTCAGGAGCCAAAACAGCTTCTGTAAGCATGATTTTCCTGATCCTTGCCTATTTATTGCATACGATGGGTGAACTTTGTCTCTCGCCCGTAGGGCTCTCTTATCTGAGCAAACTTGTGCCGCCACGAATGATCGGATTTATGTTCGGTATCTGGTATCTGGCCATTGCCATTGGTCAGAAAACTGCCGGGACCATGGGAGGTTTGATCGACAAAATTTCTGAAGAATATTCGCTCAGTTCCTTCTTTTTAATCTTTACAATAATTCCTATAAGCGTAGGATTTGTTTCAATCTTGCTCAACCCTTTACTTAAAAAATTAATGCATGGCGTAAAATAATTTAGGTCAAAAAAAGTTTGAATATCGGGTCTTTTAACAAAATTATAAGATCTGTTTGTGTAATTTTGCAACTGGAAATGCAACTAAAGCAATGATTAATTTGACAAAAATGAAGAAGATACTTTTAGTTTTTACAATACTGTTGACAACACTTGCCGCAACCGCCCAAAATTCAGCCATCAACTGGATGAGTCTTGAGGAAGCTGTTGAGGCCCAGGCGGTAAATCCAAAGAAAATTATGATGGATGTTTACACCACATGGTGTGGTCCATGCAAGTTATTGGATAAAAACACTTTTCAAAACCCTGATGTCGTCAAATACATCAATGAAAATTATTATGCCGTAAAATTTAATGCCGAAGGAAATGAATCCATCAGGTTTAAAGATATGCTTTTCGAAAACCCTGAATATGTCCCCGGCAGGTCCGGCAGAAATGCCCAGCATCAGCTTGCAGGGGCTTTGAAGATCTCTGCCTATCCCACTATCGTTTTTTTTAATGAAAATGGTGACACCCTATTGCCCTTGCCAGGATACAAAACACCTTCTCAACTAGAGCTCTATTTGAAATTATTCTACAACGATGACCACAAAGGGATCAGCTCACAGGAACAATGGGACCAATATCAGAAAAATTTTGAATTCCAGTTTAAAGGGTAATTTTACTTTATCTTTGCACGGCCGACTTTCTAACCTTCAATTGCTGCAGCTTGGCTCAAACCTATTTAAAATTCTATTGAAGTGAACTACCTTTCTGTTGAGAACATCTCTAAATCATTTGGAGACAATATATTGTTTGATAATCTTTCTTTTGGGATCAATAAGGATCAAAAAATTGGATTCATTGCCAAGAACGGTACAGGAAAAACAACCCTTCTCAAGATCATTGCGGCAGAAGAAAGTGCAGATTCAGGAAATATCGTTTTCAGAAAAGGCCTGAAGATTGGGTATTTATCACAAAAAGAAAACCTCAACGAGCAACTGACTGTAGAACAATCCATTTTCGATGCTGACAATGCCATCTTACATATCATTGAGCAATATGAAAATGCCTTAAAAAATCCGGAGGATCAGGATGCCTATCAAAAGGCCTTCGAACTAATGGAACATAACAATGCCTGGGACTTCGAAACACAATACAAACAGATTCTGTTCAAGCTTAAACTGGATGATATGGATCAACTTGTTTCTTCTTTGTCAGGGGGGCAGAAAAAACGTCTTGAACTGGCTATTGTCCTGCTGGATCAACCCGAATTATTGATCCTGGATGAGCCTACTAACCATCTTGATCTTGAAATGATCGAATGGCTTGAGCAGTATTTAAAAAAGCAAAACACAGCGCTCTTCATGGTCACACACGATCGTTATTTCCTGGATCGGGTGTGCAATGAGATCCTGGAGCTTGACCAGGGCAATTTGTTCAAATACAAAGGAAACTATTCCTACTTCCTTGAAAAAAAACAAGAACGCCAGCTTGCAGAGGAAAGCACTATTTCAAAAGCAAAGAACCTTTTTAAAAAAGAACTGGAATGGATGCGTCGTCAACCCAAAGCCAGAACTACCAAGTCAAAATCAAGGATTGATGATTTCCAGAGTATCAAAAAAGTGGCACACCAAAGAAGGAAAGACCACGAAATCCAACTGGAGATCCAAATGGAGCGTTTGGGCTCCAAGGTGATCGAATTGCATCATATTTGCAAAAGTTATGACGACCTGGTACTGATCAATAAATTCGACTACGTGTTCAAACGAGGCGAGCGCATTGGAATAATTGGTAAAAACGGAACGGGTAAATCAACCTTTGTCAATATTGTAACGGGTGCTGTTCGGGTTGATTCAGGAAAGGTGGTGGTTGGAGAAACCATCAAATTCGGCTATTACTCACAGGGGGGCATTAAAATTAAGGAAGGACAAAAAGTAATCGATGTGATTCGGGAATTTGGAGACTACATTCCTCTGGCGAAAGGCAGGACGATCAGTGCGGGTCAGTTATTGGAACGGTTCCTTTTCGACCGTAAAAAACAATATGATTTTGTAGAAAAACTTTCGGGCGGTGAATTAAAAAGATTGTTTTTATGTACTGTTCTCATTCAAAACCCCAATTTTCTGATACTTGATGAACCGACCAATGACCTTGATATCATCACGTTACAGATCCTTGAGAATTTCCTTCTTGATTTTCCGGGAAACCTTATAGTCGTTTCTCATGACAGGTATTTTATGGATCGAATCGTTGACCAGCTTTTTGTTTTTGAAGGCGAGGGGGTGATCAGCGGTTTTCCGGGTAATTATTCAGATTATCGCGTATATGAAGATTCTCAGCCCAATACAAGTCCGGTTAAAGAAAAAAAAGAAGATTCCAGAAAGGGAACTCCGGCAGCGGGACAACTGTCTTTTACCGAAAAAAAAGAATTTAGCAGACTGGAAAAAGAGATTG
>CBDUAP010000057.1:0-14804 GCA_965365165.1 uncultured Flavobacteriaceae bacterium
AGAGGTGACAGGGTCAGAAGTGATCGGTTCGGAAGTGAACGGGTCAGAAGTGAACAGGTCAAAAGTGAACGGTTCGGATGTGAAAGGTTCGGAAGTGAACGGGTCACAGGCGATCGGATGAGAGGTGACAGGGTCAGAAGTGATCGGTTCGGAAGTGAACGGGTCAGAAGTGAACGGGTCAAAAGTGAACGGGTCAGAAGTGATCGGATCAGAAGTGAACGGGTCAGAAAAAAGGTCCGGAAAGAGAAGTGTTCTTTTTCCGGACCTTTTTTTCTTGGCATTTTACAGTTCAAAGTTTAACTGTCTGCGGCCATTAAAAACATGGGTTTCATTTCAAAACGATTGTAATGAGGTCTCAATCTTTGCGTGTTATAATATTTCTCCACATTGACAATCTTTTTGGAGTTGGTCACCACATCGAGCGGGACATCATCATATCTACCATTTTTCAATACAACGAGCCTTCCGTGAAAACCTCCCAGAATCAGGTCCAGTGCAAGGTTTCCATAGGCCATGGGAACTATGGAATCAACCGCGTCAGGATCTCCACCTCTAACCAAATAGCCTAATTTCTGATTGATGATATTGATGGTTTTACCATTATTGAAACCTGCGGTTAAACTTTTGATTTCGGATGATACCACATCGCCAATGCCTCCTAATTTTGCGTGCCCAAACATGTCTTTTTCTGAATTTTGGAACATCATTTCTCCTCCTTTAAACATCGCCCCTTCTGAAACGAGTACCACAGAATACTTACTTGGATTGTTATTTCTGTCCTGAACCAATAGCTCAGTCAAATGAGGAATTTCAAATTCATGCTCAGGAATCACACAGCGATTGGCAGAACCGGCCATGGCCGGTAACATGGCTGTAAACCCGGCATATCTTCCAAATACTTCCATCACAAGAATCCTCTCATGAGAACCCGCGGAAGTCCTTAAATTATTTGTCATACTGATGGTTCTTGTTACACAAGTACTAAAGCCAATGCAGTAATCGGTTCCCGGCACATCATTGTCCATGGTTTTGGGTATCGCCACTACTTTTACTCCCTCTTTGTAAAGTCTAACCCCATAACTCAAAGTATCATCTCCACCTATGGGGATCAAATAATCTACACCAAGCCATTCCAGATTCTTGATTACTTCTTTGGTAAGATCATTTATTTCTTCTGTATAGGTGTCTTTCAAGTGCTCAGGAACATGGGCCTTAGGCATTTTACTGGGTTTGGTTCGTGAAGAATGCAAAAAAGTACCTCCTGTTCTACCGGCTTTGTTGACAATATCATTCGTCAATAACATATAACTTTTGCTGTTGTCAGCCTTTTTATCGCGAATCAATTCTGTTATTCCCGCCCATCCCCTGCGTAAACCTATTACCTTGAAACCTTCACGATTTGCACGAATGGTTATTGCACGGATTGCGGGATTAAGACCAGGCACATCACCTCCTCCGGTCAGGATCGCAATAACGCCTTTAATTTTTTTTGTATGAGCCATAAATCATCTTTTTAAAATATTATTGAAAATTTTTTTTCAGCCTAAATTTATAAATTTAAATACTGATTCGCGGTTAATTCAATAAAATAATTCTTAAAAACAAAATCTTTCCCTGATGAAGGAATTGCGAAACTCATTATTTTTGATCATATAAAATTCAAATCGGGTGAATTCTCATGTTAAATTTATTGCAGGAAACAAGTTTAAGAGAAAAGTTTGAAGCAAAAAAAAAGACCGTCCTTTCGGACAGCCTTTTTTTATCAATTTATGTGGCCTTACAAAGAAGCCGAGTATTCTAACAAATCAATAATTTTTGTTGAATAACCATATTCATTATCATACCAGGAAACAACTTTGACAAAATTATCCGTTAAAGCAATACCTGCCTTGGCATCAAAAACAGATGTACGTGTTTCTCCTACGAAATCCTGAGAAACGACTAATTCTTCTGTATACCCCAAAATACCTTTTAACTCTCCTTCTGAAGCATCTTTCATAGCCTTACAGATATCATCATAGCTGACACTTTTAGAAAGATTAACCGTAAGGTCAACAACAGATACATCCATTGTAGGAACTCTGAAAGACATTCCTGTAAGTTTTCCGTTCAATGAAGGAATGACCTTACCTACGGCTTTGGCTGCTCCTGTTGAAGAAGGAATGATGTTATGCAACGCTGCTCTACCACCTCTCCAGTCTTTCAATGAAGGACCATCAACTGTTTTTTGAGTTGCCGTAGTAGCGTGTATCGTTGTCATTAAACCATCCGTAATACCAAAGCTGTCATGCAATACTTTGGCAATAGGCGCCAAACAATTTGTAGTACATGATGCGTTTGAGAAAATAGCCTCATCAGCTGCCAGTTCTTTGTGGTTTACACCCATTACAAACATTGGGGCATCAGCCGAGGGAGCAGAAATAATAACTTTTTTCGCTCCGGCTGTCAAGTGCATTCCTGCTTTTTCCTTTGTTGTAAACAATCCGGTAGCTTCGATCACATAATCGGCCCCGATCGCATCCCATTTCAAGTCTTCAGGATTGCGTTCTGCCGTGATTCTAATTTCATTTCCGTTAACGATAAGTTTGCCGTCTTTAACATCTATATCACCGTCGAACTGACCATGGACTGAATCATACTTTAACATATACGCCAAGTAATCGACATCTAAAAGGTCATTGATCCCAACTACCTGTACATTTTCTCTCTGAGTAGCAATTCTAAAAGCTAGTCTTCCAATTCTTCCGAATCCGTTAATTCCGATTTTAATCATTTCGTAATTATTTTAAAAATTAAATTTATTTATACTGACATAATATCAGATATTCTCAATATTTCAGGACTGATCTTATGGTGTTCTTTTACTGCATTTTCCAGGTCTACCGCCACAAGTTCATTGTTCTGAATACCAACCATCTTGTTGGTTTGGTTGTCAAGCAACAGTTCTACGGCCTTAACCCCCATCCTGCTTGCCAATACCCGGTCAAAACAACTTGGGGAACCTCCGCGCTGCATATGCCCCAGGATAGAAACCCTCACGTCATACTGTGGGAGGTTCTTTTCTACATAATCGGCCAGTTCAAAAACATTCGAACCTGTTTTATCTCCTTCTGCCACAACGACCAAACTTGAAGATTTTCCTGATCTTCTGCTTTTTTCCAAAGATTCCAATAATCGGTCAAGCCCTAAGTTCTCTTCCGGGATCAAAATTTCTTCTGCCCCTGCACCAATACCTGAATTCAAGGCAATAAAGCCTGAATCCCTTCCCATGACTTCCACAAAAAACAATCTATTGTGCGAACTCGCTGTGTCCCTGATCTTGTCAATCACTTCCACTGCAGTATTCAAGGCTGTATCGTAGCCTATGGTATAATCAGTGCCAAAGATATCGTTGTCTATGGTTCCCGGTATTCCAATCACAGGAAAATTATACTCCTGGCTAAAAATCATTCCACCGGTAAAAGAACCGTCTCCACCGATGACGACCAGCGCATCAACTTTTTCATTTTTAAGGCTTTCATGTGCCTTTTTTCTACCTTCTATCGTTCTGAATTCATTTGACCTTGCAGATTTCAATACCGTGCCCCCTTTCTGAATAATATGGTGCACGTCTCTCGCTGACATGGGCACTATGTCTCCTTCTATCATTCCCTGGTATCCGCGATAGATTCCTACGCATTCCAATTTGTAATAGGCACATGAACGAACAACCGCTCGAATGGCCGCATTCATCCCCGGAGCATCACCCCCTGATGTCATCACAGCCACTTTTCTTATAAATTTCTTCATATTCTTTTTAAAAAACAGACAAAAATAATAATAAAAAAGCGCATTTTTAAAGGAATGTGCACATTTAAACGAAAACGATTGCGAAAGTTTAAAATTAGCGAAGTAAAATTCAGGTAATCAGACTTTTTGTTTGTTGTTTAATGCAGCTTCCTAAAAATCCTTGCCTGGAAAATTAGCCTGAAAAGTTTCAAAGCATCCTCGGTCTGCAAGGGTAACAAAACAACTCATGTGCTCCTTTCCGCCAAAAGTGATATTGCTCGGATTTTTACCATTTAAAATTACCTCCCTGATGATCTCTGCCTGAGGATTGAGGACCACCACTTTGCCTGCACCGTAACGACATACGTAAAGATTGCCTTTTATATCGCAACGCATACCGTCTAATCCGAAATCCTCGAATTCGTAAAAAAGTCTTTTATTGCTTATATCACCTGACGAATTGATATCATAAACCCAGATTTTTCTCTGCACCGACTCATTAACATAGAGCTTGTTTCCTTCCGGAGCCACCTCGATCCCGTTAGTGGTTCCCATGTTGCGCTCAAGTAATTTAAAACCTGTTGTATCAATCTTCCAGAGCTGACCTGTACCATCTTTCCAGTTCGGGTCACTGGCATAAAGGGTTCCGTCCGGAGCAATAGCGATATCATTAGGCTGGTTCAAATCAGGATGGTGTGCATATACCTCAACATTCTTGCTGCCTTTGGCTATTTTCAGGATATTGTGATTGACGTAATCCGCAATAAACATATGGCCGCTTTTATCAAATCGGATGCCATTGCCAACGCTTCCATTGGGTAATGAGACAAAAATTGAGGACTTCCCCGTAGCATCAACGATACCGATAGTGCCTTCTTTCTCAAAATTGACTGCATAAAGATTCTTGTCTTGATCAACAGCAGGCCCCTCTATTCCTTTTGTAAAGAGAAACTCCTCTGTAAAATCCCGGCTCTTATCCTCTGTGGCACAACTTGCCAACAATAAGAGTAACACCGCGATGCTTGGAAAAATATTTGTTCTGGCCTTCATCTTTATGATCATTAAGGTATTTGATTATTATTTTAGTAAAAAAACGGCAAGATCCATAAGTTCTTCTTTTACCGCCAATTCTACGTCAAGATTATTTTTAGGGTCCTCCCCGCTTTTCAGCAAGTGCTTTAATTTGTTCATGCCCTCTTGCGATAAGGCTTCTGATTCAAGGGCCTGAATCATCAAATCTGAAATATCACGTACCCTTGCTGCATACGGCATTACAGGAGTAAGCAATGGCGCATTTGGGTGAAGTACATCCAATTTTTCATAAATACCAGACCAACGTTGCAAATAATGTATCACTTGCTTTATGGACTCAGCATCAGACCGAGACATAAATGCCGCTACAGATGACCTGAAGCCCCTTACTTCTTTGGCATCAGCCGTACACGCGTCTGCAAAAAGCGTAAAAGGAGAAAAACTTTTATACTGGGTTCCTCCCGCATTTCTGGAATAGATCTTTAAAGGTTCACTGATATGGCTGAGGCTTCTCAGGGGGTGAACATCCTGATAATTGCTTATGTTTCTCAACAAATATTCCTTGGTCTGCAAGTGTCTGACACCTGTCAATTCTAAAGAATTACTGATGACCTCAAGGCGTTGGAACATGTTATCGACATCAGTGACTGAACCGGCCGACCAGAACCTTTCTGCAATAGCTGCTGTTCTGGGCCAAATTCTTGAATCTACCGTCAAAGGAGTTACCAGTTCACTCCACATGGTGGCTTCGCCACCCAGGATCCTATTTGCTTCTTCTTCGCTCAAAGTGACCTGAGGCATAGGATCAATGAGGTAATGATCTTCCACAGATAACATGAGATCAATATAATAACCATTTGAAAGAATGGTCTGGTATCCGTTTTTGACGGCCTTGACCAGTGACTCTCCGGGCTCCATTCCCTCGTTGACGCCTTTCCAGGAATGTATCAGAGCCGTTTTTGGCATATTATCTGTCATGATCTCTTCCCATCCCATTAAAGATTTGCCATACCTTGCCAGGATTTTTTCCAGTTTGATATTAAAATAGGTCTGAAGCTCATGGTTATCTCTGAGCTTGTTTTCTTTCATAAATTTTTGAATGTACTCATTTTCATCCCAGTGCTTGCCCTCATTTTCATCTCCTCCAATATGAAAAAACTGATCTGGGAAAAGTGGTGCGATTTCTTTGAACAGGGTATCTAAAAATTCATAGGTTCGCTCATTTGTAGGATCCAGCGTAGGATCAAAAATACCTGCGTACCTTTCAAGTTTGTAATCAATTCCCTCCTTACTGGCAAATTCCGGATATGCGGTCAAAATGGCTGTAGCATGGCCTGGAACGTCGAATTCGGGCACGACCCTGATACCTCTTTCGGTTGCATATTTAACGATGTCCTTAATTTGATCTTGGGTATAATACTGACCGTCTGAAGCTATTTCATGTAAATTGGGAAGGCTCTTCACCTCTACCCTAAAACCTTGATCATCTGACAGGTGCCAGTGAAATACATTTAGCTTCACAAAAGCCATGGCATCGAGATTCCTCTTGATGACCTCAACGGGCATGAAATGCCTTGCCACATCCATCATCAGGCCTCTCCAAACAAACCTGGGTGCATCTTTAACACGCACTACAGGAAAAACATACCCACCCTCATCAACGGTAATTAACTGCAAGAGGGTTGAAAGGGCATGCATGGCGCCGATATCTGTTGCCGCCCTGATTTCAATTCGATCTTGCAAGACCTCCAATTCGTATGATTCATCAACCCCAAGAACTACTTCCGGCGATGCAGAAAAGCTTATCAGCAGGGAAACATCTATATTTTTCTGCTGCAATGGCTTTGCAAACCCCTCATCAAGGAAAACACCTGTTTTATTGGTCAGATAACGAAGAAAACGTGTAGCGGCTTTGTCGACCCGTGCTGGATTGCTTTCAGGTCCGTAGATTCCGATGGTAAAATTACTGTTGATTTTAAAATTTCCTGAATCTTCAGAGATTTCACGGGGCCAGGGCATTAAATTCAATTCCTGTCCATTATTTTGCTGAGATTCAACTGAAAACGATCCGATCAGAAAAAGAATGATCAAAAAAGCGGTTTTTTTTATATATAAATTCATGGGCTTATGTACTATATTTTGAGGATAAAAAAAACCGTCAGCAAGCAGTCGTTAAGCTACGACCCCTTGAAAGACGGTTTCAAAAAATACTCAAACTAATTTTAATAATGATATCTTTTAAATGCTTCGCAGGCCGCATAATCTGCCAAACCAAGGCTGTTGTATTTCTTGGCAGTCTCTTTGTTACGTTCTTCGGCTCTCATCCAGAACTCCCTGGAATCATCTCCCTGGAACATGACACCGTCCTTTTGTGACTGATGGTAAAATATGGCCTGTTTCTTTTTCAACACCTGATCTGGACTCATCGGAACAGCCATTTCTATGTCATGAATGTCCCACTCATGCCAGGCTCCCCTGTAAAGCCAAACCCAGCAATCATCCATATATTTGTTCTTTTTCAATTTATCCAGAGCCATAAAAAGGGCATCAAGACAAACTTTATGAGTTCCGTGCGGATCTGCAAGATCTCCTGCAGCATAAATCTGATGCGGTTTGATTTCATCAATAATATCGCACATGATCTTTACATCCTTATCACTTAATTTGTCCTTTTTTACACGACCTGTTTCATAAAAAGGAAGGTCAAGAAAATGTACTTGTTCATCAGGAACACCGACGTATCTCGTTGCGGCAACTGATTCCTTTCTTCTTATCAGCGCCTTTAAATTCCTCACAATGGGACTGTCAATGTCATAATTCTTTTTTGAATTAAGGTCCTCTATGATTTGGGCTGCATTCTTTGCCCCACCATTCAACTCAAATGCCACTTCAGCAAATTTCAAGGTTTCTTCATCTGCTACCGCGATATTACCTGATGTCTGGTAAGCTACGTGTACTTCATGACCCTGTTCAACCAATCTGTCGAAAGTGCCTCCCATTGAAATAACATCATCATCGGGATGCGGGCTAAAAATGATCACGCGTTTTTTCGCCGGTGTGTTTCTTTCCGGCCTGTTGGAGTCATCCGCATTTGGTTTACCTCCTGGCCATCCTGTAATGGTATGTTGTAACTTGTTGAACATGTTTATATTAAGCTGATAGGCTGAACCCTGTTCTACCAGAAGGCTGGCCATTCCGTTGTAATTATAGTCTTTGTCCGTAAGTTTCAATACAGACTTGTCTAATAAGCTACTGAGCCAGACAACGGCCTTTAAAGTTAGCGAGTCGGTCCAAATACAATTTTTCACCAGCCATGGTGTCTTTATTCTTGTCAGGTCCGACGATGCCCCTTCATCCAAAACAAAGGTAACATTGCCATGACGCTGTAAATAAGTGGCAGGAACCTCAGAAGTAATTTCTCCTTCAATGGTGTCTTTGACAACTGATGCCTTGTTAACACCCCAGGCCATCAAAACGATCCTTTTGGCTTTTCTAATGGTGCTGATCCCCATGGTAATGGCTACCCTTGGCACATGATCAATTCCCAAAAAGGCAGTGGCTGCATCTATCCTTGTAATATGGTCAAGGGTAATATTCCGCGTACCCGAATTGAAGTGTGATCCGGGTTCATTGAATCCGATATGCCCCGTTCTACCGATTCCTAGCAATTGAAAATCAAGACCTCCGGCTTCTTTTATTTTAAGTTCGTAATCAATACAAAATTGATGGATTTCTTCAGGTTTTAGCGTTCCGTCTGGTATATTGATATTTTCAGGAAGTATGTCTACATGATTAAAAAGGTGTTCATGCATAAAGTACCAGTAGCTTTGGGTATTTTCACGCTCCATAGGATAATACTCATCCAGATTGAAGGTAATCACATTTTTAAAGCTCAATCCTTCTTCCTGGTGCATTCTTACCAATTCTTCATAAACGTTGATTGGTGAAGATCCTGTCGCGAGCCCCAAAACACAATTTTGATTTGCCTCCTGCTTTGACCTTATTAATTCGGCTATTTCTTCTGCTACTGCTATGGAGGCAACATTTGAGTTTTCAAAAATAACATTGTGTATTTTTTCAAACCTTGTTTCCTCAAATTTCCCTGCTTCTTTGTATTTTAATTCATTATTCATAATAGGGCAAATATTGATTTGTTAATGTTGATCAGGAACAAAACCCTCATATAAAAGAAATTGACCGGATCATACTGAGTTTTGATTTCAGCAAAATTCCTGCAATTTCATCGAGATTTAAAAATTATTCGACAAATGACCTCAAAAAGGGAATAAAAATCATTTTTTGTAATCAAAACAAAGAGTTCTTCAGCTGCCCTGATCGACGATTCGGTCATTTATCGAATCTCCTCACAAATCATCTGATGACAATTCCTCAGAAAACCCAGCGTAAATTCATAAAAGTAATTTCCTATATTTACACGCCACCTCAGACAATTTTAAGAACCTATGACGCTCTATCTTAATTTGACATTCAAGCAAATCATATTTTATTCACTCTCTGCTTTATTTGTTTTATCCTGTGGAGAAAAGACCAAGCAGATGGATAAAAGCAAGGAATTTTCAGGACAGGCCACAGACACTTTTTTTCAGGAACCCTTCAGACCCCAGTTTCATTTCTCACCAAAAGAAAAGTGGATGAATGATCCAAACGGTCTTGTATATCATCAGGGAACTTATCATATGTTTTATCAATTTTATCCTGAAGATATTGTCTGGGGCCCAATGCACTGGGGGCATGCCACCAGTCAGGACCTGATTTACTGGGACCATCAAAAAGTGAAGCTTTTTCCAGATGAGCACGGTTATATTTTTTCGGGAAGCGCAGTGGTTGACCATCAGAACAGCTCCGGATTAGGAACAAGTGAAAATCCACCTTTGGTAGCCATTTTTACTTACCACAATGCCGAGATGGCTGAGAAAAAAAGAAATGATTATCAGACTCAGGGCCTTGCCTACAGTCTGGATAATGGCCAGACCTGGACCAAATACAAAAACAATCCCGTGCTCAATAACCCGGGTATCATTGATTTCAGAGATCCCAAAGTTTTCTGGCACCAAGACAGCAACAAGTGGATCATGGCTCTCGCCGTGAAAGACCACGCAGAATTTTATGCCTCCTCCAATCTGATCAATTGGTCAAAACTCAGTGAGTTTGGAAAAAACTCAGGAGCCCATGGGGGTGTCTGGGAATGTCCTGATCTATTTCGGTTAAAAGTGGAGGGAACAGATACCTATAAATGGGTATTGATCATCAGTATAAATCCGGGAGGACCAAACGGAGGGTCTGCAACACAATATTTTACGGGCGAGTTTGACGGCACTACTTTTAAGGCCGATCACGAAGCGATCAAATGGATAGATCATGGCGCCGACAATTATGCAGGCGTGACTTATGACAACATACCTGGCGAAAAAAAAATAACCATTGGCTGGATGAGCAACTGGAATTACGCTCAGCAGACACCTACAAAAAAGTGGCGAAGTGCAATGACCCTGCCCAGAGAATTGTCTTTGATCAGAGAGGAAGGAGAATACATGCTCCGTAGCAAGGTCATTGAGGCATTCAATAAACTTTTAATTCCGATCAAAGAAATCGAAACCTTTGATTTGAAAGAAACATTCGGGTTCTCTGATGAACGTCTTGAATTGTCAGAAACCACTTTTCGGACCAAACTTTCGCAAAACCTGAGCTTTAAACTATACAATGATCTGGGAGAATTTGTTCTGTTCAAAATTGATCCTGAAAAAATGGAAATGAGTGTTGACAGGCGCAAAAGCGGCAAAACAGAGTTCACTGAAAACTTTGCGGATAAAATTCATATCTTGCCCTACCATATTTCAGAAAAAGAAGTGGATGTAAGGATCATACTTGACAGGTCTTCCCTTGAAATCTTTGCAGACGACGGAAAATATGTCATGACAGAACAAGTATTTCCAAACAGCCCTTATACAGGACTTGAGATAAAAACTGAAAAGGAAGCAATGCTTACTCCCATAAATATCAATCAAATTAAAACAATCTGGAAAAATGAATAAAATACTTCTTTGGTCAATCATTGTAGCACTGGCCGGCTTTTTATTTGGCTTTGACACCGTAGTAATATCAGGAGCCGATCAAAAACTTCAGGAACTCTGGGGCTCCTCAGATGCCTTTCACGGTTCAGTCGTAATGGCCATGGCCCTTTGGGGAACAGTTATAGGAGCCATGTTCGGGGGTATTCCCACTAACAAACTGGGAAGAAAAAATACCCTGATCTGGATCGGTGTACTGTACACCGTATCGGCTTTGGGTTCAGCCCTCGTTAATGATCCCTATACCTTCGCATTTTTCAGGTTCATAGGAGGTCTGGGAGTCGGGGCGTCAACAGTGGCTGCACCAGCTTATGTTTCAGAGATTGCCCCTGCAAAAGACAGAGGTCGTTTGGTGGGACTGTATCAATTTAATATTGTTCTTGGTATACTGATCGCATTTCTTTCGAATTATCTTTTAAGCAATGTAGGCGAAAACGCCTGTCGCTGGATGATTGGAGTTGAAGCCTTTCCGGCATTCATTTATCCTGTTTTGGCATTTACCGTGCCAAAAAGTCCGCGATGGCTATTATTGCAGGGTAAAAAAGAAGAAGCAACTGCAATTCTTGCACAACTGAATCCTAATAGTGACGTGGAAGAAATTGTAGCACACATTGAAGAAGGGCAAAAATACCATCATGATAACAAAGAGAATATTTTTATGAAAAAATACAGATTCCCGCTGATCCTGGCATTTTTGATCGCTTTTTTCAACCAACTGTCAGGCATCAATGCCTTCCTTTATTATGCACCCAGAATATTTCAGGAAGCCGGTCTGGGTGAGAGCACGGCACTTTTGAGCAGTATTGGCATAGGGGTCACCAACATGGTTTTTACCCTGATCGGAATTTCATTGATTGATAAATTAGGACGTAAAAAACTCATGTATATGGGTTCTGTTGGATATATCGTTTCTCTATCCTTAGTAGCTATGGCTTTCTTCCTGAACTGGGAAGGAATGGCTGTACCCATCTTTCTGTTCCTGTTTATCGCCTCCCATGCTATAGGGCAGGGAACTGTCATTTGGGTTTATATATCCGAAGTATTTCCTGACCAGCTCAGGGCTTCGGGTCAATCTTTTGGAACCAGCACGCATTGGGTTCTGGCAGCCATTATTCCGTCTCTGGTACCACTTCTGTTTGCCAAAATCGGAGCAGGAGTCGTGTTTGCCTTCTTTGCCTTTATGATGGTACTGCAATTACTCTTTGTCAGGTTTATCATGGTGGAAACCAAAGGAATACCCCTGGAAGAATTAGAAAAAAAACTTATAAAAGAATGATGATATGCCGGTGATAACCTGTTTTGGCGAAACACTCTGGGATATATTTCCAAATGAAAAGAAAATTGGTGGAGCTCCTTTGAATGTAGCCTGCCGGCTTCACAACCTTGGTTCCAGGGTGCACCTGATCAGCCGTGTGGGAAAAGATGAGGACGGAGCAAAAATTTTAAAATACCTGGAGCACCAGGGCATGATCAGTGATGGAGTTCAAATTGATGAGAACCATGCAACAGGAATTGTTCAAGTATCACTCGATAGTTCAAATACAGCAAGCTACACCATAAAAAAACCTGCTGCATGGGATTTTATTTCCATTGATGAGCAGACCGTTTACAAGGTGCGTTCTTCTGATGCCATCATTTTTGGAAGCCTTGCCTGCAGAAGTGAAACCTCTAAAAATACCCTTTTCACTTTACTTAGCGAAAAGGCCTTCAAGGTTTTCGACGCGAATTTAAGACCACCTCACTATACGCAGGATTTGATCCTTGAGCTGATGAAAAAAGCAGATTTTATAAAGCTCAATGATGAAGAACTTGACGAAGTTTGCGAATTCTTATCCATAGATGTTAAATCTAATCAAGATCAAATACTTGAGTTATCTAAACATACAGGCTGCAGCAACATTTGCATTACCCTGGGTAAAAATGGCGCAATCTTATATACAGATAACAATATATACAGAAATCCGGGTTACAAAGTTGTGGTTAAGGATACTGTCGGAGCAGGAGATTCATTTCTGGCTTCTTTGATCCATCAATTTTTACAGGGCAAAAATCCTCAGGATGCATTGAATTATTCCTGCGCTGTTGGATCGCTTGTAGCTTCAAAATCGGGCGCCAATGAAACCGTTCCTGAAGATGAAATCCATCGTCTTTTAGACGACTAATGGTATTTCTATCAATAAATGTAATTTTTACATCCTAATGTTTTAGTTGATAAATATCATAATTTTATTTTATTTTTTTTATGTATTTCGGAAGAATATACTTATACTTGTGGCGATTAAATAATTTATGACCAAAAATCACGGGTAAGTTTTATTCATTCATTCTTTTTTGATCCTGGACAGGTTGCTAAAGTATGTGTGTATTTTGCGTTTGATCAATAGCTTCGTTTCTTATTTAATCGATCGATTAATAACTAATTTAAAAATAATTATGAAATTTAATTTACTCAAACAATTAATGTTTGTGTGCTTTGCTCTTTTTACGGGTGCATTGTTTTCACAAACGATTAATGGAACAGTAACAGGTGATGATGGGCCATTACCTGGTGTAAACGTGCTGGTCAAAGGTACTTCTAACGGTGTTTCCACAGATTTTGATGGAAACTATACCATTGATGGTGTAGCCGATGACGCAGTTTTGGAATTTAGTTCACTTGGATTCAAAACCCAGGATGTTGCCGTAAGCGGGCAAACAACAATCAACGTGTTTTTAGAAACCGATGCAGAGGCTTTGGATGAAGTCGTGATCATTGGTTACGGAACAACTACAGTAAAAGATGCAACGGGTGCAGTAGCCTCTGTCTCATCTAAAGATTTTAACGGAGGGGCCATTGTTTCTGCTGAACAGTTGATTCAGGGAAAGGTTGCCGGTGTTCAAACCGTGTCGGCCAGTGGAGAGCCAGGAGCCGGTATCGCCATCAGAATTCGTGGTACCACTTCGGTTACTTCCAACAACGACCCGCTTTATGTGGTTGACGGGGTGCCATTAGGAGGAGGAAGTACTTCTCCAGAAGGATCCGATCTCGGAATTGGTACGAGTCCTGCGAGTAACCCCTTAAGCTTTTTGAACCCCAACGATATTGAGAGCATGAGTGTCTTAAAGGATGCATCTGCAACAGCTATCTACGGATCAAGGGGTGCCAACGGGGTTGTGATCATCACGACCAAAAGTGGTAAAGGAAGCCAGGGTAGTTTGTTTGAGTTCAATTCTTCTGTGAACTTCTCCTCTCCCGCGAATGAATACGACCTTTTAAAACCACAGGCATTTTTAGATGCAGTTACCCAGTTTGGCGGAAATGCAAGTGCAAACGATTTCGGGTCTGAAACAGACTGGCAAGATTATGTGACCAGAAATTCAGTTTCCCATGACCAGAGTTTGGCTTACTCCTATAATGGAGCAACCGGTTCTTTAAGGGCGACCTTCGGGTACCAGGACCTTCAGGGAGTCTTGGAAGACTCAGGTTTAAAAAGAATCTCAGGGCGTATCAATGCATACAAAAGATTTTTTGATGACAAATTGAAATTTAGTTTTCAATCAACCATCTCTACTGTTGATGAGGAACAGCCTCCCCTGTCAGGTAGTGCGGGATATCAGGGTAACGTTTTGGGTGCGGCCTATTCTGCCAACCCAACCTGGTCAACTGATCCTGACTTCGACGGAATTGGTGGCCAGCGAAGTCCGGCCAACATGTACGCATATATGAACAGTGAAACAGAAACCAAGCGTTTCCTTATGAACTTTTCTGCTGAATATGCCTTTATACCCGAATTAACAGGTAAGGTCACTCTGGGCCTTGACCAGTCAAAATCAGAAAGACATTCAGAGACGGGAGGTTTGGCAAGAAATATTGGTGACAATGTTTTTGGAAATGGTATTGCAAGTCTCAATAATTTGAATACCCAAAATAAATTG
>CBDUAP010000058.1:0-14718 GCA_965365165.1 uncultured Flavobacteriaceae bacterium
TTGTAGCATTACATCATTACATCCCATATCAATTGAAAAGAGCAGTGAAAAAAAACATTAATTATTCTCTTTTCAAAACAAATAAAAGACCACTTTTAAAGAAAATTGTATTGATTCTGCCGTAAAAGATGAATTTAAAAATACTTAAAATCAGCGATTTTAAGCATCAAGGGAATTTTTGAAGTTATCGATTTGACAAAATAATCACCTTAGATTTCATAAGCCATAATTAAATCTTGCTAAAATTTTCGAAGTGGTAAATTATTGAATTCAATCCTTGAAAACCTTTTAGGTTTTTTATAAAAATGTATCTTTAATCGGTACGAACCCTTAATTATTGAGCATGCGAATAGGTATTATTATCGGAAGAATAGGAGGTGTTGACGGAGTGGCACTTGAAACTGAAAAGTGGATAGACATATTACAAAAGTTAGGTCATGATGTGTTTATCATGTCTGGAGAATTTGAGTCCTGGACCATGGATTATGAACGTGATTACCTTTTTCCTGCCTTGTCTTTTTTTTCAGCTGAAGCCGAATGGGAACAACGGAAGGCATTTTTTGAACCAGATAAAGATCCCGGGCCTTTACTGGATCATGTTGAGAAATGGTCAACTATGATAGAAGGCGTATTGCTTCAATGGGTTAACAGTAAGAAAATTGAGGTGATTCTGTCAGAAAACGCATCGGCATTGCCTTGCCAATTATCTATGGGAATAGCGATTAAAAAGCTGATTAAAAATACGGGCTTGCCTATTGTAACCCATGACCATGATTTTCACTGGGAAAGGGGACAGCGTTATATGTCGGCTCACCAGGAAATTAATCAATACGTAGATGATAATTTTCCATTGTTATTGCCGAATGTAAAACACGCCGTTATCAATACTTTTGGTGTGGAGACCTTTAAAAACAGGTTTGACATTGATGCAACCCTGGTACCCAATGTGATGGATTTTAATCGTGTGTATGGTGTCCCAACTCCCGAAAATCAATTTTTCCTCAAAGATGTCGGGGTAAAAAAAGGTGAGATTGCCTTGTTACAGGTCACACGAATTGTTCGACGTAAGGGAATTGAAACGGCTATTGACTTAATCGATAAACTAGACGACAAAAAACTAAAACTCGTGATTACAGGAAATAATCACGATGACGAAAACAAGGAGTATTTTAATGAATTGATAGACCAGATCCATAAATTGAACCTGTCGAGACAGATCATTTTTGCTTCGCATAAGGTATTGGATCACAAAGATTTATCTGACGTTTATGCCCATGGCAGGGCCTGTACTTATTTTAGTACTTATGAAGGATTTGGAAATGCTTTTGTGGAAGGGGTACTTGCCAGAAAGCCAATATTTGTGAATAATTACAAACCCGTGTATATGCAAGATATCGGAAATAAAGGGTTTGAAACGGTGATGATAGAAGATAGCCATCTGACCAATGAAAAGGTTCAGCAAATGTCTGACATCATCTACGATCCAAAAAGGTGTAAAGAAATTGGTGATTTTAATTTTGAGCTTGGTAAAAAATATTTCTCGTATGACGTGCTTGAGGAAAAGTTGAGTACACTATTTACATTTTAAGAAATGAAACTATGATTGAAAAAGGGAGTGAGAAAATCCATAAGGTATTAAAGGAATTAAAAAACGAAAAAATAAATACATGGTTTGATCTGGGCTTGTTTATTGACAGATTCAAAGAAAAAAGACTCCCATCAGCTTTTACAGGAAACGACAAGGAATTTGAGTCCTACCTTCAAAAGGGGGGTGTCGCATTTGTCACATTTTATTTTGCCATCGATGGCATTACCATAGAATCCGAAAAGTATGCCAAGACCTTTAAAAATTTGTACCCAGGTATTCCTATCCATTTTATTGCTGGGGACATCAAACAGGAAGCAGATGAACTGATCCCAAAAGACGCTTTTAAAAAAGTGATTCCGGAAATGGAAGCTTTTGACGCCTGGCCGCTGTACAATGATTTCTTTAAAATTAAGATGGAACGTGGGAGCAAGGAGTACAATGAACTGATTGGGAAATTTTGGAAAGAGGTGCTGGTGCTGGTTGAAAAATTGGGAACATATATTGAAGAAAATGATATTTCCTTACTTTATTTAATTAATGTTTGCTCAAATCCGGGCAATGTTTCTTTGGCCCTGGCTACGGTTTTGATTTCAGAATACTTGGGGATCCCCGTGATTAACAACAACCATGATTTTTACTGGGAAGGCGGTAACAGGGAAGTTGAAATTAAAAAGAAGGGATTGAAAAAAGGCCCCAGAGATTTCTTTTTTCACAATGCTCATGTCGGTGAGTTTTTCTCCTTGATCGAAATGGTTTATCCATGGGAGAGTCGTTCCTGGATGAATGTCAATATCAATAAAATTCAGCAAAATCACCTGATTGAAATCAATGGTCATAATCCGGCAAATGTTGCTTTGATAGGAACGGCGGTTGACATCAAAACACACCAGATGAGTAAGCGCGATATCATAAAGGCGTTTATGCAGGTGTCTACTATTTTTGCCAATAAAAAGGATACCATTACTGTTCATACGGCGGCTAAACACACGAAAAGTGAACGTTCGTTAAAACCCATCCTGTTGGGCTATAAAACCATACATAAATTCGATTTTGTAAATAACAACATCGTTTTCCTGCAGCCGACACGCGTCATTAGCAGAAAATCCATTGAGCTTAACTTTAAATTGATCAAACGTTTATTTTCTTATGATTCGTTTTCAGAAAAATTTGTGACCAACCCACAGTTAAAACTTTCTATGATTGTTTCCGGACCCATTCCTCACGGGCAACGGGATTATTACCAGGAACTGAAAAAAGATTTTAAAAATTTTTTAAAAGAACTCCCGGATGAATTCAAATCAAGAGTGCTTCTTGGCTTTTTGTTTAGTGAGTTCGATAAAAATGAATTTAAGAAAAAACACAAAAAACCATTAGACATTGAGCAGTTATACGATGTAGCCTCTTTGATTTTACTGCCCAGTCAAACCGAGGGCAGGGGTTTGCCCATTATTGAGGCCGCCGCTTGCGGAACACCAATTTTTTGCAGACAATATGAACCCAGAGCGGTATATGATGAAGTTATCGGTCGTCACCTCGATGAGTCGATG
The DNA here is from genome assembly GCA_965365165.1 of uncultured Flavobacteriaceae bacterium. Lineage (GTDB taxonomy): Bacteria > Bacteroidota > Bacteroidia > Flavobacteriales > Flavobacteriaceae > Lutimonas. The sequence goes on from CBDUAP010000058.1 coordinate 3,136, forward strand.
CGTTTGAAAGTTTTAGAATTCAAGGAATCTAAAATTCCAAAAATACTGGCTGAAAAGATATGCGATCACGTGTTTTATCCTCAAAACAGGATGGTCGATGTAACGCATAACAGAAATGTTATTTACAAGCGTTATAGCCTGGAGTCTTTGCAAAAAAGAATGGGGTATATCCTGAAAAGATTGCATTTACAGTTGGGGGCTCATTCAGTTGAAGTTGACCCGCAGGTGGTTGTTTTATTGGAGGAGTACAAAAAACGTGTAAATTTTTCCAATGAAGATCTCAATGCCATCCTCAATACAAAGACCAGGCATTATTTGCCCGGTTATGGACGCTTGTCATTTATGATCTACCTGAAATCATTAATTGACCCAAGTTTTTTCAGGGTTGAAGAACAACTGATAAAGGGCAGAATAATGAGTTACGCCAGAAAGATGGAAAATGATATTCCTGAATTGGTACATACCAATTTAGAGCTCATTCATAAATACTACAATACCATTGATGATATTTTTAAATATGTTGATGGAGAGATTTCGATACGGCATGACCACGCCCTGGCATACAGGCATAGAAATAAAAAATCATATGCCTATCAGGCCTTTACTGCCCATGAAGTGACGGGTTTGGTCAATATGATATATAAAGACGTTTTCAAGCCAAAGAATTTGTCTGATTTAACTTTGGCACCTCAGTTTTTTGCCGATTGGGAATTGGCTTTATTTCAATTGACCAATAGTAAGTTTTTAGGAATTGACGACCGAAGTATATTGACAAAAAATTTAAAGAACAATGTGCCCAAAGGCTATTTTCCCGGGCGTTATATCAAGCATGAGTTAGAATATTTTGTTTTGCAACCTATTCGTGCCCAACTAAAGCTCAGCATACAAGAGGAGCTCACAGCTGATATTTTGGAGTCCAAAGGCAAGGGGTTAAAAAAGGTTTATATTTTTATCCATGAGCCCAGGATTACAAAATGGTTTTCAAGTGCCAATATCAAAGAGTATTTGGAAAGTGGAAAAGAGCCCGAGTTAGGATTGCTGTACAAGGCTGGGGTTGTTCAGATCATTGAAACAAAGCAATGGTCAGAAGGGGTTCATTTTCCTCAAATGGGAGCCAGGGCCATTAAGATTTTAAGAGAAATCAAAGAGTCAAATGGCTTTATTATTACCAATGGAGAGTCGGCTGCCATGATGACTGACATTATAGAAATTGATCATTTCCATATAGGGAAGGTCTTGAATGAAATGACAGCCAGGATTATGGGAATCCCAAAAGGCAGTGGCTTTATTCAATTTGTGCCGGCTGCCGTTCGAACAACGCTGGCCTATCCTACGCCTATTCAAACTGCCAAGGATTTTGAAATAGCATTAAAGAGCGACTTATATAAAGAAATTAGCAACAAGATTGGAGAAAGGGAATTGTTGCACATAATTTCCAAGGATGCTATTGAAAACGGAACGCCGATAGAAAAGCTTTTAGTGCGGTTAAAGAAGCAAATGGGCAAAAACAAGACCGTTGAAAAGGTGAAATCGTCATTTGCCGGGGGTGTATATCAAGATGGTTTGCCCTGGAACGGGGTATTGGCCGAAATTGATACGAAAGAATACAACTGGAAATTTGCCGCCCATATTGCCAAGAAAGAACCAAAAAATGTACCCGCACTGGTTAGAGAATATAAAAAGAAATACAACAATTCGAATAAAATTGAGCTGGCCTGGAACGGGGGTTATATACTCAACCCTGAATTGGTGGGAAAGCTAGGCCTGCCAGAAACCTATATTGGCTCTCCTTTAGGTTTATTGATCATGAATAACAAGGTGTTTTGCCCGCCACTTTTTAATAAACCGGCATTTATGATCTATAAAAACGGGGATGTGGATATAAGGAAGGTAAATAGCAAAGCAGGTTTCACGGTCAACGGACGACAAAATAATCTTGTATTTTCTGCAGCCAACTATAACAAGCACAGCAGTTCAGCACCCTGTTATTATGATTTGTCTTATCCTGAAGAAACCATACAGGGCAATGGAAACGTCATTGTACGGATAGCGGGAAATACGGTAAAACAGATTATCAAGACAAAAATGAAAGAAACGGTAGCCATCATTCCTGTAGGCATCACTTTGTCTATTCCTTTAAAATTGTTTTCAAGTACTTTGTTTGAAATAGGCAAGCCTTTAGACATCCGGTTAATGGAACCCGAAATCAATCCTTATCATTGGGATGATATTTTGTATGCCATTGAAGCGGGACCCATGCTTATTGATCAAGGAAAACAAATATTGGATATGGAAGAAGAAGGGTGGAAAACAACGAATTCGATCAAAACACAGGCTGCCAGATTAGATTTTACAGATATGCGAGGACCTAAAATAGCTGTAGGGATCACCAATGAAGGCAAACTCATGGTTCTTATGGTTAATGGCAGAATCAGGGAATCGGTAGGTGCAACACATTTTGATATGGCAGATATTTTGTTGAAATACGGAATGGATAAAGCCATGGGGTTTGATCCTGGAGGCAGCAGTACCCTGGTAGTAGATGGTCAGGTCATGAACATTTCACCCTATAATAAAAATTACGAAAAAGACATTTACTCTTTGCCTCCCGAACCGCGGTTTGTTGCAAATACCATCATGGGATGGATCGAAGACTAAGATCATGGCTCGACTTGTGACTTGACCATTCAATCTCACAGAGGTTTGTGGCGCGTTCTACTTTGAAGCCTTTCAAGAATGCTTCAATCAATAGAATGGATTCGTAAAAAGCACAATTGTATTACCTTCGTAAAAGGCGGCAGCTTTATTGCAAAATAAAAAAGGATAAAAAATGAAAAAATCAACTGTATTTATAATGCTCATCACCTTGAACCTGCTGCTGGGTTCATGCAAGACAGACGAACCATACAATCAATATGCCGATGCCACAATCAATACTTTACAAAAGTGGTATAATCCTGAGACGGGGCTTTATGAAACCACAAGTTGGTGGAATGCAGCCAATGCACTGACTGCTGTTATTGATTATTCAAGAATAACAGGATCAAAGGAGTATCTGGATGTTATTGAAAATTCTTTTGAGATTTGCAAAGAATTTGAGGTTCAGATGCCTGATCCTAAAGACAATTGGATATGCCGAAATTTCATCAATGACTATTATGATGATGAAGGCTGGTGGATATTGGCATGGATCGAAGCCTATGAACTCACAAAAGACGACAAGTACCTTAAAATGGCACGCGTCACTTTTGCCGATATGGCTACCGGTTGGGATGCGGTGTGCGACGGGGGCGTTTACTGGAAGAAACCGAAGATCGGAAAATCGGCCGTTCAAAATGAACTGTTTATGCTGGCCGCAATTCGATTGCATCAAAGAGGAGGGGGTGAGACACTTGGAAAAAGTTATCTGGAATGGGCAGAAGACACCCTGGAGTGGTTTATGAATTCGGGCATGTTGAATGAAAATTACCTGGTAGAAAATGGTTTAAATAAACAATGTGAGGTAAGCGTTGGAAGTTTCCACACCTATAATCAAGGTATGATCTTAAGCGCATTGGTTGAATTATATCAGGAAAAGAAGGATGAGGATCTTTTGGACCTGGCTCATAAAATTGCTCATGCCACCATGACCAACCTGATCGATGAAAACGGGATATTAAAAGATCCGAAAGAACCAAATCTTAATGGCGACGCAACTCAGTTTAAGGGTATTTTCATGCGGCATTTGGGATTTCTATATGCAGTGTCGCCCAGGGAAGCGTACAAAACTTTTATCCTGAAAAATGCCGATTCCATATGGTCGGTTGCCAGGGATCAAACGAATAATGAAATAGGCAGCATATGGTATGCGCCTCCAGAAAAAACCGATGCCTCGTGCCAGAGTTCAGCCCTGGATGCTTTTAATGCCGCAATGATCGTAAGTGCCGGAAATTAATGGCCTGTGGCTTGACTCAGATACTGATCTATTTCATGACATCAATCTCAGAACCTAAGTAGTTGAGCATGTATTTGATTTTACTTTTATTCCTGTTTAACTCCATGTTGTAATGGAACATGGTCATGCCCATAGACATCAGGTCAACGATGACGACCTCATCCTGGTAGATCTTCGAGTCTGCATTGGTTTTTATGGCGAGTTCGGCGCCTGAGAAATTGTATACCGATTCTTTTGTGGTAAGTCTGGTGGCGACACGATCTGTAAAGGCCCTTGTACGTATTTTGATCACCTCGTTGGTTCCTATGTTGAAGTCGGTTTTATAGTAATTGGATAGTAACAAACGCAAGTCCGTATTGGTGATAAGATCAATCTTTTCAACGTCGAGCATGTTGTCAAAGGCGGTTCGTGTTGGTTCAAAAACCTGAAAACTAGATAAAACAGCCATCTTTGCAGTAAAATCGCCAAGGTTGAATCCTCCTTCAGAAGCTCGTTCAAATAATTTGAATGACTCGTCAATGGCTTTTTTTTTCTGCGCATTGAATACAAGGGTCTCATTGATCTTGATCGTATCCTGAACCAGGTTCTTGTGAATTTCGATCAGGTAGTTTTTCTCCTTTGATTTTTTGAGCCTTTGTTCATTCCAATTATTCACCTGCAGGGCGATGAGGATCCCGATCACCACAAGCACGATCTCCCCAATAGCATATCTGGCATATTGGATGAATTTATTTTCTTTCGCAAGCCGCCATCGTATTTTTCTAAAGAAAGGAATCATGGTTTTTGTTGTTGAACCTTAAATATAGGGAAAATGACTGACCATTTCAGATTTGAGAATGAAGCAGTAAAAATGCAACTCCTCCCTTCTCACTTAGATTCACGCATTCATGCATTCATTCATTCATTCACACATTCACTCATTAGCTTCGCTGAATCCCTGCCTGCATACCTACGGTATGTAAACCGGCAGGCAGGTTCGATTTCACTCATTCATGCATTAAGTCACTGCATCCGGGGCCTGAAGATCTCTGTAATTAGAATCCTTAATCTGGTATCACCCGTATTCTTAGCGGCATCTGTAAGCGGTCCGCCAAGCCATCCCTGCCCAGCAGTAAAGGTTACTTCCTTTTGCTCTTTTCCTCCGACCCAAATGGTTCCGGTTCCGCCTTCAAGTACATAAATGGTATGATCAAGATGCGAGTGAAGACCGATAGAATCTCCCGGCTCTAAAATTAATTCATACATCTGCACATTCAGGGAGTCAGCGAATATTTTGGTTTTGTCCCGATAAACATTTAAGGGGTTCATCGCCTCGTCTACTGTATAAGGTTCTGCAGCTGCAGGGGCTTCAGGAGCAGCAGGAGCTTCCGGAGCAGCAGGCGCCTCTTTAGGTTTTTGTTCGCAACTAACACTTGAGATTCCGAAGAACAATAAAAGTGCCATACATAAAAGTTTGGTTCGTTTCATCTTGGATAATTTATTTTTGATTAAAATTACACCTAAGACCCTACTTTTAAAAACGAACAAGGACGAACGGCAGGATATCTTATACGAAAAAGGTCAAATACTTATCGAGGCAGTGATCTGAGATATTTGAATTATTCCAGCATTCCCGCATCCATGCATTGCATCATTGTAGCATTACATCATTGTAGCATTGTAGCATTCCCTCATTGTAGCATTGCAGCATTCCCTCATTGCTAACCCTCAGAACAAAAGCCCAGGGGGCATGGCTAAAAAAAGGAGTTTAAAAAGGGATGATAAAAACTTAATTTCCCCTAAATTTACACTATGGAACAACTTACCCTTACCACCCCGGCGCTACTATTTTCAGCCATTTCATTGATCATGCTGGCTTATACCAACCGATTTTTGGCTTACGCTGCCGTAGTCAGGAATTTGCACGACAAATACCAGAAGGAAAGAGATGAGGCCCTGATCAGTCAGATCAACAACCTTCGAAAAAGGCTGTATCTCACCCGTGCCATGCAGATTTTTGGCATACTGAGCCTGCTGCTCTGTGTACTGACCATGTTTCTGATTTATATAGAACAGCACCTTGTGGCGGTTTGGATCTTTGGTATTGCGCTGATCCTGTTGATCCTGTCACTGGCCCTGCTGATCAGGGAAATACAGATCTCTGTAGAGGCGCTTGAATTCCATTTGGGAGACATCGAGAACAGAGCCAGAAAAAAATCATAAAAAAGCCTGTCTAATAAATGAAATGAAAGTCAGAACTTCCCAATTGGTCAAATGACCAATTTTCATGGCATGCAATCATAATGTTATTAATGGCGTCCGATCTCACATGAGCATTTCACGGTAGTGCTTTCATGCCAGTCAAAAGCAGGTGCGTACTGGCCTTCTTCCCAATAAAATTTATTTCTGGGTTTGTTATAAAGACCCGTCTCATTCATACTGGCTGTATCATATAACCTCCCATTAACCATGGTGAATTCAACAGAATTGGAATTTTGAATATCGTCTAAAGGGTTTTTGCCCAATACAATTAAATCGGCTAATTTACCTTCTTCCAAGGAACCTATCTGTTCCTGCATACCCAGATAATGCGCTCCGTTGATGGTTGCTGCTTCAAGAGCCTCTAAATTCGTCATACCTCCCTGTGAGAGCATCCATAGCTCCCAGTGTACGCCAAGTCCCTGAATTTGTCCGTGCGCACCGAGATTCACTTTTACACCGGCATCTGTAAGTTTTTTACAACTTTTAGATACCAATATATGACCATTTTCATATTCTTCCATCGGTATCATGGTACGGTGCCTTGATCTGGAATCGATGACACTTCGCGGTGTGTATTTTAAAAGTTTTTCATCTTCCCAAACATTATGGTTTTGATACCAGTAATATTCTCCATTCACCCCTCCGTAAGTTACAATCAGGGTAGGTGTATAGCCGCTCTGGCTTGCCGCCCATAATTGTATGACGTCGTCGTGTAAAATAGCTACCGGTACATTGTGTTCAATTCCGGTATGCCCGTCAAGGATCATTGACATATTGTGAAAAAAGGTGGAACCTCCCTCAGGAACGACTTCTATCTGGGCATCATGAGCAGCTTTGATAATCTGCTGCCTTTGTTCTCTTCGGGGCTGGTTGTAACTTTTTACAGAAAAGGCTCCAAAGGCCTTTGTTCTGTTGATTGCTGATCGCGCATCATCTAGTTTGCTGATGACTGCTTTAAAATCACCATCTGCACCGTATAAAATCGTTCCTGTTGAAAAGATACGCGGACCAACCATGGTTCCTGTCTTTACCATTTCAGCGTTCGAGAATACCATTTCAGTATTAGAGGAGGGGTCATGGGTCGTAGTCACCCCATAGGCAAGGTTTGCATAATAGGGCCAGTGATTTTGAGCGCTGATTCCATATCGAAAATGAGCCAAATGGGCATGGACGTCTATGAATCCTGGAAGAATAGTTTTTCCCTGGAGCTCTATAATTTTGGCATGGGAAGGGATGTCAACAGCCTTGCTTTCCCCAACTTTTACAATTTTATTATTCTCAATAATGATTGTGCCGTTTTCAATGACCTGCCCGGCATTCATTGTAATGATTCGCGCTCCTGTGAGGGCAATACTTCCTTGGGGTTTATCAGACTCAAGCCTAAGGTCGATCTTGATTCCAAGGGTATCCATGGCCGGCAACTCCTTAGGGGCATTTTCCATAAAAAGAAACCTTTCAACAATGTCATTGCTGAAATACGTATCGCCAAGCGTCCAGTTCAACTTTTTGCTGTCTGCAGACCAGTGCAAATTAACACCTCCGTCTCTTGCAAATTGACTTACGGGCAAATTGGTCGCTTTATCGTCCAATTCAAGGACCTGTCCCGTTTGGGGAAGGGGGGCGATATAAACCTTATAAAGATTCGAAAAGGCAACCCATTGGTCATCAGGGCTGGGAACAATTCTTTGACCATATTTTGATTTTACAAGCTCATTTGGGTCTTCACCAGCTAGATTCACTGACATTAAAGTTTTGGTCAGGTTGCCAAAGAGGTAACCTCCTTTTTGGTAATAGATGCGGCTGGCGTCTTTGTTAAAACCCGGAAATTCACCTTCCTTGACAATCAGTTTTTGTTCCGACTTCAGTTCTTTGTTTTTCGATTGTTTCAACTGCAAAGTATAAATACCGGCCTTTTTTGTATTGTTAAAGCCCTGATATCCATTGCCTTTTTCTTTTCTAAAGACCAGCAGGTTATCATCAATTGGCGAGAAAACAGGCTCACGGTAAATTCCTTTTTCGGTTGTGATTTGCTCAGGTTTTCCTCTCGAAGTACTCATGTCTACTCTGTGAAGTGCCCCCATGTATTCATCGTTCCAGCTCGCATAAACCAGGTATTTGCCATTTTTTGAAAAGCTGGGTTCATATTCTAAATCAGCGCCATCAGTCAGCCTGACAGGTTTACCATCGGGAAGATCTTTGCGCCATAAATATCCTGCAGCATGAAAAATCAGTGTTGATCCGTCCGGAGAAGTTACTGCCTGACGAATCGCTTTGGCCGTAAATACGTCTTCAGCTGCTTTATTTTTAAAATTGAGGGCATTTACAATTTTATGGTTTGCCGTGACTTTGAATGGAATTTGGATCACTTCAGAAGAGCTGATTTCAATTTTAATAATTTTTCCCTGTGACCAAATGATGACATGCTTGTCATCAGGCGTAAAATTGAACCCCGTATAGGGCCCGAAAATGGCCCATGTTTCCTGCTGGTCTTTGCTCAATTGATCATAAACGGGCCATTCTTTACCGGTTTTCAGATCATGAAGATACAGCACTGTGTTTTTTCTGACTCTTTTTACGAAGGCCATCACATCACCCTGATGAGAAACAACCGGGCGAAAGGCCCCTCCAGAACCCCCGGTAACACGTTCTGTTTCTCCGTTTTTTAAGTTATAGCGATTGATGACATAGATCTGGCTGTTGGGGTCTTTATTGTATTGAAAAAAACCTCCCGGATATACGTCTTCACTAAAATAAATGTATTTTCCATCAGGAGAGGGCCATGGTTCTCCGGTGTCTTGTTGATCATTTTTTCTTTTTGTCAATTGAACACCTTTTCCTCCCGACTTGTGGTACATCCAAAGTTCTCCGGCTCCCAAGGAACGGCTCGAAGTAAAGTGTTTCCTGCAAATAAGGTAGTTTCCGTCAACAGACCAGACGGCATTGTTAACAAGCCTGAAATCTTCTTTCGTGACCTGGCCGGCGTCTGAGCCATCTGAGTTCATGATCCAGATATTATCTCCGCCACCCGCGTCACTGGTAAAGCTTATATTTTTGCCATCAGGGCTAAACCTGGGCTGCACTTCAAAGGCATGACCTCCTCTGAGTAAAGTTGCTTTTCCTCCTGAGGCGGGCATGCTATAGATATCTCCCAAAAGGTCGAATACAATGGTTGACCCATCCGGGCTTACATCCAGGCTCATCCAGGTACCTTCGTCTGTTGTGATACGAACTTCTTTGTAAGGCAATGCCGGTTCAGTTACGTCCCATTTTTCATTTATGGTGTCATTTTGTTTTTCATTTTTTATTTGGGCGAAAACATTCAGGCTCGAAAGAACAAAGACAGTAAGAAGTGTTTTTTGTATCATATCAGTGGAAATTGAATTTGGATTTTTCTTTTAAAATGAATCATTAAAAGCAAGGATTGATTGTAAATGTAGGGAAATTAAAACAATACTGAGATCAAATGAATTAAAGGGCATCCACGCATCAAGGTCATCATCATTATATTTTAGTTTTTTTGTTGGGCAGGAATGAATCAAAAACCAAATTGTAAATTCATTTTTTCCGAAATCTCATGACCATCATGCTGTCAAATTCCTTACATTGTATTCCTTACAAAACAATATTAAATTTCGTGATATGAAAAATACATTCTTCCTTTTTTCCCTGTTCTTTATGGTCGCTGGTTTTTCCTTTGGCCAAACCGATACAAATGTTGATTTAAAGGCTTTGGACGCCTATTATGCCAAAATGGTCAAAGACTGGGATCTGCCGTCTGCCTCAATCGGAATTGTAAAAGACGGGGAACTGGTTTTCACGGGAAATTACGGGGTGCTTGAAGCAGGCAAGGCCGGTGGCCCGGATGAAAATACACTTTATGCCATTGCATCCAATTCAAAGGCCTTTACTTCTGCCATCATCGGGATGCTGGTACAGGAAGGCAAACTGGACTGGGATGACAAGGTTAAAACCTACCTTCCCTATTTTGCGCTTTACGATGACTGGGTGAGCGAACACACTACCATCAGAGACCTGTTGAGCCATCGGGTAGGGCTGGGGACTTTTAGCGGAGACAATATCTGGTACAAGTCAGACCGCTCAGCCGAAGAAATGATCAAAAGCATCAAATATGTACCGCAGGCCTATGACTTCAGGGCCGGTTACGGGTACTCCAATTTGATGTACATCACGGCCGGAGAACTGATCAGGACCGTCACGGGCAAAAGCTGGGGTGAAAATGTAACAGAACGCATCCTGGCTCCTTTAAAGATGGACCGCACCCTTTATTCCTTAAAAGGACTTGAGGCCAAAGGCAACTTTGCCTCGCCTCATGCGAGAATTGATGATCAGAACCTGCCCATCGATTGGGTAGACTGGGAAGAAGTGGCCGCTACGGGCGGTATTATTTCAAGTGTCGCCGATGTGTCCAAATGGATGGTGTTCAATATGAATCACGGCATTCACGGAAAAGATACGCTCTTGACGGCAAGGACAAGAAACATGGTCTGGATGCCCCACAATAATTTTGGTGTTGACCATACAAAACCAAATGATTTCGGGCGTCATTTCAGCGCCTATGGACTGGGTTGGGGCCTCAGCGATTACCACGGAAAAATGCGTGTTGGGCATACGGGAGGTTATGACGGCATGATCACCGCCGTTACCATGATCCCTGAAGAAAACCTGGGGGTAGTGGTGCTCACCAACGGGGTCAAAAGCCCCATCATGGCGGCCACCTATTATGCCCTTGACCGGTTCCTGGGCCTTGAAACCTCTGACTGGTCGGCCAGGGAGTTAAAAAGGGTCAATGCCCGTGAAGCAAGGGATAAGCGCATTGCCTGGAGAAAAGAAAAAAGGGTTCTGAAAACGTCTCCCACTCTTGATGAATCAAAAATCGTTGGAGATTATTATTCCGACATGGTCGGCAAGATTAGTATTGTGAAAAAAGGGGAGGAGCTTAAACTGATGTTTGAACACCATCCGCTCTTGTCTGCATCCCTGACCCACTGGCACTATGATACCTACCAGATCCACTGGGACGAGACCCAGGCCTGGTTCAGCTTCGGAACCATCAACTTTAATACCGACAACAACAGAAGAGTCATTGGTTTTGATTTTGACGTACCCAATGATGACATCTTTTTTGAGGAACTCAAACCCCTGCGTAAAAAATAACAGTGAGAAACCCCGGAGTTTTAATTCGGGATTGGTTATCGAGACGGTATCGTTGTTTTCAGAACATCAAATTCAGATCAATTCTGTCTTTTGAAGACATGTCAAGGCCGTTTAAACTGTATTCCTGGTTGTGTTCAGTGTCATACAAAACAAAAGGCAGGTTTTTTTGTTTCGGGTCAAGCTTCTGTAATTCTTTGATGAGGTCATTTACGGTTTTCATAGCTATATAATTT
>CBDUAP010000059.1:0-14677 GCA_965365165.1 uncultured Flavobacteriaceae bacterium
ATCATTTTATCAGGTTTATCCTTTAAAGGAGAATTTCAGGGAAGTCATTGAAAATCGGAATTTCGATAAAGGGAGAAGGGAAATCCTTGTTGCAGCTTTGCAAAATCAATATGCTGGATTTGTGATTCCTCCCGATTGTCAATCAAGTCTTATCTCACTGGAATCTGAAAAAACCTTTACAGTAACAACCGGCCATCAGCTGAATATTTTTACAGGCCCGCTTTATTTTTTGTACAAGATTATTTCAGCCATCAACCTGTCAAAAGAACTCAAACTGCATTTTCCTGATTATGATTTTGTACCCGTCTATTGGATGGCGACAGAAGATCATGATTTTGAGGAGATCTGTTTTTTTAATCAAAAAGGCAAAAAGGTCAAATGGGACAAGGAGGCACAGGGAGCGGTCGGCAGAATTTCAACAAGTGGCCTGGATGATGTATACGACCAGTTTGCAGCAGCGTTAGGTAATGGAAAGTATGCGAAAAAATTGAAACAGCTTTTCAAACAGGCCTATCTCGAACACGATACCCTGACGGAAGCAACGCGTTTCCTGGCCAATGCGCTTTTTGCAGACCAGGGGCTGGTGATCCTTGATGGCGATTCCCGTGAGCTGAAGCAATTGTTTATCCCTTATGTCAGGGAAGAATTATTGAATCAAACCAGTTTTCAGGAGGTTACCAAGACCAACAACTCTTTAAGCAAACTGTATGAGGTTCAGGTAAACCCGAGAGAGATAAATTTGTTTTACCTGGATGACAATTTACGGGAACGCATCCTATATGAAGACGGTGTTTACAAAGTCAATAACACAGATAGGGTATTCTCAAAAGAAGACTTGCTGAAGGAGCTCGATGCATGCCCCGAAAAATTTAGCCCGAATGTATTGATGCGCCCCCTGTATCAGGAAGTCATTTTACCCAATCTTTGTTATATTGGTGGTGGGGGAGAGCTGGCATACTGGATGCAGCTGAAAGGATTTTTCAATAAATCAGCGGTTCCGTTTCCCATTTTGCTGTTGAGGAATTCAGTACTGTTGATCAGTGAGAAGCAAAGGGCCAAGATGTTGGCCCTGGGTATATCGGAAAAAGAGATGTTCTTAAAACAAAATGACCTGATCCGCAAAAAAGTAAAAGAGATCACTGACCTGGATATAGATTTCTCCGCCCAGCGAAAGCAACTGAAATCCATGTTTGATGATTTAAAAAAACTGTCAGACAAAACAGACAAATCTTTTACAGGGGCCGTACTGGCTCAGGAAAAAAAGCAACTGAACGGAATTGACAAGCTGGAGAAAAGGCTGTTGAAAGCACAAAAGCGAAAATATCATGAAATTGTCAATAGGATTGTCTTGCTACAGGACGCCCTGTTTCCGGGAAGGAGCCTGCAGGAAAGGCAAATGAATTTTGCTGATTTTTATGAAGTCTACGGAGATGCGCTGATCGACAAGCTTATCGATCACCTGGCTCCGTTAAAACTTGAATTTGATCTGATTACCCTTTAGTTAAATCAATCCGCAAATTTGTAATGCTCTTTGGTAGGCCTGAGAGCGGTATTCGTAGTTGTACTGACCTACATCCCTGGGATGTATCCAGATCAGCCTGTCAAATTCATCATCCTGCGGAATGGTCTCTGCTTCAGGATGGTGCCGGATCTTCACAATTGATAATTCCTGGCCCATATAAATCGGGTGGCAGTCAGGTGGGAAAGGGTATTTTACCTTTTCTTCATAAACGCTGAGGATGCGTTCATGGTTCAATTCATAATTAAGTTCTTCAAGTAACTCTCTTTTGATACCAGTAATCAGGTCTTCATGACTTTCCAGACCTCCCTGAGGAAATTTATAACTTTTATCTCTGGGTGAATATCCTATCAATACTTTGGATTCCTCATTGATAATGACCGCCATAACGGCTTGCCTGTATATTTTTCCCATGGCTTCTCAAGATTTCTGTAAAATTAATAAAAAAAAATGACCGGAACTCCGGTCATTTTTTCTCTAAAAATTTATATTACTTGTGTTTATTATGAGATAAAGAAGAAGGAAAAGAACATTGCCAATTTCCCTATCTTTAAATGGGTCATATTAAAAAACCTGTTACGCCGAGGCATTTTCACCTCGGTTTTTTCAGTGTGCAGCGCCACCAATTCTGAAACTTCACCGATTAACTGGTAACATGAATTGATTAGTTTTTCTTCTCTTGGTAAATAATCGTTTTGCGGGTAAAGGATCAGCAGGAAATCATCATTGCTGTCTGGTGAAGAAAAACAATCCTCAAAAGAGGATGCTTCAATGTTCATCATGAATTCTTTATAGATTTCTCTGAACACCGATAATTTACTTTTGTCTATGATCGAGAAATTAGAAGAATCGAGCAATGCATCGATCTTTTGATCGAAGGAAAGTGCTTTTTTGTTGTTGCCCAGCAATTCAGAATGAATCGCGTCTGCTATATTCAGCTTTTCTGATAAATAATCTGTGATAGCACTTTCTACGAATAATGCTGACACAAAAAATTCATTTCTAACTTTTACCTCGCTAATCTCCATAACCTGTTACATTTATTCTTAATCACAAGAGCATACAATATCCAGTGATATATATTATCTAACGCTTTTTGAGGGGAGTTATTATGAGGGGTAAGATCAATTACTTTGCCATACAATCAGAATTAATCTTAAAACAAAGTTAAAAATTAAATCAAGTATTCCTACAGAATGTTCTTAAAATACCCTGAATTGTTGATAAATTTCATGGAAAACCACTAAAAAAAACCCTTCCGGTTTTCACCGAAAGGGTTTGATTGATATTTTATTTTGAAAAAATTCTTACTTTTTGAATTTGGCGTATTTTGACTTAAACTTGTCAATACGTCCGGCAGAATCAACCAGTTTCATTTTACCGGTATAATAAGGATGAGATGTACGAGAAATCTCCAATTTGATCAACGGGTAATCTACTCCATCTACATCAATAGTTTCCTTTGAATTGGCAGTTGATTTTGTTAAAAAAACATCTCCATTCGACATGTCTTTAAAAGCTACCATTCTATAATTTTCTGGATGTATTCCTTTTCTCATCGTTAACTCATTTAAATTTTATACTTTCGCTTCTTTTAAAAAGAAGATTCAGCACCTGCCGAATTTGAGAGTGCAAATTTAATTAATATTTTTAAATCTCAAACATTATTTAAGTTATTTTAAGCAAAATTTTTTGATATGAATAAAATTGCTGTCATTATAACGTCAGGGATTCTGTTAATGACCAATGCCTGTGGTAATAAATATCAATTGCGATTGGAATCTCCTAAAACCATTCAGGTCAACCAGCCTTTAAAATTAGCAGTCAAGGAAACAAGTGGTAATCCCATTGATTCTATACAATATTTTATCAACGGGAAATTGATCGAAAATCATGAAGCCGTTGATATCAGGGATTATAAATTAGGCAAGCAGGCCATATCGGCCACCATTTACTACAATGGTCAAAAAAGGCAATTGAACAATACCATTTACTTTCTCAATGCAACTGCCCCAGAGGTTTATTCTTATGAGGTTGTAAATGAATACCCACATGATAATAAAGCTTTTACGCAGGGTTTCGTGTTTTATGATGGCTATTTTTATGAAAGTACCGGCGAATATGGAGCGTCTTCTTTGAGAAAGGTGGAGATTGAAACCGGAAAAGTATTACAAAAAGTGGATCTTGACCGGAAACATTTTGGAGAGGGAATGACTATTTTTAAAGATAAGATCTATCAGCTTACATGGAAAAATAAAGTTGGTTTAATTTACGACCTGAAATCATTTACCTTGGATAAAACGTTTGATTATCAGAAAAGCACAGAAGGGTGGGGCCTTACGCACAACAATGAAAAGCTGATCAAAACAGATGGCTCCGAAAGAATGTGGTTTCTCAATCCTGAAACTTTTGAAGAGGAAACCTTTATTGAAACTTATACCAATAAGCGAAAGGCCGAAAAATTGAATGAACTTGAATTTGTCAATGGAAAGATATACGCCAATATATGGCAACAGAATTCCATACTGATCGTTGAGCCCTCTAATGGAGCCATCGAGGCTATCGTAAACTTAAAGGGCTTGCAGGCCAAAGCCGGACAGTCAGGAGAGAACAATGTGCTCAATGGCATCGCTTATGACGCCGAGAATGACCGGCTCTTTGTTACGGGAAAAAACTGGAACAAGGTTTTTGAGATCAAATTGAAAGAAAAATAATAAGGTATGTTTCGCTATCTGCTCTTTCTTGGAATTGCTGTATTGTCATTGTCATCGTGCAATGATGAATTATTTGAAACCAGGCCGAGTTCAGGTGAACTGGTATTTTCAAAAGACACGCTTTATCTGGATACTGTTTTCAGCAATATCAGCTCGAGTACGAGAACCTTTAAGATCTACAATAAAAGCAACGACAACATTACTATTTCAAACATCAGGCTGGGCAGGGGCCAGAACTCATTTTACCGCCTCAATGTAAACGGTATTTCGGGAAAGTTTTTTGAAAACGTTGATATTCTGGGGAGGGACAGTATTTTTGTTTTTGTAGAGGCCACCATTGATTTTTCAAAAGTGACCGACCCTATTTACACCGATTCTATTGTTTTTGATCAGGGGGCAAACCAGCAGGATGTTAAACTCGTAACACTGGTTCAGGATGCTTATTTTTTATATCCCAAGAGGGATGCGGAAGGTGTTAAAGAGAAGATCGTACTGGGGATGAACGAGAACGGAGATGAAATTGCCGTTGAAGGCTTTTATCTTGAAGGAAATGCCGTATGGAAAAAGGATAAGCCCTACGTGATTTATGGGTATGCCGGTGTTCGTCAGGGTAATGAGCTTGTCATAGAGAAAGGGGCCAATATCCATTTTCACAACAATTCGGGACTCCTGGTTGAAAAAAACGCCAGCTTGAAAATCAGGGGCGCCTTGGAAGAAAAGGTTATTATCCAGGGTGACAGACTGGAGCCGTTTTATGAAGATATTCCCGGGCAATGGGGAACCATTTGGTTGCGCGCCGGAAGCAAGGGGCACGAAATCGATCACGCCGTCATCAAGAACAGTACCATCGGCATCCTGATGGACTCTGTGGGAGGAACTACTGAGCCAACCCTGAAGATCAGCAATACCGAAATTTACAATACCTCTAATGTTGGTATGCTGGGCAGGGCAACTCACATTGAGGGGGCCAACCTAGTGATAGGTAATAACGGGCAATCTTCGTTGGTATGCAGCCTGGGAGGGAACTACGATTTCACGCATTCCACTTTTGCAAATTATTGGAGTGGGGGTATCCGCAATTACCCTGCAGTCTGGGTTAATAATTTCCTTCTTTCTGCTGGAGAAGGGGGCAGTACTGAAATAATTTTAAATGATCTAGTGGCTGCCAATTTCACGAATTGCATCATAGAAGGGAATCAAAACATCGAGTTTTTGCTGGAGCGAAACCAAGGGGCTGCGTTTTCATTTAATTTCAAGAATAATTTGTTGCGGTTTGATGATCCCAATGGAAATTTTTCAAATGACCCCTTGTTTGATTTCAATAACCCGGAATACTATCAGGACAACAGCTTTAATGGAGATCCTGATTTCAAGGACCTGGAACAACACGATTTAATTATTGGTGAAGCATCCGATGCCATTGGAAAAGGCTATTTGCCGGCATCACAGCAAGTTCCATTCGACATCAGGGGAATCAACAGGACCCTCAGCCCTGACCTGGGGGCCTATCAGCACGTGATCTTTGAATAGCATTTTGTTAACCACTGAAGGATGGGTCAAAAATAGCTTCAAATCGTACTTAGTACTTTTCGGCTTTGTAAATTTCCCCATTTTTCATGACAAAACTAACATTTTCGAGTGTCCTTATATTTTTCACGGGATTTTCGTCAACGGCGATGATATCGGCATAGTTGCCAACAGCAATTTCGCCAAGGGACTCATTTTTTAATATGCCGGCATTGGTGATTGTCGCAGACTGAATGGCCTCCATTTCATTCATGCCTGCTTCTACCATGTAAAAGAATTCTTTTCCGTTTAAGCCGTGGGTGAAAACACCCGCATCCGTGCCAAAGGCAATCTTTACTCCTTTTTTATAAGCCTTTTCAAAGGTGCCTTGAATTTTTGGCCCTATTTCGAGGGCCTTGGGAACAATCATTTCCGGATAGAACCCTGGTATCAGGGCTTTTTCCCCTACTTCTTTTCCCGCAGTAATTGTGGGGACATAAAAGACCTCGTACTGTTTCATCAGGTCCATGGTCTTCTCGCTCATCAATGTACCGTGTTCTATGGTTTTTACACCGCCCAGTATGGCTCTTTGCATTCCTTCGTCTCCGTGAGCGTGTGCGGCAACATGCATATCATAGTCTTTGGCAGTTTCACAGATCGCTTGGATTTCCTCAATGGTGAACTGGGGGTTTTGCCCGTTTTTAGCCATACTTAAAACCCCTCCTGTGGCCGTGATCTTGATCATGTCGGCTCCGTTTTTATATCTTTGCCGGACTGCTTTTCTTGCATCTTCAACACCATTGACCACACCTTCTTTTGGCCCGGGATTGCCCATGAGTTCCTTTTTGACGCCATTCGTTGGGTCGGCGTGACCCCCAGTGGTGGCAAGTGCTTTTCCGGCTGTATAGATTCTTGGCCCGTCAATGAAGCCTTTGTCGATTGCATTGCGAAGGGCAATATTGACCCCTGAACCTCCGAGGTCACGGACCGTTGTAAAACCTGCCATGAGGGTGGTTTTGGCGTAAGCGGTCGATTGCAGGGCGACGTCAACTTCATTGAGCGTAAATTTCTGAAGGTATGTTTTGGGGTTCGATTCCATTTCAAGGTGGACATGCATGTCGATCAAACCGGGCAGCACTGTTTTTTCTTTAAGATCAATCAATAGGTCTCCAGCGTCAGAAGGTGCTCTGTAACCTTTCTCGACCGAGGTAATTTGGTCTCCCGAAACAACTACCGTCATTTTTTCCAGTACTTTTCCGTTCCTGGTATCAATGAGTTTCCCACAATGTAAAAATGTATTTTGTCCTGTGAGAATAGAAGTAAAGATTAAAAGAAAGATACTGCTTAAAAATTTCATATTTTTGAGAATTAAATTTCCTAAATATAATAAGGTTTAAGCAATATGGACACAAATCCAAAACGAATTATCGTAACAGGTGCGAGCAGAGGTATCGGATTGGAGCTCATTAAGGTCCTTTCCGAATATGGTCATGAAGTTCTGGCACTCAGCAGAAACACTGCAGAGATAGAGAAACTGAAGACCTCGTGGGCCAATTTGCAAGTATTGCAAACTGAAATTACGCAAAAAGATGGTCTTGACAAGGTCGTGGGCTTCGTGGAAAGTAAATGGGGCGCGTTTGAAATTTTGATCCATAACGCGGGGGCGCTCTTGCATAAACCATTCGGAATAAGTACCACAGATGATTTTATTAGGATTTATCAGGTCAATGTTTTTGCCGTGGCAGAGTTGACGCGTCGTTTGTTGCCTTATGCAGCATCCGGAGGTCATGTGGTGGCGATTAGCAGCATGGGAGGAGTTCAGGGAAGCATGAAATTTGCAGGGCTCTCAGCTTATAGTTCATCAAAAGGGGCACTGATCACTTTGATGGAACTGCTTGCTGAAGAATATAAAGACCAGGGGATATCGTTTAATACGCTTGCTCTCGGTGCGGTCCAGACGGAAATGTTGAAAGAGGCGTTTCCGGACTATCAGGCACCGGTCACAGCGGCTGAAATGGGGCAATATATAGCCGATTTTTCATTGAACGGAAATAAATTTTATAACGGAAAAGTACTGCAGGTTTCGAATTCGACACCTTAGGTATCTTTTATTCAAAAAGAAACCAGCAATTATAAATATTTGGAAACCGCTGAGAAAATTTTAGAGAAATACCTTCCTGAAGAGGCACTTGCTCAAGTGCTTGTATTGCTTGAAGAATATCCATGTACTTTAAAAATAGTAAATAAAAGGCGTACCAAACACGGTGATTTTAAACGGTTTGCAGACGGGAAGGTTCAAATTACAATCAACAATGACCTCAATCGATACAGGTTTTTGCTTACCCTGATTCATGAAATTGCTCATTTGCTGACCTATAGACGTCATAAAAGGGTAAAGCCACATGGCAGGGAATGGAAAAATAATTTTAAGATGTTGATGCTGCCTTTTCTTCATCCTGATATTTTCCCGGACGAAGTCCTCACTGAACTGGCCCGCTATCTGATCAATCCTAAAGCCAGCAGTGATGGAGACATCAAATTGTCTCTGGCCATGAGAAAGTATGATGCCTTTCAGCATCGAACGCTTATTTTTGAACTTCCCGCTCAAAGCAGGTTTTTTTACAACAACCGTACTTTTATCAAAGGCGAAAAAAGAAGGACCAGGTACGAATGCACCGAGGTTCATAGTCATAAAAAATATGTGTTTCACCCTAATGCTGAGGTAGAACCGTTAAATCAATAAGGATGAATAAAAATTATTATGCCGTGATCATGGCAGGAGGCGTAGGATCAAGATTCTGGCCTGTTAGTACCCCTGAAAACCCAAAACAGTTTCATGATATGCTTGGCACAGGGGCTTCTCTCATCCAGCAGACTTTCAACAGGCTGGAGAAACTGATTCCTTCCGAAAACATTTTAATCGCAACCAACAAGCGCTACAAAGACCTAGTAATGAATCATTTACCTCAGGTCGATGAAGGTCAGGTATTGCTTGAGCCAGCCATGAGAAACACGGCGCCATGTATTTTATACAGCGCTCTAAAGATAGCAGGGGCTAATGAAAATGCGGTCATGATCGTGGCTCCCTCTGACCATTATATTGAAAATGAGGAGGAATTTGTCAGAAACGTGGAAAGTGCATTTGAGGCATGTCAGCAACAGGATATTTTAATGACCCTTGGGATAAAGCCTTCCGGTCCCAATACGGGTTTTGGTTACATACAGTTTGAGTCTTCAGAAAAGGAAGTGAAAAAAGTAAAGAATTTTACTGAAAAGCCAGACCTGACAACCGCTGAAAAATTTATCGCCCGGGGAGACTATTTATGGAATGCCGGGATTTTCATTTGGAGCGTTAAGAGCATTTTGAGTTCCTTTAAAAACAGTTTGCCGGAGATGTATAACCTCTTTCAGAAAGGTGATGCCTGCTGGAATACTCAAGCTGAGGAAGGTTTTATCGCGGGCAATTATCCCCTGGCAGAAAATATTTCAATTGATTACGGTATCATGGAGAAGGCGCCGAATGTTTTTGTCATGGGTACTGACTTTGGTTGGAATGATCTGGGGACCTGGGGTTCTCTGTATGATAAATTGCCAAAAGATGAACAAAACAATGCCATCGTCAATGCAAAAGGCCTGTTTCAGAATGCGACCAACAATATGATACACACCCAAAAGCATAAAAAAATTGTTGTAGAAGGATTGCATGGTTATATCATCGTAGAGACCGATGATACCATCATGATTTTTCCAAAGACTGACGAGCAGCAGATCAAGGAGCTTTCAAAAAGGGCAGAAGACAGGTTTAAGGAGTGTTAATTTTTAATATATTTAACATGCACAATTGAAACGCGTCGCTCTATGGATGACAACAACATGAACCAGGCTGATCAGGATCAGAAATTAAAAGATCAAAAAACAGAAGTTCAGAAAGAATTTAAAGGGTTTTTTCTCAGCCTCAAAGAGTATTTACCTGAGTTGTTGAGCATTCGAAAAGGAACCGATAAAGAGGCGACGGCCCAGACGATCCGTGAAGGTGTATCCATAAAAGGGCAGACGGCCTGGATTCTTGTATTTTCGATTTTTATTGCCTCTATTGGCTTAAATGTAAGCTCCACTGCTGTAGTGATTGGTGCGATGCTTATATCGCCACTGATGGGTCCTATCTTAGGGATAGGGTTCTCTATCGGGGTAAATGATGTGGACACGCTCAAAGCGTCGGTGATCAATTTCGGCGCCATGGTATTTTTAAGTCTGGTCACCTCTTTTCTTTTTTTCAGCATTCCAATTTTTAACGAGGCCACACCCGAAATCCTGGCACGCACCAAACCTGATGTCAGGGATGTGCTGATCGCTATTTCCGGTGGACTTGCGCTGATCATTGCGATTAGCAGGCCCAAACCTCAATTCAACACGGTTGCAGGTGTAGCCATCGCAACGGCTTTGATGCCACCGCTCTGCACCGCCGGATTCGGACTGGCAACAGGTCAGTTCAATTACTTTGGAGGCGCCATGTTTTTGTTTACCATCAATTGTATTTTTATTGCGCTGGCGGCCTTTGCCATTACAAAATACCTGCGTTTCCCGATGCGTAAATACATCAATCAGGCGAAACGAAGAAGGATCTCAAGGATTGCTTCCCTGATTGCCTTTGTTATTCTGAGTTTCAGCATTTATTTGTTTTATGAATTGTATTTGTTGAACGACTACACTACAAGAGCTGAAAAATTCATTAAAAATCTCAAAGAAGAAGGCGTAAATATTATTGGAGATTACAGTGAAAGTATAGATTATCAGGGAAGGGAAATTAAACTTTATGTTTTTGGTTCCCGCTATACCAACACTGACAAGGAGAGATGGGAAGAAGAATTGGATGACCTGGGCCTTAAAAACACCAAGCTGACCATCCTACAAAGTCAGGATGACACAAGGATTCGTGAAGATATCGACCAGATCAAGGAAATGTATATGGAAAGCAATAAAATGTTGATTTCAAGAGATGAATCGATAAGGGAGAAGGACGATCGAATCAATGAACTGGAGCAGGCCTTGAGAAGGTATTACGACAATGAAGTATTGTTTGACAGGGTGGTGAAAGAGATAGGGATCAATTACAGCGATTTGAAAAAGGTAGGTTACTCCCGTGAGTATGTATCTGATTTTGAAAAAATAGATACTTTAAATGTGATTTCAGTGAGCTGGAAGACCGGAGTGAATAAGAGGCAGCGAAGAATCCAGGAAGAAAAACTGAAAGCCTGGATGGAAACAAGACTAAAACTCAAAAACATTGAAGTGCGTGAGGTGCCTTAAACCAGGTGCCGGATAAAATTTTGCTTTGAAAGGGAATTTACCAAAAATCCGGTTAACCTTCCTTATTGTATGCTTCTCGGACCTTTTTATACAGATTAGAAGAATAAACAAAGTCTGTCACCGCCTGGTTATCGGTTTTAAAAATCGTCTTGTTAGAACCTTCCCATTCTTTGATACCTGCTTTTAGAAAAATAATCTTTTCTCCTATCTCCATAACTGAATTCATGTCGTGAGAGTTGATGATGGTAATGATTTGATATTCATCTGTAATTTCCTGGATGAGGTTGTCAATGACAATAGCCGTCCGAGGGTCCAGCCCTGAATTGGGTTCGTCACAGAACAAGTATTTTGGATTCATTACGATGGCGCGCGCAATAGCCACCCTTTTTTGCATACCTCCCGAAAGTTCCGCAGGGAATTTGTCGTTGACGTTGTCGAGGTGTACACGATTCAGTACAAAATTTACACGATCCCTCATTTCTTCCTGACTTTGATCGGTAAACATTTTCAAAGGAAACTTGACGTTGTCTTCTATGGTCTCAGAATCGAAAAGGGCGCCTCCCTGGAACACCATGCCAATCTCTTGACGCAACCCTCTTTTTTCGCTCAGGCTCATTTTACTGTAATACCTGTTATCATAACATATATCTCCTTTTTCAGGAGTGAAAAGCCCCAGAAGGCATTTCAGGAACACGGTTTTTCCTGATCCGCTTGATCCAATGATCATGCTGGTCTGCCCTTTGTGAAAAGTTGCAGAGACCCCTTTGAGAATATGGTGGTCGTCAAACGATTTATGAATGTCTTTTACTTCGATCATTTATCCCAGGAGCATTTGAGTTAAGAAATAATTCAATAAAATAATCACGATACTGGTCCATACCACAGACTGTGTACTTGCTTTACCAACCTCCAGGGATCCTCCTTTGACATAATAACCATAAAAGGACGGGATCGTTGTGATCATAAAGGCAAATACCATGGTTTTGATGATGGCATACCTGATCAGATATGGTTTGAAATCAAGCTGTATGCCTTCAATATAACTATCTGAGGTAAATAAGCCTGTCATGAAACCAGAGATCCATCCCCCGAAAATACCCAGGCACATCGCCAGTAATACAATGAAAGGATAAAACAGCACTGCAGCGATTACTTTGGGAAGCACCAGGTGGTTCAAGGCGTTGACCCCCATCACTTCGAGTGCGTCTATCTGTTCTGTTACCCTCATGGTACCTATACTTGATGTGATATAGGATCCTACCTTACCGGCGAGTATAATCGACATAAAAGTCGGTGCAAATTCAAGGATAATCGATCTTTTGGTCGCGAACCCAATGAGGTATTTGGGGATCCAGGGGCTGTCAACGTTCAAGGCGGTCTGAATGGCTACAACACCTCCTACAAAAAAGGAAATAAATGCCACGATGCCCAAAGATTTTAAGCCCAGCTCATCAATTTCTTTAAAAAGACTTTCTCTGAAAACCGATCTTTTCTGTGGTTTTTTAAAAACCTGGACGAGCATGATAAAATACAGTCCTATGTTATGAAGGTATTTCATTTCGATTAATTAGTGCTAAAATATTAAAATTTAACAGACATATGATCGCAATTAAAAATAATATTATTTATACCTAATTATGTTTAAATTTGAACTATAAATTTTATGAAATGAAAAACATATTTATATACCTGGTCTTGGGATTGTTTTATTTTAATGGGAATGCCCAGGAAATGACCACTGTTGACCGGCCAAAGCTGGTTGTAGGCATTGTGGTCGATCAAATGCGCTATGACTATCTTACCAGATTTTACCATCGATACGGAGAAGACGGGTTCAAAAGGATTCTCAGGGAAGGATTCAATTGCGAAAATGCCCACTACAATTATATTCCGACTTACACAGCTGTCGGGCATGCCTCCATCTATACCGGCACTACAGGCAGTACTCACGGAATCATCAGTAATTACTGGTACGACAAGTTTGAAAGGAAATCCATCTATTGCGTGGACGACTTCAATTATCCGGCAGTAGGAACGACTTCAACCGCAGAGCAGAAATCTCCTTACCGAATGCTTACCACAACGGTGACCGATGAGCTAAGATTGTCTCAGAACATGAAGGGCAAGACGATCGCTGTTGGCCTTAAGGATCGTTCTGCGGTGCTTCCGGGTGGGCACAGCTCAAATGGCTCCTACTGGTTTCACGGGATGGAGGAAGGCAATTTTGTGACCAGTGCCTACTACATGGATGCTTTGCCTGTATGGGTGGATCAATTCAACGAATCTGGTTTGAAGGAGAAGTTTATCGGGATGAAATGGGAAACCTTATATCCGATTTCGGATTACACCGAAAGCATTGAAGATGAGAGTATTTATGAGAATCCATTTCTAGGAGAGGGTAAACCTGTTTTTCCGCATAATCTGCCTGAATTGAAAGATTTGAATGGGGGGTATGACTTGCTGAAAACTACCCCTTTCGGGAACAGTATGGTGATGGAGTTTGCCAAAGCAGCCATTGAAGGAGAGCAATTGGGAGCGAGAGGATACACGGATTTTTTGGCTATAAGCTTTTCGAGCCCGGATTACATTGGACATCGTTTTGGAGTTGACTCCAAGGAGATTCAGGACACCTACCTGCGTTTGGACCGGGACTTGGCTGAATTGCTCAATTTCCTGGATCAAAAAGTGGGTAAGGGTGAATATACAGTCTTTCTGACTGCCGATCATGCCGCGGTTCAGGTGCCTGCTTATCTGAAATCCAAAAAGATTCCAGCCGGTTATTTTGATGAGGCTGCATTCGGAAGTTTGATACGCGAGCATTGCACCAGCAAATGGGGAAGCTCCGAAATCATTGAAGACATATCCAATTTTCAGATTTTCCTGAATCCTGAAAAATTGAAAGAGCTCAAACTGTCGAAAGAGGAGGTTTCAAATGATCTGGTTGATTTGATAATCAATTACGAAGGAGTAAACAAGGCTCTGACGGCCATGACCTTGCAGCGAACTGAATTTACCTATGGAATGCTCTCCAGGCTACAGAAAGGCTACAATCAGAAGTTGTCAGGAGACGTTCTCTGGATCCCAGACCCGGCTGTCATTTCCTATTCTCATCATGGATCCACACATGGATCAGGCTACTCGTATGACACACATGTGCCAGTTATTTTTTATGGAAAAGGAGTTGAAAGAGGCGTTACGCATGAGAAGGTGGAGATTATCGACATAGCTCCAACCATAAGCTCTTTGTTGAAGATTAGCTTTCCAAATGGAAGCAGTGGGAGAGTGATTGAAAGTGCCTTGAAGTAGATCGAAAAAGTGTACAGGACCAGGTTGAAATTAGGTTGAATGCCAAATCAAAAAACCCTTCGAATCCGAAGGGTTTTTCTTCTTTAACAATAACAATTTTCCCTAGTTTTAAAATAAAAAAACTAATGAGTATTTAGAACGAACATTGTTTTCTATTATTGTTCGATTCGAAAAAATAATGCAAAAATATATTTAACTTATTACTTGAAGTAAAAATCATTTAAATACTGGTTTCTAATTAATTTAAATGCATAAAAAAACTCTCCAAATTTTTGGAGAGTTTTTCTCTTTAACAATAACAATTTTCCCTAGTTTAAAAAAAACT
>CBDUAP010000060.1:0-14652 GCA_965365165.1 uncultured Flavobacteriaceae bacterium
GTCGCCCGGTTGGGGAATCGATTTTAACAATCCTTCAGTGTAAGGATGTTTGGGGGAGGTAAACAATTTATCAATTGAGCATATTTTAGACATTAAAGATATTTGAATCATGGTTTTAGAAGGTAAACATCAGTTCGGCTCCATAGGAGAACAAAGAGTAACCTTTGTGGAAAAGAAGGTCACAAAAGAAAGAATGGAATTTCTTAAAAGACTGCTGGAAGTCAATGGTTTTGAGGTTATTGTTGAAGAAGATAAAAGAAAAACCGAAGAAGAACCGCAACTTTATACCCTCGGGGTGACTGATATGGTTTTCAATCCTACGGTTTATGTTTTTCAAAGACGCTTAAAAACGCTCGACGGCAAGCACATCGTAAACCAGGACTACTGGAATCAAATCTCTGAAGACACCAAGCCCCAGTACTGGAAGAATTCCTGAAAACCCAATTATAAGGACAGTGATTTTTCAAGCCTTTAGCCCTTGGGGTTTTTCTTATCGAGGCGAGGTTTGTTTTAAATATCATCAATGACCTTTACTGCTCACACTGCTGCACAGTCTTGTATTCATCAGTGTCTCTTTTTAAGGATAGATTATTTAATAATCGCACCCATTTTTTGCTGAAATATAATTTATATATCCAATTCTTTTAGAATGCCATAATATTTTCATATATTGAAAAATTCAAATTACAATGTATATGATAATGATTATCAGCACATTACCTTAATAAAAGAACTATTTTATCATGAAAATTTTGAATGTAAGTGCCGAGTGTTTTCCGGTGGCCAAAGTTGGCGGGCTGGCAGACGTAGTTGGGGCTTTACCCAAATATCAGAATAAAATGGGGGTAGCTTCAGAAGTCGTTATGCCTTTTTATGCAAATTCTTTTGCCGAGGGAAGAACCTTTAAAAAGATTTTTAAAGACCATCTGAAACTAGGAAAGCTGCACTTTGATTTTGAAGTTTTGGTGCCGGAGCCGTCCCTGGAATTCCCATTGTATTTAATCAGAATTCCTGGATTGCTTGACAGATCCGAAGTATATTCCTATGAGGATGATACGGAACGATTCCTTGCTTTTCAAATTGCCGTTTTGGAATGGGTTCTAAGTATGAAAGAAAAACCTTCTGTCATCCATGCCCATGACCATCACGCGGGCTTTATTGCCTTTTTGATGTCCCATGCCCGAAAGTATGTTGCCCTGAAAGAAATACCCACGGTTCTCACCATTCATAATGCACAGTACCAGGGGCAGTTTGGTTATGATAAACTGCGCTATTTTCCTGAATTTGATCTGGATAAAATTGGGCTTATTGATTGGGATGGGGCCATCAACCCTCTGGCGACAGGGATCAAATGTTCGTGGAGGGTCACTACCGTATCTCCCAGTTACCTTGAAGAATTGAAGTCTGACGGCAAAGGACTTGAGAAACTGATCAAAAATGAAAGCAATAAATTCTCGGGAATTTTAAATGGTATTGATGCAGACATTTGGAATCCGGCCACAGATGAACTGTTGGTTAAAAACTATTCAAATAAATCGTAAACAGAATGAAAGCACTTTTTTTTACCAGAGAATTTCCTCCTTATGTTTATGGCGGAGCCGGGGTGCACGTAGAATATTTAGCTGCCGAACTGGCAAAACTTATGGAACTTGATGTGCGATGTTTTGGGGATCAGGATGAAAGTTCCGATAATTTGTCGGTTAAAGGATTTCCGTTTGAATCGACTGATTTTGAGCATTCCAATGACAAGCTCAAAACGGTTTTTAAAACACTGAATACCTGTATTCGTATGAATTCTGATGAGGTTGATGCCGATGTTGTGCATTGTCATACCTGGTATGCCCAGTTTGCAGGGATACTTGCAAAATTGTGCTACGGAATACCTCTGGTCATCACGACGCATTCCCTTGAACCCTTAAGGCCCTGGAAAAGAGAACAGCTTGGAAGGGGGTATGATGCTTCTTCATGGGTAGAGAAAACAGCCATAGAAATGGCAGACGCCATTATTGCCGTTTCGAAGGAGACCAAAGAAGATGTTTTAAAACATTTTGATGTTGACCAGGAGAAAGTGAAGGTCATTTACAACGGAATAAACCTGCAGGAATATGTAGTGACCAGCAAAACATCAACACTTGAAAAATACGGTATTGACCAATCAAAACCCTTTGTGCTTTTCGTTGGAAGGATTACCAGACAGAAGGGGATCATTCATTTGGTGAATGCCATTAAATATATAGACCCCGACACCCAGATTGTTTTGTGTGCCGGAGCTCCTGATACGCCTGAAATTGCCAAAGAAATGGAAGACAGCGTCAAGGAAGTCAAGAAGACCAGAGACAATGTCATCTGGATTGATGTCATGCTGGATAAGGCATCGGTAATACAACTTTATTCTCATGCAGATGTTTTTTGCTGCCCTTCTATTTATGAGCCTTTTGGTATCATCAATATTGAAGCAATGGCCTGTGAAACAGCTGTAGTTGCAAGCGCCGTTGGAGGAATAAAAGAAGTTGTGGTCGATGGTGAAACGGGTATTCTGGTTCCTTTGGAACAACAGGCAGAAGCCCCTTTTGAGCCGGTAGACCCGGATAAATTTTCGCGTGACCTGGCTGATGGAATTAATAAAATAATCAATGACAAAGCACTTTCAGGGCTTATGGCAAAAAATGGAAGAAGGCGGGTAGAAGAAACTTTTGATTGGATTGCCATTGCAAAACAGGTAGAAGCCCTATATAAGTCATTGTTGTAATGAAGGATGTTTTGATAAATGAAAAAGAGGCCGTTTTGGGCTTGAAATCAGGGAAGGCAGCGAACAAGTTGTACCTTTGTAAAAGGTTTGATTTGGATGAATCCAAACCCTTGTTTTCATTTATTGGCAGGCTTGTTTATGAAAAGGGAGCGGACCTTTTTCCATCAATTTTATACAAATCTCTGCTCAAAGAAAAAATTAATATATTGATCCTTGGAACAGGAGATAAGGCTGTGGAGTCAGAATTAAAATCGCTCCGGGTGCATTTCAACAAAGCCTATGCCTGTACGATAGGCTATGATGAAAAACTGGCCCATCAGATGTATGCAGGCTCAGATTTTTTATTGATGCCTTCAAGAATAGAGCCCTGTGGTTTGAACCAGATGTACGCTTTGCGATATGGTACCATACCCATAGTAAGAAGGATTGGAGGACTCAAGGATACTGTTACTGACATTGGAGACGGAGGTTTTGGCATTTGCCATGTTCAGGCCACTGTTCAGGATGTGTGTGATTCTATTGATCGTGCGGTAGCTTTATTTGAGAAGAAGGATCAATTTTTTAAAACCAGGGAAAAATGTATGCTGTTGGACCATTCATGGGATAAATCAGCACAGGAATATTTAAATTTGTATAAATCTTTAACCCCTTAGTATATGTTCAGCAAACAAGTTTTAAGTATTATTTTAGGTGGAGGCCAGGGATCGAGGCTATATCCGTTGACCGAAAGTCGGTCCAAACCTGCTGTACCCATTGCAGGAAAGTATAGGTTGGTTGATATTCCAATTTCCAACTGTATCAATTCAGAAATAAAGCGAATCTATGTTTTGACGCAGTTTAATTCTGCTTCTTTAAACAGACACATAAAAAACACATATCATTTTAGTTTTTTCAGCAAGGCATTCGTTGATGTGCTTGCAGCGGAGCAGACACCTATGAGTGACACCTGGTTTCAGGGAACTGCTGATGCTGTAAGACAAAGCATGCATCATTTTATGAGGCATGAATTTGAATATGCCCTGATTTTGTCTGGTGACCAGTTGTATCAGATGGATTATAATCTGATGCTTGAACAACACGTTGAGAGCGGTGCCAAGATATCCATTGCAACAATTCCGGTAAATGCCAAAGAAGCTACTTCTTTTGGGATTCTAAAATCTGATGACAAAAATGAAGTCACTTCCTTTATTGAAAAACCGGAGGCGTCATTGTTACCTGAATGGACCTCGGAAGTTAGTGATGAGATGAAGGCACAGGGACGAAGTTATCTGGCCTCGATGGGAATCTATATTTTTAACAGGGACTTGCTGATCGACTTGATGAAAAATCCTGACACGAATGATTTTGGTAAAGAAATCATTCCTCAGTCTATAGGCAAACACAAGATCTTAAGCTACCAGTATGAAGGATACTGGACAGACATTGGAAACATAGATTCATTTTTCGAAGCAAATTTGGGCCTTACAGATGAAATTCCGCAATTCGATTTGTATGACCGTAATAACAGAATCTATACCAGGGCAAGGATGCTTCCTACTTCTAAAATCTCGGGAACAACCCTCAACAGAAGTGTTATCGGAGAGGGGTGCATCATTCACGCGGCGAAAATAGAACGTTCAGTGATAGGGATCCGGTCGAGAATCGGTGCTGATTCAACTGTGATCAACACCTACATGATGGGTAATGACACCTATGAAACCCTTCAGGAGATCAATCAAAATAAAATCTCCAACGTCATGGGAATCGGAGAACGATGTTTCATCAAGAATGCCATCATCGATAAGAATTGTCGTATC
Organism: uncultured Flavobacteriaceae bacterium; assembly: GCA_965365165.1. Classification (GTDB taxonomy): domain Bacteria; phylum Bacteroidota; class Bacteroidia; order Flavobacteriales; family Flavobacteriaceae; genus Lutimonas. The sequence goes on from CBDUAP010000060.1 coordinate 4,546, forward strand.
GGTGATGACGTCAGGATCAATGGCGGGCATCATTTAAAAGATACTGAAACAGATACTTATTGTATCAGAGAAGGAATCGTTGTGATCAAAAAAGGAGCCGAAATTCCAAAGGGATTTGTTATTTAAAAACTAATTTTAAGGCATATGCTGAAACAGGAACGCGTGGTCATTGACAAGGTGACACCACAGATAAATGAAGGGCAGTTTTCCATAAAAAGGGTTGTGGGGCAACACGTGGCAGTGTCGGCAGATATTTTGGCTGACGGGCACGATGTTATTGCTGCATCGGTTTTGTTCAAACATTCAGAACAGAAAACATGGAGCGAGGTTCGGATGAACCCCACCCATAATGATGTATGGCAAGCTTCTTTTAAAGTGGAAAAACAGGGCGTTTATTTTTATAAAATCCAGGGTTGGATTGATTATGCCCTAAACTGGCAATATGGTATAGGACGCAAGGTTGCGGACCAGCAGCACGTGAGCTCTGAACTTTTGGAAGGCGTCAGCCATTTGGAAAAAATATTGAAGAAGGCCACTAAAAAAGAGAAGGACTACCTGCTCAAACTTGTTGATCTTTTTAAAAATGGAGCGTCATATGAAGCAGCTGTCAAAGAATCGGTTGGTGGTAAACTTCAATCCATTTTTGAAAAATACCCGGAAAAAAAACTGGCGAACACTTCTCAGGAGCTAAGCATCTATGTAGATAGAAAAAAGGCCTTGTTCAGTACCTGGTATGAATTTTTTCCACGTTCAGCGTCTGATAAAAAAAACAGACACGGCACTTTTAAAGATTGTATTCCACTTCTTGACCGGGTCGCTGCCATGGGTTTTGACACTTTATACTTTCCGCCTGTGCACCCCATTGGAGAGGTGAACCGAAAAGGGAAGAACAATACAACAGAAGCCAAGTCTGATGATGTGGGGTCCTGTTGGGGAATCGGATCCAGATTCGGGGGGCACAAAGATATTCACCCTGAACTTGGTTCTTTGGATGATTTTAAAATGCTTGTGGCCAAAGCCAAAGAGCTTGATATTGAGATTGCAATGGATTATGCCTTGCAGGCGGCCCCTGATCACCCCTGGGTCAAGGAACATCCCTCCTGGTTCAAATGGAGACCTGACGGAACGGTGCAATACGCTGAAAACCCACCTAAGAAATACCAGGACATTTTACCCATTTATTTTGAAACAGAAGATTATGAGGCGCTTTGGAGAGAATGCCTCGATATTCTTTTTTACTGGATCAATTGCGGCATTCGAATTTTCAGGGTAGACAACCCACATACAAAACCCTTTTATTTTTGGAACTGGATCATTGATGAGGTGAAAAAGCAGCATCCTGATATCATCTTCCTGGCAGAAGCCTTTACCAAGCCAAAGATCATGCAGCAGCTGGCCAAACAAGGTTATACACAATCTTACACCTATTTTACCTGGCGTGAGAACAAGCATGAGCTGATTGAATATGTTGAAGAATTGACTAAAACCGGGCAGGGAGAATACATGAGGCCGAATTTCTGGCCCAACACCCCTGATATCAACCCCTTTCATTTGCAGGGGGCGAACGAATCCAGGCATATTCAAAGATATGCCCTGGCTGCGACATTGAGCTCGAATGTGGGCATTTATGGTCCTGTTTTTGAGCAAATGCACAGTGAACCCCTACCGGGAAAAGAAGAATATTTGAATTCTGAAAAATTTCAGATCGCTCATTATGACTGGAAGGCCGAGAACTGGCTGATCAAACTTATTTCTGGGATCAATAAGGCCAGAAAAAATCTTGAGGCCCTGCAACAAACCAATAATATCAGATTTTGCCATATTGAAAATGACAAACTGATCGCTTTTTATAAATGGAATGACGACAGAACGAGCGAGGTACTTGTCATCATAAGTCTTGATGATCATTATAGCCAAAGGGGGACGGTTCAGTTACCTGTGCACGAACTGGGCATTGGACATGACCAGAAAATAGTGGTGAGGGACGTTATCCCTGATGTCAGCTATGACTGGAACGGCGAATGGAATTTTGTTGAATTGCATCCGAACATGCCTTTGCACATATTTGAAATTAATAAATAACCATGTCAGACAAAGTTGTAAAAAGTAAACTGCAGTCCACCTTTGAATTTGAAGGTGTCTGGGAAGAACTCCTTGAGAATGAAGATTTTCTAAAGGTTTTTCTTTCTGAGGTACTGGAAGATTACATTGTTAAACAGCGTTGGTACGGAGGTAAGGCGAGTAAACTGAAGTACATTGAACTTACAGAGTATTTCAGGATACAGCAAAAAGGGGAAGTCTATTTTGGACTGATACTGGAGATCGATTTTGAAGAAGCTTTTTACCACCATTATTTTTTACCGATTGCTTTTGTTACCGATTTAAATTTTGCCAAAAGTGACAGGATCCTTCCCATACAGATACAGGGCCAGCAAGGTTATATCATTGATGCCATAAACCTGGAAGCATTCAGGAAACTTGTATTTGAAAGAATACTCGGGGCGGTACCTCATGATCGCACCAAAGTCCAGTATCACAGAAGTGAAAGTTTTACCAATGTGAGCTACGAATCTTCAAGGTTCATGGGACTTGAGCAAAGCAATACCTCCATCATTTACAATGACAATTACGTTTTGAAGTTTTTCAGGAGGATTTTTGCCGACAAGAATCCGGATTATGAAATGAGCAGGTTTCTCACCGAGATCAAAGACTTTAAAAACACCCCGGCCTATCAGGGCAGCATCAATATTATAGATTCTGACAATGTCAACATTACCATTGCCCTGATGCAAAAAATGGTTCCCAACCAGGGAGATGCCTGGGATTATATGCTCAAAGAACTGCACAAGGTTTTTCTCAATCTTGAGACGAAGCATATTTCGACGGGGTCACTTCCGAGGGTAGATATGTTTGAACGAATGCACATTGATCAGGTAAGACCTGAGATCATTGACTGGGCCGGCCTTAATTTGTTCCAGAAGATAAAATTACTGGCCAAACGAACGGCGGAAATGCATATTGTCCTGGGCTCTGAATTTGAAGATACTTCTTTTACGCCCAATCACTTCAACGGTGATTATGAGGTCTGGCTAAAAAACCGTCTGATATACCAGTTTCAAAACAGGTTGAATACCATTGAGAACAGAATGCATATGCTTGAAGGAATGGCCCTGGAACTGGCCAGAGAATTTTTGGAAAAGAAAACCCTGATCAGAAAGCGGATCACTAATTTTAACTGGACCAAGTTAAAAGGAGAACGGATCCGGTTGCATGGTGACTATCACCTGGGTCAGATTCTTGTTACCGATGATGATTTTTTTATTCTTGACTTTGAAGGGGAGCCTGAAAGCACAATCCGTGACAGAAAAGTGAAGCAACCCCCCTTAAAGGATGTCGCAGGATTATTCAGGTCATTTCATTATGCTATTTATGCAACCATTTTTAACAATGGAGAATCTTACCATCGCACCCAGGAAGAACTGTTTGAAGCGGCCGAGGTGCTTTACAGTTATTTGACCAGTGTGTTTCTTGGAGAATACACCGAACAAGTACAAAATGCAAATCTAAATATTGGTTACAATCAGGAGCGAATCTTCATATTAAAATATTGTCTGCTTGAAAAAGCGGTATATGAGATCGGATATGAATTAAATTCGCGACCCCGTTGGGCCCTCATTCCTTTAAAAGGAATTTCAAATATTATAAATCATTAAGCGTATGGCAGAAGTTATCAATTATAGTCTCTTTAGCGATTTTGACGTCAATTTATTTAAATCCGGAAAGCATTACCGTCTTTACGAAAAATTCGGATCCCATCCTGTTACCGTCGATGGTGTTGCAGGAACCTATTTTGCGGTATGGGCGCCTTCAGCCAAATCTGTTTCAGTGATTGGGGATTTTAATTTTTGGAATGACAAGCAGCACCCTTTGAGCGTGCGATGGGATGAATCCGGGATCTGGGAGGGTTTTATTCCCGACGACCATGAAGGAATGCGGTACAAGTATAAACTTAAATCACATCACAATCATCTTGTTCCTGAAAAAGCAGATCCTTATGCTTTTTCCAGCGAGCTTCCTCCCAATACAGCGTCTATTATAAGAGGTATTGAGGGCTACAAATGGAAGGACAAGTCATGGATGGGATACAGGAAAGAAAAGAATGGTCTCGACAGACCTTATGCCGTTTATGAGGTACATCTTGGTTCATGGATGCGCAATGCATCTGACAACAGTTTTTTGAGCTATGACCAGCTATCGGATAAGCTAGTGGCTTATCTGAAAAAAATGAATTTTACCCATGTTGAATTTATGCCCGTCATGGAGTATCCTTTTGACCCCTCCTGGGGCTATCAGCTCGTGGGCTATTACGCGCCAACGTCAAGATTTGGAACAGCACTTGATTTTATGAAACTTTGTGACAAATTGCACCAAAACGATATAGGGATCATCCTTGACTGGGTGCCTTCACATTTTCCTTCTGACGATCACGGCCTTGGATTTTTTGACGGCAGTCACCTTTACGAGCATCCGGATCCGAGACGGGGCTATCATCAGGATTGGAAAAGTTTGATCTTTAACTATGGTAGAAACGAGGTCAAGTCATTTCTGATCAGTAATGCCTTTTATTGGTTTGACAAGTATCATATTGATGGCCTGCGAGTAGACGCAGTGGCCTCAATGCTGTATTTGGATTATTCAAGGGAAGACGGTGAATGGGAGCCTAATATTTACGGAGAAAGGGAAAACCTTGAAGCTATTTCTTTCCTCAAAGATTTTAACAGGGAAGTATATTCGAATTTTGACGGGATCCAAACCATTGCTGAAGAATCTACCGCCTTTTCCGGCGTGACTAAAACCGTGGAAGAAGGAGGGCTTGGTTTTGGAATGAAATGGATGATGGGCTGGATGCATGATACCCTTGAATATTTTTCCAAGGATCCCATTTACAGAAAACACCATCAGAACGAGATCACTTTTAGCCTGGCCTATGCTTTTTCTGAAAATTTCATGTTGCCCCTTTCCCATGATGAAGTGGTTTACGGAAAAAATTCACTGCTTGGCAAGATGCCGGGTGATGAATGGCAGCGGTTTGCGAATATGAGATTGCTTTATGCCTATATGTATACACATCCGGGAACCAAACTGATTTTTCAGGGAGGTGAATTTGGACAATCGGCAGAGTGGAATTTTAACCAGAGCCTGGATTGGCACCTACTGGAGTACAAACCGCACAAGGGTTTACAAAGTTTTGTGAAAGATTTAAACGCTTTTTACAAAGATACACCCGCCCTTTACGAAAAAGCCTTCAGTGGTGAAGGATTTGAATGGATCAATTACGGGGATCATGAAAATTCGGTGATTTCCTATATTCGAAAAGGCCATGACGCGGTGAATGATCTTATTGTCGTTTGTAACTTTACCTCTGTGGTCAGAGAAAATTACAAAATTGGCCTTCCCCGGAAAGGAAAGCTCAAACAGGTGCTTAACAGTGATTTTAAAAAATATTTTGGAAGCGGCATCAGCAATTCCAGAGAGATCAAAATAACTAAAGAGGAAAGAGACGGAAAGCCATTTTCTGCAGCTATCACGCTGCCGCCTTTAAGTTTGGTGGCATTTAGGATAATATAGTACAGAAATTTCTGTTTTTTAAATAATGTTCCGTTATTTTTGCGAACTACGTAAAAATAACGGTTTTTTTTATGTTTTCGATACGCGCTTAAATATTGAATTTTCTTAGGTTTGTAGATTGTGTAAACCCTATTCGGGTGATCGTAAAAATGAAGATATATGATATTAAATACTGAGTTGGAATACAAGGGGAATTTGTTTCCTTCCAAGATAATTTCTTACAGAAAAGACGTAGATACCCTGTATTTTACAACTGAAAATTATGTAGTGCTGCAATTGACAGTTGAAAGAGACAGCGTTTTAAGATTTCGCTATAGCACCAAAACGATTTTTGACAAGGATTTTTCCTATGCCATTACCAAATATGCGTACAAAGGATTTAACCATTTGGAGATCACGGATGACGAGAAAAACTATATAGTGACCACGTCTAAGCTGATCTGTAAGATCGCCAAGGCTGATTTGAGAAAATCCATTTTCGATGCAAAGGACGGAAAACTAATCTGTGAGGATGAATTGGGATTTCACTGGGAAGAGAGTTATGAATATGGAGGAGATATTGTAAAAATGTCTAAGGTTTCTCAGGATAGTGAGGCTTTTTATGGCTTGGGCGACAAACCCGTTCATATCAACTTAAAAGGAAAGAGGTTTGAGAATTGGGTTACGGATTCTTATGCTTACGGAAGAGATACAGATCCCATTTATAAATCGATACCTTTTTATATAGGGCTTCATCATTCAAAGTCATACGGAATCTTTTTTGACAATACTTTCAGGTCCTATTTTGACTTTTGTGCAGAACGCAGGAACATTACAAGTTACTGGGCCGAAGGCGGTGAAATGAATTACTATTTTATTTATGGTCCTGACATGACGGATGTAGTTGCATCTTATACCGACCTTACCGGGAAGCCTCATCAATTGCCGCCCCTTTGGGCCCTGGGCTACCACCAGTGTAAATGGAGTTACTATCCTGAATCAAATGTCAAATCAATAGCCAAACAATTCAGGGACCTGAAGATCCCCTGTGACGCGATTTACCTGGATATTGATTATATGGACGGATTCAGGTGTTTTACCTGGAACAAGGAATACTTCCCTGATCCCAAACGCATGGTTAAAGAACTGGCTGATGACGGCTTTAAGACCATTGCGATCATTGATCCGGGCATCAAAATTGACATGGATTACAATATCTTCAGGGAGGCTCTTGAAAAGGATTATTTTTGTAAGCGGGCAGACGGACCATATATGAAGGGCAAGGTTTGGCCGGGAGAATGTTTTTTTCCTGACTTTACCGATCCTGAGGTGCGTGAATGGTGGTCGGGTCTTTATAAAGAATTGATTGAGGACATCGGGGTTAAGGGAGTCTGGAATGACATGAATGAACCTGCAGTGATGGACGTTCCAGGAAAAACCTTTCCCAATGATGTAAGGCATAATTATGAAGGTATCCGATGCAGCCACAGAAAGGCGCATAATATATATGGCATGCAAATGGCAAGGGCCACCTACCAGGGATTGAAAAAATTCTCTTATCCAAAAAGGCCTTTTGTGATCACGAGGGCGGCTTATTCGGGAACACAGCGTTATACTTCGACCTGGACGGGTGATAATGTGGCCACATGGGATCATCTGAATATTGCCAATATTCAGGCCCAAAGACTCAGTATGTCAGGTTTCTCATTTGTAGGGTCCGACATTGGAGGGTTTGCAGAACAGCCTAATGGGGAACTTTATGCACGATGGATACAATTGGGAATGTTCCATCCTTTTTTCCGAACCCACTCTTCAGGTGATCATGGAGATCAGGAACCTTGGGCCTTTGGATCCAATATCACTGATATTGTCAGAAAATTCATTGAGATCAGGTACCAGTTGTTGCCTTATTTGTACACCGCCTTCTGGAGGTATGCAGAAGAAGGAATTCCAATTTTGAAATCCCTTGTGCTGTTTGATCAAGAAGACAGGCATACGCATTACAGAAATGATGAATTCATTTTTGGTGAAAAGATCCTGGCTTGCCCGATCGCTGAACCCAATGCCAAAGGGAGAAGAATGTTTATTCCGAATGGGGAGTGGTACAATTTCTGGGACAATGAACTCATAACGGGTGGTGAAGAAATATGGGTGGATGCGGACCTCGATTCTATGCCGATTTTTGTTAAAGCGGGTGCCATTATTCCAAAGTATCCCGTACAGCAGTATGTTGGAGAGAAGACAATAGATCAATTGACCCTTGATGCCTATTTTAAGTTAGGAAAGGAAACTTCTCAGGTATATGAAGATGCCCATGACGGCTATGACTACAAAAAGGGAAGGTTCAGTCTGAGGGATTTTAAATTGATCGGAAAAAAGAAGTCTCTCACCATACAACAGTTCAAATCAGGTAAATATATCACGCCATATGATACGTTTAACATTCACCTGAAAGGATTGCCTTTCAAAATTGGAAAAATTGAGATAGACAACGAACCAATGAATTTAAAAAAGCTAAAAATCAATGGGGATAATTCTTTTGTAGTCACTAAAGAATTTAACAGGCTCCACATTACAGCAAAATAAAGGCCTTCAGGCCAAATAAAAAAGGCTGTCTCTAACAGACAGCCTTTTCTTTTTTTAATGTTTTCCTTTCTTTTTATGATTCTGCATCGACCTTGTCTTTCTTTTCGATCATTGCATTTGCGACTAAGAACAAACCTCCGAAGAGAAAGATCATTGAAGGATAAGCCACTTCTTCATCGAGTACTGTATAAGTCTCCAAAATTGAGGCGATCAGAATACCTACTCCAATTCCCACTGCCAGCATTCCAAATTTTAAAGTCAGGTTCGAACGATGGTTCTTTTTGGTTGCGAAAAGGGAAGCATCTGCTCCTTTTTCAATTAATGACAGGCGTTCCTTGTTTCTCGTATTAAGGAATACATAAGCTATTCCAAAGATTGAAGAGAATACTATTAAAGGGATCATAATTGCTTCCATAATGTAATTGTTTTAAATTAAATTGTTGTTTTCTATTTAAGACGCAGCAGTTAAAATTCAGGTTACATTTTATTAAATATTTTTTTTGCCTTAACTTGTAACCTGGTTTTAAAATTTACTGTCATATGGATATGGATAAAAATGCTGATCAGCTATATATCGATAAGGTCTTGCAGGGAGATGCCAATGCCTTTGCTTTTTTGATTGACAAGTATAAGAACATGGCCTACACCCTGGCAATAAAGATTGTTAAGAATCATGAAGACGCAGAGGAAGTGGCACAGGACAGTTTTTTAAAGGCTTACCAAAAAATGGACTCCTTTCAGGGAAAGTCAAAATTTTCAACCTGGCTGTATACGATTGTTTACAGAAATGCCATCACAAAGGTCAGGAAGAAAAGTGTGGAGACCTCAGACATCGATGATTACGTCATGAACAATCACACTGAAGACACTGAATTCCCTCAAATGGAGGCCTTAAAAAAAGGGGAGCAACAAAAATATGTAAGACAGGCGATTGACAACCTTCCGGAGAAGGATGCTTTTCTGATCACTCTGTTTTATATGAATGAGAACAAGATTGAAGAGATTGAACAGATCACTGGCCTGACACAATCCAACATCAAGGTTAAATTGTTCAGGGCAAGAAAGAAGTTAAATACGGAGTTGTCACTATTGTTAAAGGAAGAAATAAAAACGATATTATGAAAGAGGACAAGAAAATAGATAAACTGATACGTGAAAGTTTAAAAGCGCAACAACCATCAGCAGACTTTACTCATAAGGTAATGAATAAGATAAGTGCCTATGATGAGAGTGAAGAGAAAGCTTTGGCTTCCCTGTTGCAAAAGAATGTCATGGAAAGCCCCTCTTTGAATTTTACCTCACGTGTGATGAATGCAATTCAAAAGGAATCAGTAGTTGTGAAAAAGGAGCCTATAATTGGTAAAAAGGCCTGGATATTCATTGCGATTTCCATGGCCGCTTTGGTCATGTACAGCCTGCTGGTCACTCACGAGAGCAGTGAAGTTTCCAATGTGATAAACCAGGGAATGAGCAAGGTGGAACCATTGTTTGCTTTTGATCTTCCGGGAATCCTGGGTTCACCAATTTTTGCTTTGAGTGTGTTTGCCCTGAGTTCACTTTTATTTCTTGATTATTTTATGGGAAACAGAAGGATGTCTTTAAAGGTTTAGGTTATAAAAAATAAAATATGATGCCTCTTTGAATGTGGTTTTCCACGCATCAATTCAAAGGGGCTTTTTTTTGTGAATATTTTTTGAAAATCGTTTGTGGGAATTGTAAAAACATTTATATTTGCACACCTCAAAACAAAAATGAGATTCCTCCTTACCTGCCTGCCGGCAGGCAGGGCTCAGAACTGAGCTTTGAAAGTTGTTTAAAACTAGAGAGAAGGGATTAAAATTGAGATAACTAAATAGAATATTCCTCCTTAGCTCAGTTGGTTAGAGCATCTGACTGTTAATCAGAGGGTCCTTG
>CBDUAP010000061.1:0-14652 GCA_965365165.1 uncultured Flavobacteriaceae bacterium
CGAGCCAAAGGTGAATAGGAATGCCGCTCCTGCGCCCTTCTTTTTTTATTTCCTCAAGGGAGTAGGCATTATCGACAAGGGTGGAAAAGATAGTTTCAGGATGGGTTTCAATTAATTGGTACAATCTTTTGATTTGAATGCCAACAGGTTGCATGGCGAGTAGAACATCTTTGGCGCCTGATTTTGCAAGCAGCTCAGCCTCGGTCATTGTTGCGCATTTGAATTTCTGAATACCCATCTGCATTTGAATCTCGATGATTTCAGCCATTTTGTGTGTCTTGATATGAGGACGAAGGCGTTCGGTTCCTCCTGCCATGGCAATCATGTTTACCGTGTTTTGCCGCACCCGTTCAGGATACAGGAGCAGGGCAGGAGTCACGAGGTCCCGATCATTTATGAGTTCATACCATTTCGGAGTGCTTAGCATTGTATTTTTTTTAATGAAGTTCAAACATGGCCTCTACCTCAACGGGGATGCCGTCAGGCAGCATCATGCCCACGGCGCTTCTCACGCCTATGCCATATTCATTTCCAAATACCTCGGCCATGAGCTCACTGAAACCATTCATGACCAGTGGTTGTTGATTAAACTCGGGGGTGCAGTTGACCATACCCAGTACTTTCACCACCCTTTTTACTTGATTGATGTCTCCAAAGTGGGTCATGATCGTAGACAACATGGTCAGACCTACCTGTCTTGCAGCCAGCTTGGCTTCTTCAAGGCTGAGGTCATCACCGGCACGCCCTTTCATCAGGGTTCCGTTAAAGTTCATGGGCGACTGCCCTGAAACATAAAGGAATTTACCAATTACAAGAACCGGCCTGTAAACTCCTGCAGGTTTTGGAGCAGGAGGGAATTGCAGGTTCATTTCTCTAATTCTCTCAGATATTTTTTTCTCCATGTTAATTCATTTTATACGATTAGGTTTAATATCATGACCCCAATGATGCCTATAACACCCACCATGGTCTCCATGACGGTCCAGGTCGATAGGGTTTCTTTTACGCTCAGGTTGAAATATTCCTTGAACAGCCAAAACCCGCCATCGTTCACATGGGAGAGCATCAGGCTTCCTGAGCCAATGGCAAGTACCATGAGCTCCGGCTTTACCTGGCTGCCTGTAACCATGGGTAAAACGATTCCTGCTGCCGTGAGCCCTGCCACCGTTGCAGAACCTATGCATACCCTCATGATGGTGGCAATGAGCCATGCCAGTAAAAGGGGCGATATGCTCGATTCACTTAGAAGGCCTCCAATATAATCACTTACACCGCTGTCTACAAGGATTTGTTTTAATGCTCCTGCCCCTGCTATAATAAGCATTACCATGGTAATACTGGATATGGATCCGGCTAAGGCATCCATTACCTCGGTCATTTTTTTCCCACGAGCGAGCCCAAGGGTGTAAACAGCCACTAAAACGGAAATCAGCATGGCCATTACTGGGTTACCTATAAAAACCAGTAAGGTTTTGAATGGGAAATCCATGGGGAACAAATATTCAAGTACCGTCGAGAATCCGATCAAAACAACGGGTAACAAAGCGGTCATAATACTAGTAGCCATTTTAGGCATTTCCTCATCTTTCAATACCTTTGGGTTGTAGAATTCTGGCAAGGGGGTCGCTTTTATTTTTTTAATGGTCCTCGAGAACAATGGCCCTGCGATAATGATAGCCGGAATAGCCACTATAATACCGTACAAGAGCGTTTTTCCAATAGAGGCATCAAACATGCTGGCGATAGCCGTAGGGGCAGGGTGTGGGGGCAAAAACCCGTGAGTGACAGATAAAGAGGCCAACATCGGAAGCCCTACATAGATCAGGGGAAGTTGTGTCGCAGCCGCTACAGTGAACACAAGTGGAATTAAAATTACGAATCCGACAGTATAAAACATAGGAATACCAACTATAAAGCCTGCAAGAACGACGGCCCATTGGATGTTTTTAATTCCAAAACTGTCAACAAGCCTGGAAGTGATTCTTTGAGCAGCGCCACTGTCGGCCACAAGTTTGCCCAGCATGGCTCCCAGTCCCAGGATCAAAACCAGAAACCCAAGGGTACTTCCAATTCCTTTTTGTATTGATTGTATAATGCTTTCAGGTTCCATTCCCTGAAAAATCCCAACCACAAGGCAGGCGATGATAAATGAAATGAAGGCATTGAGTTTGAATACCGCGATAAGCAGGAATAGTAAAACGATTCCACAAATAACAATGAATAAAGGCATAAAGGTGTTGTTAAGTTTGGTTCTTTGGTTAGCTAATTTAAAAATTAAATCCTACTATAAAAATATATATGTTGCTGTGGCCATTCAACCGGCATGTCAAAAACACTTTTTTGACGATTTCATCTCCGGAACAAGCTGCGAATAGCTTAAGAAACCCGTCTTGATATGATTTTTTTAACTTTTAATTTTATATTAATTCATAACTTTAATTAACATTATTAAATAATTGATTAACAATATTTTAAAGTTACATTATAAATATTATCTATAGTAGAAAAATACTTGATTTTGGGCTATTTTTTTCCTAATGACAGGATCGCCTGGCTCTTAGACGAAAAGCGTTGTGTTTTATTTTGGCCAAGGATTGGAAGGGATCAAAAAAAGGATTAGTCCGGCTGGCAGGAAGGTTCTTTGTACGGCCTTTTCTTAAGATTGCAAAAGATCGTAAAATGCAGTCTCAGGCCCATATTTTAAACCATGAATTTAAAGCATTGGGTAAGCAGGGGCTCAGCGCAACAGTTGAAGATTGATAAGTTCCGCTTTAAGCAGTTGCGGGCTTTTGAAATGAATCCCATGAAACCCGAGTTGCAAAGCAGCATCAACATTTTCTTTGTTGTCGTCTATAAACAATGATTTTTCCGCTTTTAAATCATACCTGTCGAGGAGTATTTTGTAAATTCTTTCATAGGGTTTTCTGGTTTTCTCCGTGCCTGAAACAACGATTCCGTCAAAAAGTTTCAGGAATGGAAATCGCCGGAGAGCAACGGGAAATGTTTCCGCACTCCAATTGGTCAAAGCATAAAGTTTATTTTCGCTCAAACTACTTAATAAATTTAAAATGAGGACAGTGTCTTTTATTTCTCCGTGAAGCATTTCTTCCCATCTTTGGTAATAGGCAATGATTTCTTCCTTGTATTTCGGGTATTGTTTCACCAATAAATCAGTACCCCTTTGAAGTGACATGCCGGCATCTTGTTCCATGTTCCATTCATTGGTGCAAATATGTGAAAGGAACCATTCCATTTTTTCCTCATCATCCTTGAATATTTTTGAATACAGGTATCTGGGGTTCCAGTCAATCAGTACTCCGCCAAGGTCGAAGATGATATTTTCAATCTGATGCTCCGCCATGTTAAAGTTCTTTACTGGCATTGCTCCGATCAGAGCTTTGCATCAAATAGGCTTTTATGAAATTGTCTATGTCTCCGTTCATTACAGCGTCAACATTGCCCGTTTCTTCCTGGGTCCTGACATCCTTGACCAATTTATAGGGATGCATCACATAATTACGGATCTGGGACCCAAAGTCTATGCTCATTTTTCCTGCTTCAATACTGTCCCTTTTTTCCCTTTGCTTTTGAAGTTCAATTTCATACAATTGCGACTTGAGCATCTGCATCGCTTTTTCCCGATTTTCAAGTTGAGATCTTGTTTCAGAGTTTACAACCATGATCCCCGATGGTTTGTGGCGTAAAATGGCTTTGGTTTCAACCTTGTTCACGTTTTGCCCTCCTGCACCACCTGACCTTGCAAAGTCCCATGTGATATCTGCCGGGTTGATCTCAATTTCAATCGTTTCATCTGCTAAGGGGTACACGTAGACCGAGGCGAAAGAAGTGTGCCTCTTGGCATTGCTGTCGAAAGGAGAAATTCTGACCAGCCTGTGCACGCCGTTTTCTCCTTTGAGATAGCCAAAAGCATATTCTCCGTCTATTTCGAGGGTAACCGTTTTGATACCGGCAACATCACCTTCCTGATAGTTGAGTTCCTTTATTTTAAACCCCTGCTTTTCGCTCCACATCATGTACATTCTCATGAGCATTTGTGCCCAGTCACAGCTTTCTGTCCCTCCCGCTCCTGCAGTAATCTGTAAAACGGCACTGAGGTTGTCTCCTTCATCAGAAAGCATGTTTTTAAATTCAAGCGACTCCAATAGGCCTAGCGTTTTTTCATATTGTTGTTGAACCTCTTTGTCAGTGGCTTCTCCTTCCTTGAAAAATTCATAAAGCACATTCAGGTCTTCGCAGTCTGATTTTACCAGTTCATAATCATTAACCCATTTCTTTTTCCCCCTGAGTATTTTCATCAGGCGTTCAGCCTCCCTCGGATTGTTCCAAAAATCCGGGTCTGAAGCCTTTTCTTCCTCGTTGGTTATTTCAATTCGCTTTTTGTCGATATCAAGATAGCCTTTTAGCAGTGCTACGCGTTCTGTAATATCTTTTAGTTGATCTGATGTAATCATAAGGCAAAAATAAACTAAAAAATGAGAACCAAAATTTAAATGAAATCGAAATTCTAGGCAATATTTAATAGATTTATCAAAAAAACTCATGATGACCAAACTGATCTTTCCATTTATTTGGCTGCTGGCCTGCCATTTTAACCATGCTCAATTTCTGAGTCAAAGAAAAGACCTTGATAAATTTGAAGGCTTTTTTGATTATTATTACGACAAAAATGAGGACAGAATTTATCTGGAGGTGGATCGTACGGATCAGGAATTTCTTTATGTGGGCTCTTTATCTCAAGGAATTGGTTCCAATGACATCGGCCTGGACCGGGGCCAGCTTGGAGACGGTGTAATCGTTAAATTTATAAGATCAGGCAATAAATTATTGTTGATGCAGCCGAATTTTAGGTTTAGGGCCTTAACCGATAATGAGGCAGAAAAGAAATCAGTGGACGAGGCCTTTGCAAAATCGGTGCTTTACGGATTCGAGATACAGGAAGAAAAGGAAGGCATATTTGTGATAGATATTACTGATTTTTTTATGAGGGACGCCCACGGCGTGGCACTTAGATTAAAAAACATGGAACAAGGTGTTTATACCCTTGACAAGAGTAGAAGCAGTTTTAATATGGACAGGACCAAAGCGTTTCCCAAAAATATTGAAATAGATGTGCTATTAACCTTTGCCGGGAATCCATCGGGGCGCGAGATCAGGTCTGTTAGTCCCGATGCTGCATCCGTAACGGTTTATCAGCACCATGCTTTTGTTGAATTGCCCGATGACGGCTATGAGCCCCGGGTCTTTGATCCTCGTTCAGGAGGTTTTCCTTTGTCTTACATGGATTATTCCACTCCGGTAGACCAGTCAATAGTCAAGAAGCTTATTTACCGTCACAGGCTCCGGAAAAAGAATCCTGAAGCCAGATTCAGTGAGGCTGTTAGCCCCATTGTATATTACCTTGATCCCGGAACCCCTGAGCCCGTTAGGACGGCCCTGATGGAAGGCGCCCGTTGGTGGGGGAAGGCTTTTGAAGATGCAGGCTATATCAATGCCTTTCAGGTTAAATTGCTGCCTGCTGACGCTGACCCCCTGGATGTCAGGTATAACATGATCCAGTGGGTACACCGCTCAAAGCGTGGCTGGAGCTATGGCGTGACGGTTGCGGATCCACGCACGGGCGAAATCATCAAGGGTCATGTGAGCCTCGGTTCTCTGCGCATCAGACAGGATTTTCTGAT
Organism: uncultured Flavobacteriaceae bacterium; assembly: GCA_965365165.1. Taxonomy (GTDB): domain Bacteria; phylum Bacteroidota; class Bacteroidia; order Flavobacteriales; family Flavobacteriaceae; genus Lutimonas. The sequence continues at coordinate 5,700 of CBDUAP010000061.1, forward strand.
TGCAAAATCCTTGAAGGCTGCTTATGCCACAGATACCAATGAAGACAATTTTGCGCTTCAAATGAGCCTGGCAAGAATCAGACAACTGGCGGCTCATGAAGTGGGGCATACCCTGGGTTTTGCTCATAATTTCGCTGCAAGCACGAACAACAGGGCTTCGGTAATGGATTATCCGCATCCATATGTGCAGGTTAAAAATGGCCGGCTCGATTTTACAGAGGCTTATGCCGAAGGAATAGGATCCTGGGACAAGGTTTCCGTGGCATATGCCTACAAAGAATTCCCCAGTCATGAGCGCGACAGTCTGAGAGCGATTCTGGATAAGGCTTTTGAAAAAGGACACAGGTATATTTCTGATGCAGATGCGAGGCCCGTGGGTAGTGCTCATGCCTATGCCCATCTATGGGATAACGGAAATGACATCATTGAAGAATTGCACAATGTTTTAGAAGTCAGAAAATTCGCCATGTCTGAATTTTCGGCAGATAACATAAAAAAATATCAAAGTTATTCGGAGCTCGAGGATGTTTTTGTTCCTCTGTATTTTTACCACAGGTACCAGACCAAAGCCGTTGCAAAAATGATAGGAGGGCTTGATTACACTTATGCTATCAAGGGTTCAAATTCATTGATTGTAAAGCAGGTAGAGCCTAAAAAGCAAAGAATAGCTTTAAAGGCGCTTATGGAAACTGTTTCAGTAGAAACCCTAATGATTGATGAATCAAAACTGTCTCTTTTTCCACCCAGGGCTATGGGTTTTGAAAGGACCAGAGAATCTTTTGAGAGTAACATGGGCGTGGCTTTTGATCCTTATGGGGCAGCTGCTGCGGCCTCAAACTTGACCTTTTCTGTTTTGTTGCATCCGGAAAGAATATCACGGCTTGTTTTATACAATAGTTTGGATAAAAACCAGTTGGGTCTGGAAGAACTATTGGATACCCTGATCGCCAATACCTTGAAAATAGTACATCATGACAATTACAAAAGGGAACTTCAGAATATTATTAATGAGATGTTGCTACATCAAATTTTCAAAATTACAGGGGTAAAAGATAATTATATGCAGGTAAGGGCCGTGGGTGCGAAAAAATTGAATGAAATAATGGTCTATCTCAAGGAAAGGGACTCCAAAGGGGAACAAAGAATGGCCGATGACCTCATGATAAGGGATATACGGGAATTTTTAAAAGATCCTGAATGGAAGAAAATGCCTCATGCACCCAAATTACCGGATGGTGACCCAATTGGAATGCCATAAAATATCAAGAATACAGGAATTCGATTTGTTCGCAATTAGGCTGAAAGAATAAGTAATTTATTTTTGGGAATGATTATCTTCGATGGTGACATTTATTATTGTCATGTAGAACTTGATCCTATTATATTTAAAAGAATATGGATATCAATTGTGATTTGGGAGAAGGCATGGATCATGATCAGGAGATCATGGCATATATTGATTCATGCAACATAGCCTGTGGGGGGCATGCAGGTGATCAGGACACGATCAGACATACACTCAGGCTGGCGAAGAAGTTCCATGTGAAGCCAGGAGCCCATCCCTCATTTGTGGATAAAGTAAACTTTGGAAGAAAGGACATGTCCTTAGCCCCGGAATTGTTAAGGTCACAACTTGTGGATCAGATAGGCCTCATATCTGCTCTGGCCAAGGAAGAAAATATGGAATTGCACCATGTAAAAGCGCATGGGGCCCTGTATAATATGGCTGCGAGATCTGTACAGATGGCAAGGTCGCTCATAGAAGCCTTTCAAGTCTTTGGCAATGGTCTCTATCTTTATGTTCCGTTTGACTCAATGATTGAAAAAATGGCAAAAGAAAAGGGGATTCCCTTTAAGACTGAGCTTTTTGCAGACAGAAACTATGACGATAATTTTAACTTGTTGCCAAGAAGTGAAAGAAATGCTATTATTGAGTCGCCTGTGGAGATCAAAAAAAGAGTTGAACGATTGCTCAGAGACAGAACCCTGATTTCTTTGCACGGAAAAAAAAGAATTGTTAATTTCGATACCCTGTGCGTTCATGGTGATCATCCGAAAGCTGTTGAAATCGTGAAAATGCTCAGGGGCTTAAAAACAAGTTACATTGAATAAATACAAATTAAAATACAAGCCATTGGGTAGTATTGCCGTTCTTATTGAATGGCCGAAGGAAATCAAACGCGATATCCTTGAGAATATTAATGTTTTTAAGCATAAAATCCTTGCCGATATGGGAGAATACGTATTAGAGACGGTCCCTGCCTATAATTCGCTGGCTGTATTTTTTGATACAACAAAAATTAAATATTCTTCGGTGGTTACTGACCTGAAGGAAATCTACACCTCCAAAGACCAGAAATTATTGACCGCTTACAAACTTTGGAAAATACCTGTTTGCTATGAACCTGAATTTGGCCTTGATCTTGAGCATTTGGCGCGAACCAAAAAAATGACCAAAGAAGAGGTCGTACAATTACACAGTTCACAGGTTTATGATATTTACTTTATTGGGTTTTTGCCTGGATTTTTATATTTGGGCGGTTTGTCCAAAAAGCTTGAATACAAGAGAAAGGATAGGCCCAGGGCCAGGGTTAATCAGGGGGATGTTGCTATCGCCGGCAATCAGACCGGTATTTACCCAAGAATGAGTCCCGGAGGATGGAATATCATTGGAAACTCCCCGCTACGGTTTTTTGACGTCGATCAGTCTCCGCCGTGTTTTTCGGTTTCCGGCGATAAATTAAAATTTGTTCCCGTGAGCAAAAAAGAATACGATCGTATAAAAGAAGAAGTTGAATCGGGTGTTTATGTCATTGAAAGTGAGGTTTATGGATAACAATATTTTAATTTTATCTGATAGTTTAAACACTTGTGTCCAGGACCTGGGGAGGAAAGGATATCGTTCTTACGGTGTTCCGATATCCGGAGCCATGGATAAATACAGCGCGATTCTTGCCAATAAGTTGCTGAACAATGAAGAAGGAGCATCGGTCCTTGAAATGACCTTGACAGGTCCGAAAATATTATTTGAGGACCATACCCTGATGGTTTTGACTGGTGCAGATATGTCACCGATGCTCAACGGGGAGCCTATCATGATGAATTTTGTCTATGCCGTTAACACGAGCGATGTGCTGAGTTTTGGGAAACTGATGTTTGGTACAAGAACATATCTGGGTGTAAAGGGTGGTTTCATGACTGAAAAAAAACTGAACAGCAGGTCATTTTATAAGGGGATCACAACAAAAGAACGGGCCGAAAAAGGGGACAGGATGCGCATTGCAAATTATGAGGAAGCGCTGGAGGTTACTTCCTCTAAAATAAAGGTAAAAGCGTCGCATTTTACTACAAAGAAACTGGATGTGACAAAAGGGCCCGAATACAACAGACTCACGAAAAAACAGAGGGAATTATTGTTTTCCCGGAATTTTAAAATTGATGTACAGAATGACAGAATGGGCTATCAAATCAAAAATAAGTTCACGACGATCAAAAACAATGAAATTATTACTTCGATCACCATTCCCGGCACAGTACAGTTAACCCCATCCGGAAAAATGATCATCATGATGAGGGATTGTCCGACCACTGGCGGTTACCCCAGAATTTTGCAACTTACGGACATTGCAATCAATCAGTTGGCGCAAAAAAAAGAGAATGACACCTTTAAATTTGATTTGGAAAGCAGTTTTGATTTCCTGGGAAGATTGGTGAGCAGGTTCAAGGATTAAAAATTATAAAGAAGGTTAAATGAGCAAACAAGAAATTAATTTGATCAGTGATACCATTACCAGACCCACACCTGAAATGCTCGAGTATATGATGGCGGCTGAAGTTGGTGATGATGTTTTCAGCGCTGATCCTACTGTCATAGCGCTTCAAAATAAAATTGCCGATTTGTTCGGGATGGAGGCAGCCTTGTTTTTCCCATCCGGAACCATGGCAAATCAAACCGCAATAAAATTACACACACAACCTGCCGAACAATTGATATGTGACAAATGGTCTCATGTTTACAACTATGAAAGTGGAGGTGCTTCCTTTCATTCTGGGGTTTCATGCAAACTTATTGACGGTGAAAGAGGAATGTTTAAGGCATCACAACTGGCCGGGGTGATTAATGATCCAGAACAGTATTATTTGCCACTGTCAAGTCTTGTAGTGGTAGAAAACACAACAAATAAAGGAGGAGGTGCCTGTTGGGACTATTCTGAACTGGAAAAGATTAAATGCGTTTGCTCAGAAAATAAACTTTCTTACCACCTTGACGGGGCCAGATTGTTCAATGCCCTGGTCGCTAAAAAAGAATCCCCTATTCAATATGGAAAACTGTTTGATTCCATATCGATCTGTTTGTCAAAAGGGCTGGGAGCTCCAATAGGATCTTTGCTGTTGTCTTCAGCTGAAAATATACACAAGGCCGTTCGTATCAGAAAACTTTTTGGAGGAGGTATGCGTCAGGTGGGCTATCTGGCGGCTGCCGGAATATATGCCCTTGATCATCATGTTGATCGTTTGGCCCTTGATCATCAACGTGCCAAATCATTGGGATTAGCCCTGATAAAATCTGACTGGGTGGCAAAGGTTGAACCCATAGAGACCAACATCATTATTTTTAAATTACACGAGCATCTTGATGAGCAGGTTTTTTTAAGTGAGTTGGAAAAACATCAGATCAAGATCATATCCATGGGTGAAGGTAAACTGCGGATCGTGACACACCTGGATTTCAATGATGAAATGCTCGAAAAGGTAATTGATGTTGTGACGCATATGCCTGAATGATCTATTATTCAAAATTAAGTTTGCTACACATCATTTTTTGTAATGAATCGTGACTGTTAACGTCCTAATTGTAAAATTAAATAATGAAGATGAGGAAAGTTAGAAATGTTTTACCTTTGATCCTGTTGCTGACATTAAGTTTGTCTGCTCAAAAAAACAACAAAACTATGAATGAAGATTTAGCAATTGCAACCTTTGGAAACGGGTGCTTTTGGTGTACTGAAGCTATTTTTCAACAACTAAAAGGCGTGAATACTGTATTACCGGGTTATACCGGAGGCGTGATCAAAAATCCCAGTTACGAAGCTGTTTGTACCGGAACAACAGGACATGCAGAGGCAATTCAGATTACTTATGATCCAAAGGTCATATCTTACAGGGCATTGCTGGAGGTGTTTTTTTATACGCACGATCCTACGACACTCAACAGGCAGGGCAATGACGTGGGCACACAGTACAGGTCAGCTATTTTTTACCACAATGACAAGCAGAAAAATACCGCAGAGGAGATGATATCACAGTTGACTTCAGAAAAGGTCTATGATGATCCAATTGTTACTGAGATAACGGAAATAGATATTTTCTATGAGGCTGAAGATTATCATAAAAACTATTATAACAATAATAAGAACCAGGGGTATTGCAGGGCGGTCATCAACCCGAAGCTGGATAAATTTGTTAAAAAATACGGATCTAAACTGAAATAAAAAAAAGCCCTGATTCTGGGCTTTTTATTTTTTTGCTTAAATGGTCATTGAAAAGATCCTGGTTTCCGGTTTGTTGTCAATTAGGCGCAGGTCAAAGGCCATACAAATATTTCTGACAAACATTCTTCCTTTTTCTTTAACGATTAATTTATTTCCTGAAGAAATGATAAGTCCGTCTTCGAAGATTTCTTCAAGCCTTCCAAGTATGGCTTCTTTTAGTTTTGGTTCAAGGCCCAGATTCCATTCCGTTTCCAAATTGCACATCAGGTTCAAGATATGTTTTCTGATGATCAGGTCATTATCAGTCAATAAATGACCCCTGAAAATTGGGATAATTCCCTTGTTGACTTTTTCAGTATAGGCTTCAACCGATTTCTCGTTTTGAGCGAAGGCGTACCAGGAGTCACTTATGGAAGACATCCCCAGTCCTATCATCAACTTGGTCTTTCCGGCAGTATAACCCATAAAATTTCTGTGTAAATGATGATTTTCCATCGCTTCGTAAAGAGAATCTGTAGGCAGTGCAAAATGGTCCATACCGATTTCTACATAACCGGCATCGAAAAACAACTGCTTTCCTAATTCATATAAATGACGTTTTTCTTTGTCTTTTGGAAGGTCGTTTTCATCAAACCCCCTTTGTCCAACGCCTTTGATCCAGGGCACGTGCGCATAACTGTAATAGGCAATTCGATCGGGTTTCAGGGCAATCGTGTTTTTGATGGTATTTCTGATGCTTTCTTCTGTCTGAAAGGGCAAGCCAAAAACCAGGTCATGGCTTATGGATTCATAGCCCACCTCTTGGGAAAGTCTGTGGATCTTTTCGATCTGTTCAAAGGTTTGCACCCTGTTGATGGCTTTTTGGACCACCGGATCATAATCCTGAATCCCAAAACTATTTCTTCTCGAACCAAGGTCGTATAAGGTCTTTAATTGTTCTTCAGAAGTATGGTTGGGATGGGCTTCGTAACTAAATTCAAAGTCCTTGAACTTATCGGCTCTTTTGAAAATCCCATCGATGAGTTTCTTTAAATTTTCGGCCGAGAAGAAAGTGGGCGTGCCGCCTCCAAGGTGAATCTCCCTTATTTTGGGCCTTTCCTTAAAAAGGTCACAATAAAGTCCCCATTCTTTAAGTACCGTTTCCATGTAAGGGGTTTCAACACTGTGCCGTTTGGTGATCCTTTTATGACACGCACAAAAAGTGCAAAGGTTTTCACAATAGGGCAAATGGATGTACAGACTAATGCCCTCACTATCATTGCTTTCCTTAAAAGCCTTTACGGTGGTTTCTTTCCAGTCTTCCAGGTCGATACCTTCCTTATCCCAAAAAGGGACGGTTGGATAACTCGTATATCTGGGTCCGGGTATGTTGTATTTTTGGATTAATTCTGTATTCATTCTCTTTGGCTATTCAGTCGTCATTATTACGAGTTGTATTCTTTAACGGCATCTATAAATGCCTTTGCATTGTCCAGGGGTATATTGGGCAAAATTCCATGCCCAAGATTTGCAATGTATTTGTCCTTTCCAAATTCATTGATCATCTGTGTCACCATTTTTTTGATCTCATTTGGTGGTGACAGTAGTCTTGCAGGATCGAAATTACCTTGCAGGGTAACTTTATTATGCGTCAAAGATCGCGCCATTTTCGGGCTCACGGTCCAGTCGACTCCCAGCGCAGAAACATTTGAATTTGCCATTTTTTCCAAAGCGAACCAGCATCCCTTGCCAAAGGCGATTACCGGAGCTTCTTCATGAAGCGCGTCGATGATCTGATTGATGTATTTCCAGGAAAATTCCTGATAATCTGCGGGTGAAAGCATGCCACCCCATGAATCAAATATTTGGACGGCATCAACACCGGCTTTTACTTTTTCCTTGAGATAGGCAATGGTCGTATCCGTTATTTTCTGAAGCAACTGATGCGCGGCAAGAGGTTGCGTAAAACAAAACTCTTTTGCCTTATCAAAAGATTTAGATCCCTGTCCTTGCACACAGTAACAAAAAACGGTCCAGGGAGATCCTGCAAATCCAATCAGCGGGATTTCATGATTGAGCATTTCCTTCGTCATTTTGATTGCTTCCATCACATAACCCAAACCTTCAGTAATATCAGGCACGATGGTTTGGTCCACATCCTTTTGCGTCCTGATCGGATCGGGCAGAAACGGACCAACTCCGGCCTTCATTTCGAAGGGAATGTTCATCGCCTGTGGCACCACAAGGATATCTGAGAACAATATGGCTGCATCCATCCCATACCTTCTGATGGGCTGTACCGTGATTTCAGAAGCAAGTTCGGGTGTCTGGCATCTTGTGAAGAAATCATATTTTTCGCGAATGGCTATGAATTCAGGCAAATAACGTCCTGCCTGTCTCATCATCCAAACGGGGGGCCTTGAAACAGTTTCTCCCCTCAGTGCCCTTAGAAATAAATCATTTTTAATTTTCGTCATTTTGCATTCTTGGTTTTAGCCGCAACTGATCTCATAGAGATATCAATTGCATTTTCAATTGTCTTTAAATCATTTTTATCAAGGGCTGAAGAAAGGAACCAGGCCTCAAACTGAGAAGGCGGAAGGAATACTCCATTTTCCATCATTGCCCAGAAAAATGTTTTAAATTTTTCGGTATCGCTTGTTTGGGCTGATTTGAAATCGGTTACTTTTTCTGCGGTAAAGAAAGGATTGATCATTGATCCAAAATGATTCACCTGCAGGTCAAGGTCATTTGCCTCAGCTGATCTGATCAACATTTCTTTAATTTTTGATGCTTTTTTATTGAAGGATTTATAAGGATCCTGTTTTTTTAATTCTTTCAGCGTAGCCATGCCACATGCCATGGCAATCGGGTTACCCGACAAGGTTCCGGCCTGGTACATTTCTCCGAGTGGCGCTACCATTTGCATGATTTCCTCTCTTGCACCATAGGCCCCTACAGGAAAACCGCCTCCTATGACTTTACCCAGGCAGGTAATGTCCGCTTCGATACCAAGTAATTCCTGCGCTCCTCCAAATTTCGATCTGAAACCGGTCATCACCTCATCGGCAATCAGTAAAATATTATGCTCCCGGGTCATCTTTCTCAAGGCATGGATGAATTCTGATGTGGGCTCTATAACCCCCATGTTTCCCGCAATGGGTTCTATGATGACAGCTGCAATATCTTTAGCATTGTCAATATGATTTTTAACACTTTCTAAATTGTTGAATTCGGCAATCAAGGTATTTTTTACAGCTTCATCAGGTACTCCCTTGCTACCCGGAATACTCAAAGTCGCAAGACCGGAGCCTGCAGCAACAAGCAGGGCATCTGAATGCCCATGGTAACATCCTGAAAATTTGATGATCTTGTTCTTTCCTGTAAAAGCCCGTGCCAGTCTGATGGCACTCAATACAGCTTCCGTACCTGAATTGACAAATCTGACTTTGTCCATCCCGGGGAATGCCTCACAGACCATT
>CBDUAP010000062.1:0-14454 GCA_965365165.1 uncultured Flavobacteriaceae bacterium
CCACCTGAACCTGCGTTTCACCTTTAGAATCTTTTTGAACATCAATGACGGCAACTTCCTGATACTGGTCTTTTCCTATGACAGCCTGTATCGAAATGCTGTGCACATTTTTTTCAGCAGTCTCCATGACCCTTAAATAATCAACCTCTCCGTCATTATTAAGGTCTAGATTTGAGATTTGGGTTTCCGGATTATTAAGCTTTTTTTCAAAATCTTCAAGATCCTTGGACTCTCCGAACACCGAAGCGACCGCTTCAAGGTCCAGGTTATCACTTATATCTTCGTCCGTAGCTGTAATTGTTGTCACATCCTGTGAAACAGCTGTTAGTCCGGATAAAAAGGTGACAAATAAAAAGAATGTTTTAAGAAAATTTTTCAAAGCTTCTCAGGAGATTCAAAATGGTTTATACTCAATGGATACAAATATATGAAAAAGAGAAACCATTTAAAATACATCAATTACAAATTATTTATCAATGAACAGCGATCTCTTGCAGAAAAAATTAAATTTGTACTCGAATCCAAGCCTACACATATTGTTCCACCTTCATAAATACAAATCTGAATTCCGGTATAATTTTCAACTTGCCATTCCTGTAATGATAGGGCATTTGGGGCACGTATTGGTGGGACTGGCCGATAATATCATGGTAGGGAGGCTTGGTGCCGCGCATTTGGCGGCGGTATCTCTGGGAAACAGTTTTGTCTTTATTGCATTTTCCCTGGGAATCGGATTTTCATTCGCCATTACACCCCTGATTGCAGAAGCGGATGGTCAACAGGACATTGATAAGGGAAGGCGCTTGTTCCAGCACGGGATCATTTTATGCAGCATTTTAGGATTGAGTATGTTTTTGCTGTTGCTGTTTGCGAGCCCGCTGATGTATTATATGGACCAACCACCGGAAGTCGTGGATCTTGCAATTCCCTATCTCGGGATCGTAGCCTTCTCAATGATTCCCTTAATGATTTTTCAGGCCTTTAAGCAGTTTACAGACGGAATGGCCAAAACAAAATATGGGATGCATGCCACCCTGATCGCGAATGGAGTCAACGTGGTGCTTAATTTTATCCTGATTTATGGCTTTTGGGTTTTTCCACGCCTCGAATTGGTAGGGGCCGCTTATGGTACCTTGATTTCAAGGTTTGTCATGATGATCTTTCTGATATGGATACTGAATTCAAGGGAGAAATTCAAGCCTTTTTTCAAATGGATATCACTGGCAGAGATCAGGAAAAGCATATTTTCAAAAATCATCAATCTTGGTTTTCCAACGGCCATGCAAATGCTCTTTGAAGTGGGTGTTTTCACAGCGGCCATTTGGCTTGCAGGAACCATGGGCGTCGTTGATCAGGCTGCAAATCAGATTGCGCTGAATTTATCGTCCATGACCTTTATGATTGCTGTTGGTCTTGGGGTTGCGGCCACCATCAGGGTAGGTAACCAAAAAGGCTTGCGTCAGTTCGGGGAGCTGAGGCGGATCAGTATTTCTATTTTTCTTCAGGTCTTTATCATTGAATGTTTTTTTGCGCTGAGTTTTATTCTTTTGAAAGATGTCTTACCCATGGTGTATATCAACAATGATGCTGTTATAAACACGGCGGCCTCCCTGCTCCTCATTGCAGGTTTGTTCCAGCTCTCTGACGGATTTCAAGTGGTTGTACTTGGGGCCCTGAGAGGTTTACAGGATGTTAGAATTCCCACGTATATAACTTTTTTTGCTTATTGGGTAGTTGGTTTTCCGATTTGTTACCTGCTTGGGAAGACCCTGGGTTACGGATCTCAGGGTATCTGGATCGGTTTGCTTGCAGGGCTGAGTGTTTCGGCAGTGCTTTTGTATTTGAGATTTAATTATCTGACCAAAAAATTAATTGAAAAAAAATAATATGGGAATCGTATTCAGGCAATCATTTATCAATACCATCATTCTATTTTTAGGATTTGGCATTGGCGGAATAAATGTACTCTTTTTGTATACCCATTTTCTGGAACCTGAATATTTTGGCCTGATCACTTTTTTGCTTTCAGCGGCCAACATGTTTATGCCATTGATGGTTTTTGGCATGCAACACACCATCATCAAATTCTTTTCTGGGTACAAAACCCGGGAGCAAAGAGATAATTTTTTGCTGACCGCGGTATTGGTTCCTTTGTTGATCATCATTCCCATTTCTTTGTTCAGTGTCTTGAGCTATCATTATATCGCGGATTTTCTCAGCCGCGAGAACATCATTATTAAAAAATACACCTACCTGATCTTTTACCTGTCTGTTTTTATGGGTTATTTTGAGATATTTTATGCCTGGAGCCGGGTTCAGATGCGATCTGTATTTGGAAATTTCATCAAGGAGGTTTTTGCCCGGGTCTGTGTTTCTTTTTTGCTGTTTGGTGTATTTTTAGAATGGATCAGCAGTGAGCAGTTTGTTTACGCCGTTACTTTGGTCTATCTGGTCAGAATGCTGATCATGGTCATCTATGCAATGCAGCTTTATCTTCCAAAATTCAAATGGATAGGTTTACCGCATAATTTCAGAGAAATCATCGGGTTTTCTATGTATATCATTCTTGCAGGATCAGCAGGGGCCATTTTACTGGAGATTGATAAATTTATGATTCCCCAAATGAAAAATATTGCCGAAGTAGCTTATTATTCTGTGGGGGTGTACATAGCCTCTGTCATTGCAATTCCCTCCAGGGCCATGCAACAGATCATCAATCCTATAACAGCCAAGGCCCTTAATGAAAATGATTTTAGCGAGGTGCAGAACCTCTATCAGAAAAGCTCTCTCAACCTTTTGATCGTAGGCGGGTTTTTGTTTCTGTTGATCAATGTAAACATTGACGAGGTCTACAGGATCATTGACAAACCTGAGTACAGTGTTGGTATTTTCGTGGTACTGGTGATTTCTGTATCTGAAATGATCAAGCTTTCTATCGGAACCAACGGAGCCATTTTGACAAATTCAAAATATTACAGGGCTATGTTTTACTATGCGATCGGAATGGCAGTAAGTGTCATTGTCCTGAATAAAATCCTGATTCAGTTGATGGGAATTCAAGGTGCCGCACTGGCCACTTTATTGGTTGTTGCCTTATTTTCAATCCTGAAGATCCTTTACGTCAAGGCGCGTATGCAGTTGCAGCCCTTTACGGCTAAAACCATAAAACTGTTATTGCTCATCCTGGTACTGTTCCTGATTTTCAAGTTTATTGACTTGCCCGTAAACCCCTTTTTAAGCATATGCATAAAAAGTGCCCTGCTGGGGATTCTGTTTGTGTTTTTTGTGATCAGGTTGAAATTATCGGGTGACATGAACCAGCTTTTTGGTAAATTTTTAAAGACCTGATGCTTCGGATTGATAAAAACATTAACGACCTTTGATTGAAATAAAAAAAATAATTAGTAGGAAAAAATGCCTTATTTCTCACATATCGTTTTAGGATTTTCCATGGCTTTTATGAGTCTTGTCCCACCGGGAATGTTAAACATGACAGCCGTCAGGATCACCATAGAAAAAAATAAAAAGGAGGGCTTCTGGTTTTCCTTGGGAGCGGCAATGATCGTTATCATTCAGGCCTTTATAGCCATTGCTTTTGCTAAATACTTTGTAAACAACCCCCAGGTTGTGGAACGATTGAAACTGGGTGGGGTCTTCGTTCTCTTTTTGTTGTCTGTCGTCTTTTTCATCAAGGCACGAAAAAAATTCAAGACCAGAGGGAGTAACAAAAAAGGGAAGAGCCTGGTACTCGGCATATTGATGTCTGCGATGAACATGCTGTCCATCCCATTTTACCTGGTGCTCTCGTCGGTACTGGAAAGTAAGGGCTTACTGATCGCCGAACAGCCCTACATAAACTTTTTTGTATCCGGTGTTTTTGTCGGGGCTTTTGCACTTTTTTTGCTATATGTGCAATTTGCCTCTATTATTCAAAAAAAAGCACAGTTTATTGCCAGAAATATCAACTATATCCTCAGTATTCTCTTTTTTGTTCTGGGAATTTTAAGTTTATATAAAATTTAAAAGTAAATATTTTACTAAATTAGCGTCAAACATCTAAACTCAAGTTGATGATTCCAGCGATTATTCAAAACCTCAACCGAGGCATCAATCTTTTAACTGCCATAACCGATGAAGAATATTCTAATAATTCCACTGCACCCTATTATTCAAGTATTGGCATCCATATGAGGCACATACTGGATGTGTTCAGTTGTATTTTTGACGGGTTGGAAACAAAGAATATTGACTTGACAGCAAGACGTCGAAATGAGCTGGCAGAAACCAGGGTTTCAGTGGGCCTGGCATATTTTGACGAGGTGATCAGGAAATTACAGGATGTTGATGAAAAAATGCTGGACAGTTTATTTGAGGTAAAAGATGACCTTGGTCTGGGTATGGTAACTGCAAATTATACCCTTGCTGCTGCATTAATCCAGGCACACAGTCACGCCATTCATCACTTCGCCAGCATTGGCTACATCATCTCTCAAATGGATATTAAATTACCCGATGCTGATTTTGGTTACAATCCCACAACGCCGAGACAAAATATGATGCAGGGTAAATCCTGACCCCTAGAGATCTTTTGCGTTTAGTTTTTTTAGCTTTTTGGTATGTGACCTGAGCCAAAACAAATTTTTTATAAGCGGTATGACCTCAGGGTAGGGTACACCTTGATCATGATGCACTTTTTGAGCAATTTTGCCCATGATTTTCCAGTGGTCATTGATAGATTTAAGGGCCTTAAAAAAGCCGGCATCTTTGTGGCCCGCATCATAAATATGGGTAGGTTCAGAAATGATACCATTAATTTCCAATATTTTAAATGATTTCCCCTCAAGTAATTGTTCAAAGTTTTCATATTTGATATCGAGCCTTCCATAATACCAGCCTTCTATTTTATTACAAATACCATCTATGAAATTTTCAAGCTTGGAGTCGATCAGGTGATTTCCGTTAATAAACTGTGTTCCTTTTGAATGGTTGCCGATCACGGATAAAGTGATGACTTCCCCTTTAGGATATACAAAACCCATTTTTTCCTTGTGTATTTTTTCAAACAGATCGTAGTAAAGAAAAGCCCTTTCATCATTAAGTATGAGACGGGATAAGTTGTTCTTGCCGTCTCCGGTGACCTGAATGAACTTTTTAATGGTTATTGAAGTGATCTTTCCATTGGCTTCCCCCGGAAACCTGTGGTAAAAGATTCCCAGTTCTTTTTTGTAAGGAACAAACTCCTGAATGATGATATCTTCATTTACTTTTTTGAGATAGGACTTTAATTCAGCCATTTTGTTGACCTTTTTCACCAGATAACCACGAAATCCAATATCTGGTTTTACGATGACTGGAAACTCAAATCCAAGCGCCTCAAATTTCTCTGCCACAGCATCAAAATTTACGTTTTTTGAAACCAGCCAGCTTTTTGGCTTTAGTACCTCCGGTAAAAGGCCCAGGGTTTTAAATTTTGATTCAGTCCCGTTTCCTGAATATAAGAGACCCGGATTGGCTATGAAAAAAAATATGATATGACCCGCTTTTAACGATCGAATAAAAAAAAATGGCAATAAGGGGATGTAATAAACAATGGCCGGCCAATGTTCCCACTGGGTGAGTCTCACAAATGCCGGATTTTGTTTCATTTGTTAAAAAGGGATTTCAAAATGAGTCGAAAGGCCTGAATCACAAGGGCAATGGTCGCCATGATCATGATGCAGCCGAGTATCAGCAGGAAATATCCTTTTTCATTATTGACGGCCTTAAAACCGATAGTCACTATTATCGGAGACAAAAAAAGCAACGGTAAAGCGATTGCCAGATACTTTAAACCCTTCTTAAAAATATTTTTTGCAGTAGTGTCTTCAAACACCTTTTGTTTTTGAATAGAATTTTTTTGAACGTTCATTGGGTTTTCATCTTGATTGACTGAAGATAAATATAGAAGTGAATTTTATATTAACCAAATAAAAAAGGCCCCAAAATTAATTTTGGGGCCTTTGTTTTATCCGATCCAAATACTTAGGCCAGTTCTCTGTCCAAATTTTCTTTGATCGCATTCAGAAAATCCTGGGTATTTAAATAGTCAGCAGGAGTCATTTTTTCCTTGTGTATCAGTAAAGCAAGGTCCTTGGTCATTTGTCCGCCTTCCACAGTATCAATACATACTTTTTCAAGGGTATGACAGAAATCGATCAGGGATTGGTTTTCATCCAGTTTTCCCCTGTGCTCTAATCCACGTGTCCAGGCGAAGATAGAAGCCAACGGATTGGTAGAGGTTTCTTTTCCTTGCTGGTGTTGTCTGTAGTGTCTGGTAACCGTTCCGTGAGCAGCTTCGGCTTCGACTGTTTTTCCGTCAGGTGTAACCAGTACAGAGGTCATAAGCCCCAAAGAACCAAATCCTTGTGCCACGGTGTCTGACTGAACGTCACCATCGTAGTTTTTGCAGGCCCACACAAATCCTCCGTTCCATTTCATGGCAGCAGCTACCATATCGTCAATTAATCTGTGTTCATAGGTAATTCCAGCGGCCTTGAATTGATCTTTAAACTCATTGACATAAACTTCTTCAAAAATATCCTTGAACCTTCCGTCATAAGCTTTTAAAATGGTGTTCTTGGTGCTAAAATATAGGTTCCACCCCTTTTTTAGAGCCTGATTGAAACTTGAGCGGGCAAATCCGTAAATGGAAGAATCTATATTGTACATGGCCATAGCCACCCCATTTTCCTCAAAATTATAGATTTCAAAACTCTGTGCCTCACTGCCGTCTTCCGGCGTAAAGGTCATGGTAAGTTTACCCTTGCCTTTTGTTACCAGATCAGTAGCCTTGTATTGATCTCCAAAGGCATGTCTCCCAATGCATATAGGCTTGGTCCATCCCTGTACATACCGAGGAACATTTTTCATGATAATGGGTTCTCTGAAGATTGTCCCACCAACAATATTCCTGATGGTGCCATTTGGCGAGCGCCACATTTTTTTCAGGTCAAATTCTTTTACCCTGGCTTCATCAGGCGTAATTGTAGCACATTTGATGCCTACGTTGTACTTTTTGATGGCTTCAGCTGCATCTATGGTAACCTGATCGTTTGTTTCATCTCTGTATTCGATCCCCAAATCGAAATATTTGATATCAAGATCAAGATAAGGTAGAATCAGTTGGTCTTTGATGAATTTCCAAATAATTCTTGTCATCTCATCCCCATCCAATTCCACTACCGGGCCGGTCACTTTTATTTTTGTCATTATGTTTTTTTTAATTGCTGCAAATATAGTAAACCAAAAGAAAGTTTAAGGGGTTAAAAAACAAAAAATAGCGAATTTTATAATCCAGTTTAAATTAGAGAAGAGGCATACCTTACAGAAAATTAAAAGCCATAAAAAAGTGGGACTTGATTATGGCTTTTTTGGTTTGGTCCACAATATTTAATAGTATTTAAATATTGCTTTGATTTAAAATAGGGGGGATTTAATGTTAGTATACCATTAGTAACCCTATCATAATGCTGTTTTGGACATTATTTAAAACCAATTGCGCTAAACACTTTAGTTTTGAATAAAAACAGCTTTTAGAAATTAATCTAAAGCCCGATTATTCGATGAAGCAATTTTCATAACCTTTAATTAGGGGATCGCTCCATAAAGAATCAAAGACTCGAAACAAATTTAAATGAACAGGCGCACAAGACGTTAGAAATCAATAAAAAAAGAATCAACTGTTTATTAACATAGTTTATGAACAATTGTTAATAAGTGATTTTGACTCAAAAAAACAATACCCACGATAAAGAATGAATTCTCTATCATGGGTATTTGTCGAAACTTTGGGTTTGAAATTCTTGCGCATCTTTGCAGCGAACTGCTCGAGCCTCAAAAGCCAAACTTTAATTTCTTTAAATCTCTTATTCTTTCGTTCGTTTCACGAGACCAAGGTCAGCATGTACCAAACAGAAGGTCAAAAGATTTAATTTGCACCCACTAACCTTAAAAATCTTAATATTTATGCTAAATACATTGATCTTTGTCTGGGATCAGTGATGTGCGCCAAAGCCTGAGCTTCAGCAAAACCAAACGCTCTTTCTTTTTTGCAACTTCATAAAGATCTGCATCTTTAATTCATAAGCAACCAAAACACCGTCTGATTTCTGATAACAAATCTAAGTGCTAAATCTTTTTTTTACAATGATTTACCCAAGTTCTTTTCAACAAGTTTTCCTCAAGGCTTTTCAACATTTGTTAATAAAAAAAGCCCCTTTTATCAATGAATAAAAGGGGCTTGTTTCTGAGCACATTAAGAATTAGAACCTTTTCTCTTTGATCTGTGCTTTTTTACCGGTAAGGTTTCTAAAGTAGAAGATTCTCGCTCTTCTGACTTTTCCTTTTTTATTCAATTCTATTTTTTGGATGGCCGGCAGGTTTACAGGAAAAATTCTTTCCACTCCAATTGTTCCGGACATTTTTCTGATCGTAAAGGTTTCTGAGCTTCCGCTACCTCTTCTTTGGATGACTACACCCCTGAAAAACTGGGTTCTCTTTTTTGAACCTTCTCTAATTTCATAGTAAACGGTGATCGTGTCTCCTGCATCAAAAGCAGGAACATCTTTTTTTGCTACGAATTCGTTTTGAACGTAACTCATTAAATTTTCCATTATGATATTTTAAAATGGTTGATCAAACACCAACATTCACGATTTTCGTCAGAGGTTGATTTTGAGTGTGCAAATTTATAAAAAACTTTTAAATATAGGCACTGGTTTCAAAAAATATTTTAGGCCTTATATTGGGGCTAAATAGCTTCAAAACTGAAAGTTAGAATATGTTTGTTTTTTGTTCTATGACAGGTGATCAGTTCAGGTTTCATCTTTTTCGTCCATGTCAAGGAGGTCGGGGCGAATTAATTTGGTTCTTTTGATGGCTTCTTTATGCCTCCATTCTTCTATTTTGGGGAAATTCCCTGACAAAAGGATGTCCGGCACTTTCAACCCCTTATAATCTGCGGGCCTGGTGTACACAGGGGGAGCGAGCAAATTGTCCTGAAAAGAATCAGTCAGGGCAGAAGTTTCGTCTCCTAGAACACCCGGGATGAGCCTGATTACAGCGTCACATAAAACGGCTGCCGCCAGCTCTCCACCCGAAAGCACATAATCTCCAATGGAAAGCTCAAGGGTCACAAATTTATCCCTGATGCGTTGATCCACTCCCTTGTAATGCCCGGTAAGTATGATCAGGTTTTCTTTGGATGACAGTTGGTTCGCTGTTGGCTGGTTAAGCGTATTTGCATCGGGGGTCATATAAATGATTTCATCGTATTCCCTTTCTTTTGTAAGTTTGCTGATGCACTTGTCAATAGGCTCCATCATGAGTACCATTCCGGCACCACCTCCAAATTGATAATCATCTATTTTTCCATATTTATTGATGGCGTAATCTCTCAGGCTGTGAAAATGTATTTGGGCCAGGCCTTTTTCCTGGGCTCTTTTGAGAATCGAATGCTCAAAGGGGCTTTGAATTAATTCCGGGGAAACGGTGATAATGTCAATTCGCATGGCGCAAAGATATTTAATTTTTAACAGCTCTGATCATCCGGTCGGCACCATAAATATCTTTTTTTAATTCAATGGAAACAAAGTCCATACCTCTCAGTAAAGTGATCAGCTCTTTACCCATATACTGGTTGATCTCAAAAAAAAGTTCTCCTCCTTGCCGCAGACCCGTTTGAGCCAGTCTGGCAATCTTTTTGTAGAACACCAGGGGGTCATCATCTTTTACATACAGTGCCATTTTTGGTTCATAACGCAACACATTGCCCTGCATTTGTTCCTTTTCACTTTCTCTTACATAAGGAGGATTCGAGATGATCAGGTCATAAGCTTCGTCCAGATCCTTCAAGTCTAATATATCTCTTTGCTGAAAATCTATGGAAACCCCATGTATCAGGGCATTTTTTTTTGCAACCGAAAGCGCTTTTTCTGATAGGTCAAGTGACCTGATTTTTGCTTTTTTGAGATGCTTTGACAATGATATGGGGATGCATCCACTGCCTGATCCTATTTCCAGAATGTCCAGCGCATGATTCTCAACATGAAAAGACAACACCCAGGATACCAGTTCTTCTGTTTCAGGTCTTGGGATCAATACATTTGGGTTCACTTCAAGGTCCAGGCCCATAAAATCTGTTTTTCCTGTGATGTATTGGACAGGATATTCATTTTTCAGCTGTTCAAGGGCCTTTTCAAACCATACATAAATATCTGATTCTATTTTAAATTCCGGATCCAAAGCCACATCGATCCTTTTTTTACCCAAAAAATGATCGGTGAGTACAAAAAAGAGACTTATTGTTTCTTCCGGAGCATGAATACCTTCCAGCTCTTTCAGAAATTTTATTTTTAGTTCTTTTAGCGTCATATTAGTGGGTCTAAAGGCACTTTTCAAAAAAGAATGATAGTTTGAACCTCGCTTAAAAGGTTCATACAAACCTATATAAAAATTAGGATGAAACGTGCTGGTGTAAATTTATTCCAAGTTATAAAATAAGCAAGCAATCTTTTTATAATTTCGTAAACTGAAAAAACAATGCAGAACCATCACGAAATATTCATGACGAGATGCCTTGAACTGGCAAAGAATGGACTAGGGTCTACATATCCAAACCCCCTGGTGGGCTGTGTTATTGTTTATAATGAAGAGATTATTGGTGAAGGCTGGCATCAGGAGGCAGGTAAACCACACGCCGAAGTCAATGCCATCAGCGCAGTGCAGCGGCAGGAGTTATTGCCTTTGTCAACCTTATATGTGAATCTGGAGCCTTGCTCTCATTATGGGCGAACCCCACCTTGTGCTGACCTGATTATAGAAAAAAAAATAAAAAAAGTAGTCATTGGGTCAGTTGATATCCATGAAAAGGTGAAAGGAAGCGGAATCGCACGTCTTGAAAAAAACGGGGTTGAGGTTGTTACCGGAATCCTTGAAAGTGAATGTGGGCTTTTAAACAAGCGTTTTTTCACCTTTCACAGGCTTCAGCGTCCTTATGTGATCCTGAAATGGGCTCAGACCGCCGATGCCTATATTTTCCCTGAAGCCGAACAGAAAAAAGGAGCTCCTGTCTGGATCTCCAATGCCTATTCTCAATTAAGGGTGCACCAGTGGAGATCGCAGGAGGGTTCAATTCTTGTCGGTAAAAATACGGTACTTCAGGATGACCCGAAACTCAATACAAGAAATTACAAAGGATCTTCTCCGGTGAGGCTGGTGATTGACAAGGGCCTTGATATACCTGAAAGCCGACATATATATGACCAGCAGCACGAGACAATAATTTTCAATGGCTTGAAAGAAGGGCTTGACAGAAAGGTCAAATTTGTTAAAATTGATTTTGCAAAAGGAGTAATTGGTCAGATCCTTGGCCATTTGCATGACGCTGCGTTGCAATCCCTTATCGTGGAAGGGGGTGCCTATACCCTGAATGAATTTATCAGGGAAGGATTATGGGATGAAGCAAGGGTCTTTTATTCCGATATTCGGTTTGAAAAAGGAATTAAGGCACCCGTCTTGCAATCCTGTTTTGTCAAAGAGGAAAAGATAAGAAATGACCGCCTGTGCTGGTATGTGAACGAACCCTGATGCCTGTGGATGAAAGTGATATATACAAAACCCTCGCCGCACCTTCCAAGGAAGCCTTATTCAAAGAAAAGGGAAGTAAATTTTTGGCTTATGCCTATCCTGTATCAAGTCAGGAAGAAGTTGAGGAGTTTTTGCAAATCCAGAAAAAAAAACACAGCAAGGCCCGTCACTGGTGCTATGCCTGGCAGGTTGGTGTTGAAAATCCGGTTTTTAGATACAATGATGACGGGGAACCCAATAACAGTGCCGGAAAACCTATTTATGGTCAGATTCAGTCATTTGGACTTACAAATGTCCTGATCGTGGTAGTGCGTTATTTCGGAGGCACCAAATTAGGAGTGGGAGGCTTGGTTAATGCCTATAAAACTGCTGCAAAACTGGCCTGTGAAAACGCAAAAACAGTCAAAAGATCCGTAAAAGAAAATTTATCCCTTCAGTTTGAATATGAACATATGGATAAGGTGATGCGGATCATTAAAGAAAATAAAGTGACCATTCTTGTCCAGGAAATGCACAACGATTGCCGCTTTCAAATTGCAGTAAGGAAAAATGATGCGGCCCGCGTGAGAAAGTTGTTTGAAAATCTGAGATGTATCACCATAAAAAAGATCAAGTGAATTCAGCGTAGATCTGGTCGAGCAAATATTCCGGGGCTTTCACGGGTTTGTTTTTTTTCATGTCCATAAATACCAATCGCGTGAACCCGGTTGTCAACAGTTCCTTTTTTTCATTAAATATTTCAAAATCAAATTCAATTTTGACCAAGGGCCTGTTGCTCAGATTAATATTCAGTTGTATGACCGGCAGCATGATTCCAGAGTCTTCCAGACTTTTATAGCTGACCCCCAAACTGCGAAGCCATTCAACCCTTCCGACTTCAAAAAACTGAGCGTAATTTCCATAATAGACATAGCCCATTTGATCAGTTTCTCCGTATCTTACTCTGATATTAGTTTGGTTTTTGATCATTTTGTTGTATTTTGCACTGGAACAGTTTAATCAAAAAATAAATAATAATCAATAGCAATTTTATTTTTTTTTAATAAACTTTATTCACAAATTTGTATTGGAAATAGAGACACCTATTTTTGGGAAGAAAAGGGAACTATACTTAATTCAAAATACTTTAAATTAAATGTCAAGAACAGCCTCCTCTGTATGGAATAATTGTTTACTTTTTATAAAGGATAATATAAAGCCTCAGGCCTATAAAACATGGTTTGAGCCTATAAAACCTATTAAAATTGGAGGAGACGTTTTAACCATACAAGTGCCGAGCAAGTTCTTTTTTGAGTGGCTTGAAGAGCATTATATAAAACTTTTGAGAGTAGCCCTGATCAGGGAATTGGGTGATCATGCAAAATTGGTTTATGATGTGCGAATGGAAAATACGTACAGTAACAAAAAACCGCATACCGTAAAATTTCCAAGTTCCAATAAAAAACCATTCAATTCACAAGGAGTTACCATACCTCTTGAAATTGACAAAAGGGAGTTGAAAAATCCTTTCGTCATTCCGGGTATTCAAAAGGTAAAGATCGAGTCACAATTGAATCCCAATTATAATTTTGAAAATTTTATTGAAGGGGATTCCAATCGTCTTGCCAGATCAGCCAGTATGGCGGTTTCAAATAAACCTGGAGGTACGTCTTTTAATCCCCTGCTGATCTACGGCGGGGTCGGGCTCGGAAAAACACATTTGGCCCAGGCAATTGGTGTTCGCATCAAGGAACGCTATCCGGAAAAAACAGTGCTTTATATTTCAGCTGAAAAATTCACCCAGCAATTTATTGATTCGGTCAAGGCCAATACGAGGAATGATTTCATTCATTTTTATCAGATGATCGATATTTTAATTGTGGATGACGTTCAGTTTCTTTCTGGAAAGTCTGGTACCCAGGATGTTTTCTTTCACATATTCAATCACTTGCATCAAAATGGCAAGCAGGTCATTCTGACCTCAGACAAAGCGCCTGTTGATATGCAGGATATTGAACAGAGGCTCTTGTCTCGTTTCAAATGGGGCTTGTCTGCTGAGTTGGCAGCGCCTGATTATGAAACGCGTATAAGCATCTTAAAAAGTAAAATGTTCCGTGATGGCGTCGAAATTCCTGAAGAAATAGTAGAATATATCGCCAAGAATATCAAAACGAACGTTCGTGAACTTGAGGGTGTTTTGATTTCTTTGATTGCCCAAGCCTCTTTTAACAGAAAAGAATTCACTCTTTCGCTGACCAAACAGATCGTAGACAAGTTTGTCAAGAATACGAAAAAGGAGGTGTCGATCGATTATATTCAAAAAGTAGTGTCCAAATATTTTGAAATGGATGTTACCACCCTACAGTCCAAAACCAGAAAAAGGCATATTGTTCAGGCACGGCAGCTGGCCATGTATTTCGCAAAGCGAATGACCAAGGCTTCTCTGGCCAGTATAGGTTCTCAAATTGGAAGTCGTGACCACGCCACTGTTCTTCATGCCTGCAAAACCGTTGACAACCTGACAGAAACCGACAAACAGTTTCGTAAATACGTTGACGAATTAACGAAAAAGCTTACCTTTTAAATAAAATAAACACTTTATGGTTAAAATATTGATGGTATGTCTGGGAAATATTTGCAGGTCTCCATTAGCAGAAGGTATTTTAAAATCAAAAGTAAATCTTTCAGATGTCTATATCGATTCTGCCGGAACCGGGGGATATCACATTGGGGAATTGCCAGATAAAAGATCCATTGAGATCGCAAGAGTAAACCGAATTGATATCACTGACCAGACCTGTCGTAAATTTACAGAGAAGGATTTTGATGCGTTTGACCTGATTTACGTGA
>CBDUAP010000063.1:0-14422 GCA_965365165.1 uncultured Flavobacteriaceae bacterium
GACCCGCTGCATCGCAAACCGAACATTGAGCTGGCCAAAAAAGAATTAAAATGGTCTCCAAAAACAGATCTTGATGACGGATTGATTAAAACGATCGAATTCTTTAAATCTGAATTGTTTACCCTTAAGCCTGAAAGAGTTCTTGTAGAAATGTAAACAATATCAAAAAAACATCCCTTGATTTACAAATAGAATCACTTTGCTAAAGGCAGTTAAAGTGATTCTTTTTTTTCACATGAATTACTTCTCTCTTTTTTCGCCAGAATCATTATCATTAAAAAGCTTGCCCTATGATTCCAAGTATTGGAATGACCTTAAATGAGCTTGCTGTCCACCTAAAAACATCCTTCAACCTCCAACTTTAAACAAACTCGACGACAGATGCCTTTTCCATTTTTGGGAATGAAATTCCATATTATAGAACGGGTCCATAATATCATGTATTTAAGTGACTGATTTACTGATTATTATACACTTTTCTCTTTTGGCACAGCAATGGTATAGTACATTACAACACAAAATAAAAATGATGATTTACAATTCAAATACACATGTAGACCCCGAACAATTGTACAACCTGGCTATGGTAAATAAAATGTGTCGTGGCGACCAGGATTCTGTCAAGAAAATGGTTGGAGTATTTATCAGTCAAATTGAGCAGTCTGTAGAAGAAATATCAATGGCTAGTCAAAAAGGAGATCTGGAAAAAATCAAGAATGAAGTTCATAAAATAAAGCCAACACTGAGCTATTATGGAACCTCTAGAATCGAAAATGAACTATTGACTCTTGAAAAGTTGATCGCAGGAGCGTCGACACGCCAAGAAATTGAAACAAACATCAACACCCTAAATACAATAAAATCACAAACCATGGCTAAAATGAAATTTGATTTTAGCCTGTCTAACAACTAAAATGATGAAGAAAAAAATACTGATTGTAGATGACGAGATAAGTATCTGTCTCTTATTAGAAAACTTTCTTTCCAAGGATTATGAGGTTACAGCGATCCAAGATGCCCATAAAGCGCTTAAATGGCTTGAAGTCAATCTCCCTGACTTAATTATCAGCGACATTCAAATGCCTGAACTGGATGGATTCGGATTTCTGACACAAGTTCGTCAAAACGGTTTTACCAAGCACACCCCTGTAATCATGCTTTCTGCCCGGTCTGAAAGTAAAGAACGTATTAAATGCTACAGAATTGGTGGCCAGGATTACTTGACAAAGCCTTTTAACCCTGATGAGCTTGAAGAATTGGTTAAGAAGAATCTTTTTCCGATTCATTATTCAATTCAATGGTAATCGTCTTAGACCTCATGCAGACCCTCAATAAAAACACTTTTTAAAAATGAAAGCTTCTTTGCAAATACTCTATGTCGGTAATGAGACCATGGCAATGGAAAAACTGAACGATAATCACAGATTTTCATTGACCACACTCAAGAATAATGTTAGTGCAGTCAATTACCTTAATTCAAATAAAAAACCAGATGCTATAATTTGTGACTATAACTTGCCCGGCAACAATGGCCTGTATCTGTTCGATTGGGTGAGAGATCGCACACTTTTCAAAAACACTCCATTTATATTGTTAGACCGTGAGTTCAGCAGCGATAATTTTAAACTGGCCTTCAAAAAAAGAGTAGATGATTATTATGTCACGTCAACTTCTTCATCCCGCGATTTAATCAAAAGAATTCAATATTTATATGAGTCCAGAAACATTCCTTCACCTTTAGAGGGGGTCAAAACTGCTGAGGTAGAATATAGAATGCCCCTGTCGAAACGTATGTTTGACATTGCATTAGCCTCAACGGTTCTTATAGCCGCCGCCCCTTTATTGTTGCTCATAATACTTGCCATCAGGCTAGAATCGAAGGGAAAAGTGTACTATATCTCAAAAAGAGTCGGACGTAAAACTTTTGATTTTTACAAGCTCCGTTCGATGAGAACAGGCTCTGACGAATTGTTAAAAAATCTAGCCAAGGAAAAAAACCAATACAAGGTTGCCTCTGCGCCTTCTGATCAGGATACTGATGGCCCTTGCCCAAAATGCAGCAAACTAACCGAGGGGCACACCTGCTCTCCTGTTATGTACGTTGACACCAAAGCAATATGTGAATACTGGCATCAATTTCAACGAAGTAAAGCCGCAGAAAACAAGGCAACATTTGTAAAAATATCAAACGACCCTCGTGTGACCAGAGTTGGGAAATTCATTCGAAACACGAGTATAGACGAATTGCCTCAGCTTATAAATGTTTTAAAAGGTGATATGTCAATTGTAGGCAACCGCCCTTTACCTGTATACGAAGCTGAGCTGCTTACAGTTGACACCCTATCCAAAAGATTTCTTGCTCCTGCAGGTATCACGGGTCTTTGGCAGGTAGAATTAAGAGGTCAAGGCGGAGTTATGTCTGAAGCCGAAAGAATGAAACTTGACAATGAATACGCCGAACACTTTAGAGAAGATAACTTCTCTTTCTGGTATGATATAAAACTCATTCTGCGAACGATACCTGCCTTACTTCAAAAAGATGCTGTTTAAATCTGTACAAAACTTGCTTTTATGAACCACCTAATGAAATACTCTCTTATGATCATGATCTACGGATCCATGCTCACTTATGGTATGGCTCAGAATAGCTCGTCAACTGAATCAATGGTCAATAAAAATGGAATCAGCATTCCTCCTCTGTACGTTTTGATTGATTCGGCTCTTAACCACAATGCAATGGTTCGCTACCGCACCCAGGAAATTGGAGCCAAGGAAACAAATCTAAAATCTCAAAAAAACTACTGGACACGAAATTTTGGAATACAGGCCGATGGTCGCTATGGTAACTTTAACAACAATCAGATCAGTGTTGTTGAAGGGACCTCTACTCTTTTGGCATCATCGACAAGCCAATTGAATTATGGAATTGGCGTGTACTTAAAATTTCCTGTTTTTGACGCAATCAATCGTAAAAATCAAGTGAAGAGAGGAAAAATTGAAATGGAACAAGCCAGAAGTCTTGCAGAGGCACAGAAAGATGAGGTAAGACAACTTGTCATCAAACAATATCAAGAGCTTACACTCAAACAAAAGCTCCTGAATATCAATTCTCAAAACCTTGGAAACGCTAAAGTTAACATGGAAATGGTAGAAAAAGAGTTTAGAAGTGGAGTAATTTCCATTTACGAATACGTGCGTCTTTCAGACATGACTGCCAGAATTGAATCTGATTATGAGAATTCAAAATCAGATTTTTTATTGGCTAAAAAACTAATGGAAAATCTGGTGGGATTTTCCATTACTAATTACCACTCAAACTAAGAGGATGAAAATAATTGAACTCATACGATTACTGCGTAAACATAAGGTCTTGTTAATTACAATACCCTTGTTCCTGGCCGGAGTGGTGATTTTGCTCACGCTCAAACCTAAATTTACATACGCCTCTCAAACAATTCTTTATACAGGATTGGCCTCCGGCTCATCTATAGAGATGGATAAAAAATTTAACTACTTAGCGACAAATACCGCTTTTGACAACCTAATCAACATTATTAAATCCAGGGAAACACAAGAAGAAGTAGCCATCCGATTATTGAGTCAGCATCTACTTTTACCTGCTGCAGATGACAAATACATTTCAGCTAAACTATACGAGGAACTTCAGGAAAAAATTCCAAAAGATCTTTACAAATATGTGGTCACTGATAGTAGCAAAGCACAATCAGAAAAAAGTTTTTTGAAAATAGTATCTGACAGTGGAGAGCCTTTTTCTATTGAAAATAAGGATAATGACCTCTTGTTCCCGTCGAGTATCAACCGTGATGATTATGAAAAAACGGTGGAAAACCTAACCGCTTTGATGAAGAGCAGCAATACCAATTTTGTATACGAGCTGCTAAACTATGAAGACGAACATTATTCAATCAAGGCGATCTCTGAAGTGAATGCCCAAAGAATATCCAATAGTGATTTGATAAAACTCAGCTACCAAGTTAATGATCCGGGTATTTGTCAACAAACGCTGGCTATTTACAACGAAGTCTGCATAAAAAACTATAAGGACATTAAAGAGAATAGATCAGATGCAGTTGTAAAATACTTTGAATCACAACTCGAACTGGCCAATCAAAACTTAAAAGAGGTAGAAGCCAAACTTTTGGAATTCAACAAAACCTATAACATCATCAACTACTATGAGCAAAGTAAAGCCGTGGCGATTGTAAAGGAAGAAATGGAAGTTGATTATAACAATAAAAAAGCTCAATTGGCAGGTACGGAGGCGGCCACCAAAAGACTTGAAGAAAAATTGGACATACAGCAAAATGTTCAGTTAAAAAGCGAGAAAATATTAGATAAAAAGAGAGAACTGGGAAATCTCAACTTTCAGCTTGCAATGGCCGAAGCTGAATCCAATGATGACGAGAATGCCATAGAAAGAATGGAATTATTAAGAGCTCAATCGTCAGCTCTGGAATCAGAAATTAGTGAGAACGTGGCAGAATTATATAGCCATCAAAACAGTGTAGAAGGCCTACCGATTCATGACGTTTTGCCTCAATGGATAGATAATGTTATTGAATCAGAAAATCTAAAAGCTAAAATGGAGGTCATGGATCAACGAAGTGATGATTTTCAAAAACAATACTCAATTTATGCTCCTGCCGGAGCCAACATAAAAAAAATTGAAAGAGAAATATCGGTTTCAGAACAAGGTTACCTTGAAATACTTCATGGATTAAACTTAGCCAAACTTAAATCTCAGGACAATGAATTATCGTCAAATCTGAAATCAATTGATCCGCCACATTACCCTTTATCTCCTATTCCTACGAAAAGAAAACTTCTTGTGATCGCAGCTGCCTTCTTAGGATTCATTTTTGTCTTCGGGACAATCCTGGTGATGGAGTATTTTGATCAGACTTTGAAAAACTCGAAAAAAGCAGAAGAACTCCTCAACCTGACCTCAATTGGCATGATGCCCAAATTACTACTCAAGCCAGAAACTGATAACATGCCCTTTATACAAAGGCGATTGACTGAAATAATTACACAGAATCTCAAACAAATCGCCAAAAATTCAGAGCCAAAAAACTCTGTCAAGACAATCTTGTTTCTGAGCACCGATGAACGAGAAGGAAAAACGGTCATGTCGTGCAATATTGCACGAAAACTCATTCAGGAAGGAAAAAATGTATTGGTACTTAACTATTCCAAAGAATACAGACCGATCAAGCAAAATGGAAATTCTCATATCATCAATAATTTATTGGGTTATACTGACCCAAGAATTGATCTGGATAATGCTTTCCTCCAGGATCCGTCTATCTATATGCCCTCATCCTCCTACGTGTCATATGACCTCAATGAGGAATTCTACAAGTCTGAAGACTACAGAGATATTCTAAGACAAAATGATCTTGAACTAAATTTTGACCCTGACTATGTCTTTATTGAATTGCCACCCTTACTGCATAATAATTACCCAACAGAATTAGTAGCAACAGCCGACATTTCAATTTTGATTTGTCGTTCAAACAGACTATGGGCCGAAGCAGACAAATCGGTTTTAAATGGCATATGTCAATTAGCAGAATCAAACATCGCATTTATTGTCAATGGCGTTGAAATCAAAGAAGTTGAAACCGTATTGGGTGAACTACCAAAAAAAAGCAAGCAGTTAAGAACATTTGTGAAAAACATGTTTCAATTCCAATTCTATACTAAAAGTCACATCTAATAAGTCAACCTTGAAAAAAGCATTAACCCATATCATTCGCGAAGATAATTTCCTTTCTCTGTCTGGAAATATTGTCATTGCCGTCTTGGGAATCTCAGGGTTTGCAATTCTCGCCCGTAGTTTTTCGCTGGATGTTTTCGGAGAATGGGTTTTATTTATAACTGCCGGTTCGTTTGTTGAAATGTTCAGATTTGGTATAACCAACACGGGTTTAATCCGATATTTATCAGGAGCAAATGCAGCCTCACGCATCGAGTTGATCGGGTCAAACGCACTTATTGGTTTATTAGTAACTGCATGCATAGCGACTATTTTAATACTCTGCAATCTATTATTCCATACAGCTATTCAAAATTCAGGTTACCGTTTATTTTTTAACTGGTACCCTCTTCTTGCTTTCCTAAACTTACCTTGGAACAATGCTCTGGTGGTATTGCAAGCCGATAGTAAATTTGGAAAGATTCTGGCACTGAAGTCAATTCATAGTGGTTCCTTTTTTATAGTAGTCCTGGTTAATTTCTTCTTTTTAGAACTAACCCTCACCCAACTAATTTGGTCCCTGCTTCTTATCAACAGCCTTACTTCTATAGTCAGCATAATTGCCCGTTGGGATGGATTGAATTATATAGGCAGAGCTGGTGCTGTGGCCAATAAAAAGTTACTGAATTTTGGAAAATACACAACCTTTACACTAATTGGAACCAACTTATTGCGAAGCGCCGACACCCTGATAATTAGTTTAAGTCCCTTAGGGAATGAGGCCGTTGCCTTATACAGCATCCCGTTAAAATTAACTGAGCTCCAGCAAATTCCATTGAGAAGTTTTGTTGCTACGGCTTTTCCGAAAATGTCAAGAGCCAGCATCAACGGCAAACTATCCGAAGTCAAGGATCTTTTCTACTCCTATGCCGGAGCGATTAGTTACTTATTTATTTTAATCAGTATTTGCACCTTTGTTTTTGCAGATCTATTTGTATTGATCCTGGCTGGTGATAAATTCTTACAAACCGATCCCAATTCCGGCTTCAATGCGGCCGACATTGTTAGAATCTTTTCTTTTTATGGATTGTTGTTACCCATTGATCGAATGACTGGAATTGGACTCGACAGCATCAATAAACCCAACATCAATGCTTTGAAAGTTCTAGTTATGGTTATTGCCAATATTATTGGCGATCTCATAGCCATCTTTGTATTTCAATCGATACTTCTGGTCGCTATTTCTTCTATTTTTTTTACACTGATCGGTATTTGGCTTGGGATGCATTTTTTAAGCATGGAACTCTCTTTGCAATACAAAGAAATATTTAAGGCTGGAAACAAATTCTATAGAACCATTTTTAACCAACTAAAAGAAATGAAGACTGCTCACGGTGTTCAAATTCATAATTAAGTCATGCTCCTTGATAAAAACATAAATCCCTTTGAAAACACGTCAGGCGCCTCCCGATTATCAAGGCCTATTGCTTTTATGCAGTTGGCTTTAGGAGCTCTGTTGATCAGTTTTCTTTCGGCCAAACTCGAAAT
Organism: uncultured Flavobacteriaceae bacterium; assembly: GCA_965365165.1. GTDB lineage: Bacteria > Bacteroidota > Bacteroidia > Flavobacteriales > Flavobacteriaceae > Lutimonas. The sequence continues at coordinate 7,268 of CBDUAP010000063.1, forward strand.
AATTGGGATTGTTTTATGCATGGGGGCATTTGTTATGTTGGTCTATTCCTATTTCCTCTTCAAGAATCCAAGAATTGGAATTTTAACCATCTTGATTTTGTCTTTTATTCTTGTAGGCTTAGGAAGGTATATTCCGGGAACGTGGGGACTGGCAGTCGATGGCTTACTCATTTTTATGTATATCGCTTTATTTTTTAAAGGATTTGGGGTTAAAATACAGTGGAACAAGGCCAATTCTCCTTTAACGGTTTTCTCATGTGTTTGGATGGCATATGTGGTGTTGCAAATTGCAAATCCGGAAGCAGTCAGTTCAGAGGCCTGGTTCTATGCCATGAGGGGATATGCATTATATCAATGGCTTTTAATCCCGTTGGTATTCATCCTGTTCAACAAACCAAAAGACCTTAATATATTCCTCCTCATTTGGGGAATGCTTTCATTACTCGGGACCTTAAAAGGAATGCAACAATATTTTATGGGAGTCGATTCTTTTGAGCAACGCTGGTTAGATGGAGGAGGTGCCGAGACCCATGTCCTCTTTGGAAAATTGAGAATCTTTTCGTTCTACTCTGACGCAGGGCAATTTGGAGCGTCACAGGGTCATGCCGCCGTTGTTTTTGGAATCTTAGCCTTCTACCTAAAGAACAATCTTCGACTCAAATCATTTTTTATTCTTGTTGCTTTGGCCGGTCTTTTTGGCATGATCATCTCAGGTACCCGTGGGGCTCTTGCCGTGCCCGCCATGGGCGGTATTATGTTTTTGATTTTGAGAAAAAACATTCAGATTTTGATATTAGGTGCGATTCTCGGAATTGGGATTTATGTTTTTTTCGCCCATACTACCATAGGCCAAAACAATGCAGAAATAAGAAGAATGAGAACGGCTTTTGACCCCAATGAAGCCTCCTTACAAGTCAGAATTGACAATCAAAAAAGATTCGCATCCTACTTATCAACAAGACCCTTTGGGGGTGGAGTTGGATCTGCCGGAAACTGGGGGCAGCGATTTTCACCACATACATTTCTGGCCAATACAGCCACTGATAGCTGGTATGTTGCCATATGGGCAGAAACTGGCATTGTTGGACTTTGCATTCACCTGAGCATGTTGTTTTTTGTTCTGGGAACAGGCATCTATAACGTCATGTTTAAATTGAATAACGAGTCAATCAGGATCCAAATTACAGCTCTCACCTGCGGTATGGCCGGAATAATGGCGGCCTCATATGGAAATTCGGTATTTGGCCAATTCCCTACCGCATTTTTGATATACATAAGCATGGTATTCATGTTTATTGCCCCGAAATGGGACAAAGAAGTAACCGAGAATAATAAATCTTTAAAAGAAACATCATGAACTACAGGAATATTAACGATCTCAATACCACAATACTTAAAAATTTAAGTAAGATCCCACGTAACATCGACTTGATAGTTGGAATCCCAAGAAGTGGTATGCTTCCGGCCAACTTGCTGTCGCTATATCTCAATAAACCATATACCGACTTGCAATCCTTTCAGAATGGTCATATATATAAAGCTGGGGCAAGAGGTCAGTTTTTTGACATATCAGAATTCAAAAATATACTCATTGTTGATGACAGTGTTTCCTCAGGCTCGGCGATGAATGAATGCAAAGCGTCATTAGCAGGTTTGACAAATAAGTTCAACCTACAGTATTGCGCAGTTTACGTTGTTCCCGGCAAACAAAAATTAGTGGATTATTTTTTGGAATTCGTGGCTTTTCCACGCTATTTCCAATGGAACATCTTTAACCACACAACTCTGGAAAAAGCCTGTTTTGACATTGATGGGGTTTTATGCGTAGATCCTACTCCGGAACAAAATGACGATGGAGAAAAATATCTGGATTTTATACGAAACGCTCCACCGTTATTCATCCCGGGATGCAAAATTGGAACCATCGTCACCTCCAGGTTGGAAAAGTACCGTAACCCAACTGAAACATGGCTCAAGGCAAACAATGTTAAATACAACGAACTTGTCATGCTTGACCTTCCAGACATGGAAGCTCGTCAAAGAGCTAATAACCATGGTGAACACAAAGCCAAAGAATATATGAAAAAACCGTATATCCTTTTTATAGAAAGTGATTATGCACAGTCTGTTGAAATCAATAGAATTTCCAAGAAGCCCGTTTTATGTACGGAGAATTTCGAGATGATTTATAAATCCGAGTCCCTGTTATACAACTTTAAAAGTGGAAAGCACTTGCCCTTTCTTCGCAAGGGTGCCCTGCAAGTGCGAGATAAACTCAGGCAATTAAGTCTCCTTTAGTTCAATGAATAGTTAAAACCCCTGTCATTAAATCTTAAACGAACAAGTAATGAGTCAAATATTAGATTTTATCATTCATACACTCGAATATACGCTTCTTGCCTATTTTGGATTCGCCAGTTTCTATATATTCATTTTTTCATTCGCAGGCCTTTGGCATCGCCCAAGAACCCAGAAAAAGAGTGGGAGAATAAGAAAGATAGCCATACTCATTCCAGGCTACAAAGAAGACCAGGTAATTATCGATGTTGCTAAATCAGCCCTTCTTCAAAGGTACCCCATGAATCTTTTTGACGTAGTTGTCATTGCTGATTCTTTTCAAAAAGAAACCCTTGTAAAACTCAGAAACCTGCCGGTCAAACTGGTTGAAGTGAATTTTGATCAGAGTACCAAATCCAAAGCTCTGAATAAAGGAATGGAGGCTATTGGAGATCATTATGATGTGGCTGTAATATTAGATGCCGATAACATCATGGAGCCCAATTTTATTTCAAAAATCAACAAAGCATTCAACAATGGTTATAAGGCAGTTCAAGGTCATAGGGTAGCAAAAAATGAAAATACATCCTTTGCAATTCTCGATGCCATAAGCGAAGAGATAAACAACCATATCTTTAGAAAGGGTCACAGAACACTGGGGCTTTCATCTGGCTTAATCGGTTCTGGAATGGCCTTTAAATATGATTATTTTAAGAGCCTGATGGCGCAAGTTCACGCCATCGGTGGTTTTGACAAAGAGCTGGAATTACGTTTATTGAAATCCGGCGAGACTATAGAATACCTCAACAATGCCCTGGTTCTCGATGAAAAAATCCAGAGGCCCAAAGACTTTAAAAATCAACGACGCAGATGGATTTCAACTCAATTCGTATACTTTAGAAAATACTTTTTATCGGGGTTAAAAGAATTGGTTTTAAGAGGGAATGTTGACTTTTTTGACAAGACGTATCAAATGGTTTCACCCCCCAGGATTCTACTTTTAGGCATGGTTCTGTTCATCACCGTGACTTATGGCCTCATTGATGTATTTGCCGAAACAATTGTTCCACACCTTAACCCGAATTATTGGTACGTAACCCTCATGATAACCATTTTGGCTTTTCTAATGGCCATCCCTTTTAAGTTTTACAATTCCAAAACCTTGGTTGCCATGCTCTCATTACCTAAAGCATTTAGCATTATGTTTTTACTGCTTTTTAAACTAAAAGGAGCCAATAAGAAATTCATTCATACCAGTCACGGAACTGTAAATTCTTAACATAATGAAAATAGGAATAGAAGGACAAAGGTTATTCAGGACAAAAAAGCACGGCATGGATATTGTCGCTTTGGAATTGATTAGAAATTTGCAGAAAATTGATCGTGAAAACGAGTACTTCATTTTCGTAAAAAAAGATGAAGATGTTTCGGCCTTGACTGAAACTCCCAATTTCAAAATAATCACACTTGATTGCGGTTCATACCCGATTTGGGAGCAATTAGCATTACCAAAAGCGGCTAAAAAACATGGCTGTGAGGTATTGCATTGCACCAGCAATACCGCTCCATTGAGCTGCGGCATCCCAACTATTACTACCCTTCATGATATCATATATATGGAGAGTGCTTATGGTAAAATCTTTTCAAGTGATGCCACAAACTACCAAAAATTCGGCAACGCCTACCGCAAGCTTATAGTTCCTCGGGTAGTCAAAAACAGTCAAAAAATTATCACTGTATCGAATTTTGAGAAAAACAGAATTGCCGATTTTTTCGGAATGAAAGGAGATGATCGATTAACGGCAGTTTACAATGGAGTTAGTGAGCATTTCAGAACAGTCTTAGATAAGGCAGAGCTAAAAAGAGTCAAAGAAAAATACGGTTTGCCGGATCAATACTTTTTCTTTCTTGGGAATACTGACCCAAAAAAAAATACTCGAGGCACATTAAAAGCTTTCGCTGATTTTTTAAAACAAACCCAATCAAGCTACAAGTTAGTGATGCTCGATTACGACAGAGTCGAATTGGAGAATTTACTCACAGAAATGGGTGAAAAGAAGCTTATCAATGAAATTGTTTTAACAGGCTATGTCACCAATACAGACTTACCTGCGATTTACTCACAATGCACCATTTTTCTCTACCCGTCATTAAGAGAGAGCTTTGGAAGTCCGATGCTTGAAGCCATGGCTTGTGGCGTGCCTGTGATAACTTCAAATACTTCATCGATGCCCGAAGTTTCAGGAAATGCTGCACATATTGTAGACCCACATAAAACCGAGGAGATTACGAAGGGCATGATCAAAATTCTCTCAGACAAAGACTATGCCGGAAGCCTTCGAAAAAAAGGAATCGAAAGAAGCAAATTGTTTTCTTGGAAAAATATGGCCGAACAGGTTCTTGAATTATATAATGAAATAAACATCCAGCATCATGATTAAAGGAAGAGATATTATAGTAGTAGGCATACAAGCCTGGGATATTGAAATTGGAAGTAACTGCAAGAATATTGCTGCAGAATTTGCTAAAAACAACCGTGTCCTGTACGTCAATCCTCCAATGGTTAGATCTACAATGCGCAAAGACAAACACAAAGAAAGTATCCAAAAAAGGATACAGATAAAGAAAGGCTTAGCTCCAGATTTAGTCGAAATAGGAACAAATTTGTGGAACCTCTACCCTAAAGATTTAGCAGAATCAATTAATTGGATTGGATCTCATGCTGTTTTCAAGATTTTAAACGAAAGAAATGCCCGTTTCTACGCAAAAAATATTACTTCGGCCATTAAGCGACTAAACTTTAATAACGTAATCCTTTTTAACGATAGCTCCATGTTCTTGGGTCTTCATTTAAGAAATTTTTTACATCCGGACATATATGTTTACTATATGAGAGATTACCTTGTAAAGGTACCTTACTGGCAAAAACACGGGGAAAGACTGGAGCCTGAAGTTGTAAAAGATGCCGATGTACTTACTACAAATTCTGAGTTCTTTTCTGAGTTTGGTTTACAGTATAATCCTCATAGTTATATGGTAGGTCAAGGTTGCGATGTTTCACATTTTAGTGATGAAGATGAAACCATAAAAATCCCGGATGAATTCAAAAATATTCCTTCACCTATTATTGGCTATGTGGGATCTCTAACAACGCTGAGACTTGACATTGCACTGCTCGAACATATGGCGAAAGAAAGAAAAAACTGGAGCATTGTTTTGGTAGGTCCTGAAGATGAGGATTTCAAGAAATCTGACTTGCACAATTTACCCAATGTCTATTTCCTGGGCAGAAAAAATGAATCGGAACTTCCAAATTATGTGAAAGGCTTCGACGTTGCCATGAATCCACAATTGGCAAACAACTTGACAATTGGCAACTATCCGCGAAAAATAGATGAATACCTGGCCATGGGCAAACCCATAATTGCCACCAAGACTAAAGCTATGGAGATGTTCAAGGAGTTCGTTTACCTGGGTGGCTCGAAAGAAGAATATATCACTTTAACTGAAAAAGCCCTCACCGAAAATGCTCCGAGGCTAGCCGAAAAAAGGATAGAATTTGCCAAAAGCCATACATGGACCAACAATGTTAACGCAATTTATGGTGCTGTCAAAAAAGCAACAAAGCATAGAATTCAATGGGACTAAAGGAGAAAATAAAATCGAATGATCGCTTGGCAAAACTAGTGCATTGGTCTGTACTTGTTCCAAAGCATACCCGGCCCCGATTATGGATAAAATGGTTTGTAAATCCTTTTTATCACCGTAAGGGCAAAGGTGCTTGTATTAGAAGAAGAACTCGAATGGACGTAGTGCCCTGGAACAGATTTGAGCTGGGAGAATATTCGACAATTGAAGATTTTTCTGCCATCAACAACGGGGTTGGCCCGGTACTAATTGGAGATCGAACGAAAATAGGTTTGAGCAATACGATTATTGGTCCTGTTACCCTTGGAGATGACATACGTCTGGCTCAGAATATTACTCTTTCGGGTTTAAACCATAATTATATGGATGTGAGTCTTCCTATCCATGCTCAAGGAGTGTCTACCGATCCCATTGTCATTGAAGATGAGACATGGATTGGCGCCAATGTTGTCGTTGTAGCCGGGGTAACCATAGGTAAACATTGCATCGTAGCCGCCGGAAGTGTAGTTACAAAAGATATTCCCTCTTATTCAGTTGCTGTAGGCAACCCCGCAAGAGTAATCAAACAGTATAACCCACAAACAAAAAGTTGGAACAAAATTTGAAAAATCGTTATGGAAGCTTTAAAAATTATTTTTTGGATACTCATATTTATCATTTTCTATACCTACATAGGGTATGGAATATTACTTTTCTGCATGGTGAAAATCAAACGGCTATTCAGTAAAAATCACACTGCTATCCCGGATTCCAACTACGAACCCGACGTTACGCTGTTTATTGCAGCTTACAACGAAAAGGACTATGTCAGGAATAAAATGAGAAATACTTTGGAACTTGACTACCCAAAGGACAAAATACATATTGTTTGGGTCACAGATGGCTCCGATGATGGCACGCCTGAGTTATTGAGGGGTTATCCTAACACGACGGTACATCACCTGGATGCCAGAAATGGAAAAATTGGAGCCATGAATCGTGGAATGGATTTTGTAAATACACCGATTGTAATTTTTAGCGACGCTAATACCAACCTTGGAAAAGAATCTGTAAGACGTATTGTTAATTTATTTAGCAACCCAAATGTTGGCTGTGTTTCTGGAGAAAAGCGCATTGTCAATAAAGAGAGAGATTTCGCATCAGGTGCTGGAGAAGGGCTGTATTGGAAATATGAATCCACTCTAAAAAAATGGGACGCTGAGCTCTATTCTGTCGTAGGTGCCGCCGGTG
>CBDUAP010000064.1:0-14226 GCA_965365165.1 uncultured Flavobacteriaceae bacterium
ATTGAAGTTGAAGAAGCACAAAAATTAAACATTCCGATTTTTGCTATGGTAGATACAAATTCAGACCCAAGACCAATTGATTATGTGATTCCTTCGAATGATGATGCATCCAAGTCCATAGATAAGGTGCTTTCTTTTCTGACCGATGCCATAGCTGAAGGCTTGTCTGACAGAAAGAAAAGCAAAGAAGCCACTCAGGAACCTGCAACAGAAAAAGCGCCTAAAGTCGCTGAAAATGTTACAGAGGAAGTAACTGAAAAAGATAATTAATTATAGAATTTGTTATTGTTATAATAACTTTTAAACCTATTTGAAAATGACAAAAATAACAGCCGCAGAAGTAAATAAGTTGAGAAAAACGACTGGTGCAGGTATGATGGACTGTAAAAAGGCCCTTGTTGAAGCTAATGGAGATTTTGAACTTGCTATTGAAATTCTGCGTAAACAAGGTCAAAAAGTAGCTGCCAAAAGAGCCGACAGAGAATCAACAGAAGGAGCTGCAATAGCTATTGTTAATGAAGACCATACCACGGGTGCAGTCATCGTATTGGGTTGTGAAACCGATTTTGTAGGAAAGAACGAATCTTTTGTGAATCTTGCCAAACAATTGGCAGAAAAAGCCTTGAAGAGCAGTACAAAAGAAGAATTGATGAACGCTGATTTTAATGGAATCACGGTACAGGAAAAATTGATTGAACAAACTGGTGTGATTGGCGAAAAAATTGAACTGTCCGCTTTTGAAAAGATTTCCGCTCCTTACGTCGGATCTTATATCCACTCTGGTAAAATTGCCACTATTGTAGGATTATCTGCCAATGTTGAAGGTGCAGAGGAAGTTGCTAAGGACATAGCCATGCAGGCTGCGGCCATGAACCCGATTGCTTTGAATGAAGACGGCGTTGATCCTGCGACCATTGAAAAAGAAATTGAAATTGCCAAAGATCAGTTGCGTCAGGAAGGAAAACCGGAAGCGATGCTTGACAAAATTGCTCAAGGAAAATTGCAACGTTTTTTCAAAGACAATACGCTTGTGAATCAAGCTTTTATCAAAGACAGCAAAGTAAGTGTTGCCAGCTATGTGAAAACATTAGGTGATGTTGAAGTCGTAGATTTCAAAAGAGTAGCATTAGGCTGATCTTTTATTTGATCATCATAAAACCCTGTACTATGGCTCAAGCCATGTTGCAGGGTTTTTTTTATGCCTTACCCTTAAGGAATGTCTGCCATTATAATCTTCAAGACTTGAATTTATCGTGCGTATAATTTATTATATTTGCACAACTGATAACAAATTCTATGAAATATAAAAGAGTCCTTTTAAAATTAAGTGGTGAAGCGTTGATGGGTGACAGAAACTATGGTATTGACCCCAAAAGGTTGGCAGATTACGCTCAGGAAATAAAAAATATCATCAATAAAGGTATTGAAGTGGCCATTGTTATTGGCGGAGGAAATATCTTTAGAGGTCTGGCCGGAGCCAGCAACGGAATGGACAGAGTACAGGGTGATTACATGGGCATGCTTGCAACTATTATCAACGGACTTGCATTGCAAAGTGCCCTGGAAGAGCATGATCTGCAGACAAGGTTGCTGACCTCAATTGAAATGAAACAGATTGCAGAACCCTTTATCAAGAGACGTGCCGTTCGGCATCTTGAAAAAGGAAGGGTGGTTATCTTTGGAGGTGGCACGGGAAATCCATATTTCACAACTGATACAGCCGCAGTATTACGAGCCATTGAGATTGGAGCAGATGTTATCATCAAAGGAACCCGGGTGGACGGCATCTATACCTCTGACCCGGAAAAAAACACAAATGCCATAAAATTTGAAAATATTACTTTTAAGGAAGTCCTGAACAAAGACCTTAAAGTCATGGACATGACAGCATTTACGCTTAGTGAAGAAAATGACTTGCCCATCATTGTTTTTGATATGAATAAAAAAGGAAATCTGATGAAAGTAATTTCAGGCGAAAACGTTGGAACTTTAGTTAATTCATAAATATTTATTATCATGGATGAAGAAATTCAATTTATTATAGATGCTGCTGAAGAAAAAATGCAAAGTGCAATTCATCATTTGGAGACTGAATTCGTTAATATCAGGGCAGGCAAAGCCACGCCTTCAATGTTACATGGTGTAAAAGTTGACTATTACGGAGCGATGACTCCCCTAACACAGGTAGCCAACATCAATACGCTTGATGCGCATACCATTACGGTTCAGCCCTGGGAAAAAACCCTGATCCCTGAAATTGAAAAAGGAATCCTTGTGGCCAATCTGGGTTTTAATCCTATGAATAACGGTGAGAGTATTATCATCAACGTGCCTATTCTTACAGAAGAAAGAAGAAGAGAACTGGCAAAAATTGCGAAAGCGGAAGCAGAAATTGCCAAGGTAAGTATCAGAAATGACCGTAAAGATGGCAACAATGAATTAAAAAAACTGGATATTTCTGAAGACCAAAAGGCAAATGCGGAAGTTGATATCCAAAACCTTACCGACTCTTTTATCAAAAAAGTTGATGACCTTTTTGCGATTAAGGAAAAAGAAATTATGACCGTTTGATGCAGGTGCGTGAGGGAGGCGGCTTGAAAGGTCAATTAAAAGATTCATAATCCCATTGAATAATAACGTGCAGGTAAGGGCAAAATAAAGTGAATTATGAATTTTTGGCAAATCGTATCCCGATTTATACTCAAGCAACGGATATTTATTCTGCTCATACTGGCGGCCGCAACCTTTTTCTTAGGTTCCAAGATTCAGCAAATTAAATTTTCACATTCTGAAGCCAATCTGCTTCCGAATGATCATGAAGAAAATATCAAATACGATAATTTTCTCAGCATTTTTGGTGAAGAAGGAAACATGATCATTCTTGCCGTGCAGGACAGCAGCTTGTTCCAGGTAGATAATTTTAACCGTTGGAGCGCTTTTTCCCATAGGTTGGATTCTTTTCCCGAGGTTGATTTTTCTGTTTCCATTGGTGATATTAAAAGGCTGAAAAAGGACAAGAAAAACCAAAAATTCTATGTAGAACCCCTGTATGATAAAAACCCTTCCAGTGATGAAGAGGTTGATCAGATCAAAAAAGAATTATTCAACAAACTTCCTTTTTTTGACAATTTCCTCTTCAATAAAAATACAGGAACCATCAGGACGGCCATATATCTGGATCAATCGATCGTCAATACCAAAACAAGAGAAAGGTTTGTTTTCGATGTTTTGAATCCGTCGGTCAAAAAATTTGAAAAGGAGACCGGAATTGATATCCGCGTCTCCGGAATGCCTTATATCAGGACCATGAATGCCCAGAATATCCTTGATGAAATAGGCATTTTCGTTGGTCTTGCCCTCTTGATCACTTCTCTGATTTTCTGGCTGTTCTTTCGGTCTTATCGGGCTACTTTCATCACCATGCTTGTTGTGAGCATTGGCGTGGTCTGGGCACTTGGATTTATTGGCTGGTTTCAGTATGAAATATCGGTATTGATGGCTCTAATCCCTCCTTTGATCATTGTTATAGGGGTTCCCAATGCGATCTTCCTGATCAATAAATACCAGCAGGAAGTCAAAAAACACGGCAACCAGGCCAAATCCTTGCAAAGGGTAATCTCCAAGATCGGGAATGCCACCCTGATGACCAATATCACTACTGCCTCTGGTTTTGCCACCTTTATCTTTACGAACAGCCAGTTATTGAATGAATTTGGTATCATTGCCTCGATCAATATCCTGGCGATCTTTATACTTTCCTTATTGATCATCCCGATCATTTACAGTTTTATGCACAAGCCTAAAGACAAACACCTTGAGCATCTGGAAAGAAAATGGATCGATGCCATCGTGAACTGGATGGAACAAACCGTAAGACATCGCAGAATAGCCATATATATTTCAACGGTGTGCATTATCGTCGGGAGTATCATCGGGGTTTATATGATAAGGGTTTCGGGAAGTCTGATCGAAGACATGCCCAAGGGAAAACAATTCTATAAAGACATTCTGTTCTTTGAAAACGAATTCGGAGGAATCATGCCTCTGGAGATATTGATCGATACCAAGCGTAAGAAGGGTGTTATGAACCTCACCACTCTCAAGCGAATGAACAAACTCGAAGAAGAGATAGATGAGATTCCTGAATTATCAAAATCCATATCCATCCTGAATATGGTAAAATATTCAAAGCAGGCATTTTACAATGGCAATCCCAAATATTATCAATTGCCTACCGAACAGGAAAAGAATTTTATTCTGGCCTATACCAAAAATTCAGACGCCAATGCCGATATGCTTAAAAATTTTGTTGATTCAACGGGCCAGTATGCCCGTATTACAACATTCATGAAAGACATTGGTACAGATAAAATGGAAAACATCGAACAACGCATAAAGGACAAGATCAATCAGGTCTTCCCTGCCGAAAGGTTCGAAGTTTCTATGACCGGAAAGGCACTCGTGTTTTTAAAGGGAACCAATTATCTTGTAAAAAACCTTGTCATTTCGCTGTCACTCGCGATCTTACTGATCTCTATTTTTATGGCCTGGATGTTCAGGTCATATAAGATGATCATTATATCTTTGGTCCCCAATATCCTGCCTTTACTTATTACTGCGGGCCTCATGGGCTATCTCGGGGTCCCCATAAAACCTTCAACGGTGCTCGTATTCAGTATTGCGTTCGGGATTTCTGTTGACGATACCATCCACTTTCTGGCCAAATACAGGCAAGAGCTGATTGCGCATAAATGGAATGTCAGGAAATCAGTCTATGCGGCCCTGAGAGAGACAGGGGTGAGTATGTTCTACACCTCTATAGTGCTCTTTTTCGGATTCCTGGTATTTACGGTTTCCAGTTTCGGAGGTACCATAGCACTTGGCGGACTGGTCTCTGTGACCCTGCTCTTCGCCATGGTATCCAATTTATTGTTGCTGCCTTCGTTATTATTATCTTTGGAATCAAAAATTGCGAATAAAAAGACATTTAAGAAACCAGCTATCAGCATCATTCCTAAAGAAGATGATGAAAATGATACAAACGATTAACATATGAAAGGAATTATTTTAGCCGGTGGCAGTGGCACTAGATTACACCCGCTTACCCTTGCTGTGAGCAAACAACTGATGCCCATTTATGACAAACCCATGATCTATTACCCTTTGTCAGTTCTGATGCTGGCGGGGATCAAAGAAATCCTGATCATATCCACTCCAACTGACCTCCCGCTTTTTGAAAGGCTTCTCGGAGACGGTAAAAAACTGGGCTGCAGATTTGAATACGCAGTGCAGGAAATCCCAAACGGACTGGCCCAGGCCTTTGTTATAGGAGAATCCTTTATAGGTGATGATGATGTGGCGCTGATCCTGGGCGACAACATATTTTATGGAACAGACCTTGAAAAGCGTTTAAAAAGTGCGGTACACCCCGAGGGAGGAGTGATTTTTGCCTACCATGTAAAAGATCCTGAAAGATATGGCGTCGTTGAATTTGACGCGCAGGAAAATGTAATTTCCATTGAAGAAAAACCTTCAAAACCTAAATCCAATTATGCTGTTCCAGGTATTTATTTCTATGACAATACCGTGGTCGAAAAAGCAAAAAACATCAAGCCTTCCCCCAGAGGTGAATATGAAATTACAGATATCAACAGGGCCTACCTGGTCGAAGGGAAGCTCAAAGTTGCTCCCTTAGGGCGCGGAACCGCCTGGCTCGATACAGGAACCTTTAATTCACTGATTCAGGCTCAACAGTTTGTTCAAGTCATTGAAGAAAGGCAGGGCTTAAAAATTGGATGTATTGAGGAGATTGCTTACCGAAAAGGCTTTATCACTGCAGATGACTTGAAAAAAGTAGCTGAACCCCTCATAAAAAGCGGTTATGGTGAGTATTTGCTCGAAATATTAAAATGATTATACTTTCCCAATTTTAACGCTTTGCGTATCTTTGCCTCCAAAATTTTGAGGATGCAAAACTTGAGCGTAGCCGAATTATTAGAGGCCAAACATATTTTACAGGAAATCCATATCAAAGGTTGGGTTAAAACGTTTAGAAGCAATCGGTTTATTGCACTGAATGATGGTTCCACCCTTAAAAACATACAGTGTGTGATCGATTTTGAGCAGACCACAGAATCGGTCTTAAAGAAGATCAACACAGGTGCTGCAGTTGAAATCAAAGGTGTTCTGGTCGAAAGCCAGGGCAAGGGCCAGAAGGTTGAAATTCAGGTGTCTGAAATCCTGATCCTGGGTGAATCAAATCCGGATGAATACCCCATTCAGCCTAAGAAACACAGCATGGAATTCTTGAGGGAAAATGCCCACCTCAGGATCAGGACCAATACTTTTAGTGCTGTGATGAGGGTCAGATCGGCATTGTCATTTGCCATCCATCAATATTTTGTAAATAACGGCTTTTACTATTTTCATGCACCTATCATCACTGGGTCTGACGCAGAGGGGGCCGGTGAAATGTTCAGCGTGTCAACCCTTGATAAAAAAAACCCGCCCTTAAACGAAAACGGAGAAATCGATTATAAAAAAGATTTTTTCGGAAAAGAAACGAATCTAACTGTTTCCGGGCAGCTGGAAGCTGAAACTTATGCCATGGCCCTGGGTAAAGTGTATACCTTTGGACCCACTTTCAGGGCTGAAAATTCAAATACTTCCCGCCACCTGGCAGAATTCTGGATGGTTGAGCCTGAAGTAGCCTTTAACGACCTGGATGCCAATATGGATCTGAGCGAGGATTTCATCAAATATATCCTGAACTATATCCTCGAAAATTGCAAGGATGATCTTGAATTTTTGGAGCAACGCCTGCTGCAGGAGGAGAAATCAAAACCGGTAGCTGAAAGAAGTGAAATGGCCCTGCGTGAAAAACTGAAATTTGTTATCGACAACAATTTCAAAAGGGTGAGCTATACCGAAGCAATAGAAATCCTGAAAAATTCAAAACCCAACAAAAAGAAAAAATTCAAGTTCCCGATCAATGAATGGGGTGCTGACCTTCAAAGTGAACACGAGAGGTTCCTGGTAGAGAAGCATTTCAAATCGCCGGTCATCCTCTTTGATTATCCTGCCAATATCAAGGCCTTTTATATGCGTTTGAACGAAGACGGAAAAACTGTTCGAGCCATGGATGTGCTATTTCCAGGTATTGGAGAAATTGTTGGAGGAAGCCAAAGAGAAGAACGCCTCGATGTGCTCAAGGAAAAGATCAAGGCTCTTGACATTGATGAAAAAGAGCTTTGGTGGTATCTGGATCTTCGCAAATTCGGAACCGCAGTGCACTCAGGATTCGGCCTGGGCTTTGAAAGAATGGTGCAATTTGCGACAGGAATGGGTAATATCCGGGATGTGATCCCATTTCCCCGGACGCCGCAGAATGCTGAATTCTAATGAGATCGGAACTCAGAAGCTTCCTGACATTTGACAATTCTTTTTTGTAACTTTATAGGGAAGATTATTTCTTATGTTAAAACAAAGTTTACAACAAAAGCTACAACAAAAATTATCTCCTCAGCAGATTCAGCTGATGAAGTTAATTCAGCTGCCTACGCAGGCCTTTGAGCAAAAACTGGCACAAGAAATTGAAGAAAACCCGGCACTGGAGTTCGGCAAAGAAAATTCTGAAGAATTTCAGGATTCCCAACAGGACGAATATGATGAAACAGGAAACGAAACGATTGAAACCGATATCAATATAGATGATTATCTCAGTGATGATGAGATTCCGAGTTACAAACTTCAGACGAGTAATTACAGCAGCGATGATGAAGACAGCAGGATCCCTTATTCAGGAGGGATTACATTCAATCAACACCTGATCAACCAGCTCAACACTTTTAGTCTTGATCCTCAGGAAGCCCAGATCGCAGAATTTATGGTAGGTTGTATTGACGACAATGGCTACATCAGAAGAACTTTGGAAGACATTGTAGACGACCTGGCTTTTTCTGAGAATATCTACACAAGTGAAATTGAAGTTGAAAAGATCCTGGGCATCATACACCAGCTCGATCCGGCAGGAGTTGGGGCAAGAACGCTGAAAGAATGTTTACTCATCCAGCTCAGGAGAAAATCAGAAACCAGGGAAAGGGCCCTTGCCATTGATATTCTGAGTACATCTTTTGAGCAATTTGTTAAAAAACATTATACGAAGCTGGCACAAAAGTTCAATATTTCAATGGAAGAATTGAAAGGAGCCATTAAAGAAATAGAACGTTTGAATCCCAAACCGGGAGGTTCTTTTGCAGGCAGTCAGACCGTGGTCGAACATATTGTTCCTGATTTTACCATTCGCATTACCGATGGTGAACTTGAACTGAGCCTCAATGCAAGAAATGCACCTGATCTTCATATTTCAAGAGAATATGACAACATGCTCAAGGGCTATTCTGAATCCAAAGACAAATCAAGATCTCAAAAGGACGCCATCATGTTCATCAAACAAAAACTTGATGCTGCAAAATGGTTTATTGATGCCATTAAACAAAGGCAGCAAACTTTGATGATCACCATGAGTGCCATTGTCAATTACCAGAAAGAATATTTGCTGACGGGTGACGAGAGGAAATTAAAACCCATGGTGCTCAAGGATATCGCTGATGAGATCAAAATGGATGTTTCCACGGTTTCCAGGGTGGCCAACAGCAAATATGTGGATACCCCTTATGGAACGAAACTGGTGAAAGAATTCTTCTCTGAGTCTATGAAAAATGAACAGGGAGAAGATGTATCAACCCGGGAGATCAAAAAAATATTGCAGACAGAAATAGAAAACGAGGATAAAACAAAGCCGTTGACAGATGAAAAACTTTCAAAGCTGCTGAAAGAGAGGGGCTACCTGATCGCAAGAAGGACGGTTGCGAAATACAGGGAACAGCTGGATATTCCTGTGGCCAGGTTAAGAAAAAAGATTTTATAATTTATGTTTTTCCACAAGCTGATCTCTTATTTATTCCACCCTTTACTGTGTTCATTTGCAGGGACTTTTCTGTATTTGTTCCTCACGCCTGAGCACATCATTAAAGAACAGGAATACATCATACTTTTAGTTGTTTTTGTCAGTACCTACCTTGTTCCCGTCTTACTCCTGGTATTACTCAAAAGGCTAAAACTCATTGATGACTACCACCTTCGTTCCATCAATGAAAGAAAATTTCCAATCCTTTTCTTTATACTTTTGTCCTTTCTCATAGGAAGGGCCCTGGTAAGCCTTCATATTGTCGACCTGCTTGGTTTTTCATTCTTTGGGGTGGCCCTGGCTCTCAGTTTTACTTATTTACTCTTCAATTTAAAAATAAAGACCAGTCTGCACACCTTAGGAATAGGAGGGCTTACAGGTTTTGTAATCATCATGAGCCATGCCTACCAGTTGAATTTCAATGCACTTCTTGCGAGCCTTTTTATCCTTTCCGGCTTAATAGGCGTTTCACGACTGGCATTAAATGCCCATGCTCCTAAAGAAATTTATATTGGGTTCCTGCTTGGGCTTACCGCACAGTTCATCAGCTTTCAAATCTATCAGAATATATAAAAAACGAGCCCGATCCTGAGGTCATTTATATTGATGTCATAATCATTGCTCAGGGTCTGGTTGAACAAATCATTGAGCCCATAATAAAAATGAAGGTTCCACTTGTTATAACCGGCAGAAAAGGTAAGGCCATAAATGAATTCATTGATCTCAACGATATTATCAACATCAAAATCAGCTGATTTGCCGAAACTTGTGTTTTCAGCAAAGACATAAGCAATTTTGAATCCCGGATAGAATCTCCAAAATTTAAACTTAGAGGGGGTGGAGTTTCGAAACCTCATTTCTACAGGCAGTTCCACGGCATGCAGGATCAACTTGTTATTTTTAATGGTGATGTTTTCTTCTGCAAGAGGTATGATCGGGCTGACATTAATGTTAAAATAATAATTGTTAAAGCCATAGCCCAGTCCTGCGGCCAGTCCAAAATTTCTTTGTTTATTCAAGGGAATATCCTTTATAAAACCTGCTCCCAAACCAAAAGAAAAACCCGACTGGGATATCCTCTCGGGGAGGTTCAGCATTTGAATGTAAGTCAGGTTAAAATACAGCTGATCCTCAAGGTACTTATCATCCACAAAATTCATTTTACTCTGTGCTTTTATGAAAGCTGAGAAAAGCAGTAATATAAGGGCAATTTTACGCATGAAAACTTATTGAAAAAACCAAAGGTAACTGTTTTGATGAAGATTTCCCAAAAGAGATTGAGGCAGTCATAAAGGATGGTATCAGGCTAAATAAATCCGTGTTTTCGATTAGCCGGGAACTGGTAAAATACCATGATGAATTTGCAATTCCTTTACAAAGGCCTGTCCAATTTTTCGGCCAATATTTCTTTCAGTTCCTGTGAAGTCCTTGGGTCGATCAAATTGAGGGCCTTCACCCCGCAAAGTTTTTCGATCAGTTCAGCACCCGCATAAGTATTGGTGGCAATCCCGCTTACAATGTCAGGTAGGAGATCAAAACTTTTCATCACCCCGTAAACAGCATAGGGATCGGAAGCGCATAAAACAGTGCATTTAACACAGGACTTCAATTCTTCAAAGGCGACGTCTCCATTGTATGGTTCAAGAGGTGAAGCGCCCAGTTCAATGACGGCCACATCTGCTTTGACCTCATTGATCTGGCTCAACAATTGAACTAGTTTTTTTCTAAATTTTTCTCTTGGATAAATGGAAGATGGTAAACCAATGTCAACAAAATCAAAGATGTGACTTGCCCCGACGTCCTTTAAAGACAAGGTATCTCTGTACCTGCTGGCTCCTGTCAGTTTTCCGGCTACAATATTGAGTCCGGATCTTTTTAGTTGGTTCACGATAATTCTCGCCACCGTTGTTTTACCTGCAGACATAGAGGTCCCTACGAGTAAGATCACCGGAAGATCAAATTTGGATGTCTTCACATTCTTAATATAATCATCCATCTTGCACACCTTGCCCTTTCTCATCACGTGCCCCGCATACTTGATTTCGATGAGATTTGGCAGATAGGCTGATTTAGACGTACATTTTCCAAAAAGACCCCCTCCGGTCAGCATGTGCATGACACCATCCTCCTCAACTTCCCTCCATGAACCCGTTGCCTCAAGGGTGGCATACCTTTCGCCGAGTGCGCCAATCACGAGGTCTTCCTTCATAAACCCTATCATCCTTCCATTGATCAGTTCGATTTTCATGAAATCCCCTCCCTGACTGGTAATTTTTCCGACCACATAATCGCCTGTCTTCCACTTCACCTTATCCAGCAGGTCCACTTCAAATGGACTTTGATCGAGATCAGAGATTCTGAGCAGGGAAGTAAATATATATTTTGAATCCATAACTGCAATTTTAAAATTCATCAAACTTTTGTCTTGGCCAAAGGGTCTGCTGAAAGCAATAATGTGAGCAGGGCGGTACGTTCCAGAAGCTTTTCAGTGAAAATAAACTCATGCTTTGCATGGGCCCCGTCCCCTACTGTCCCCAAACCGTCAAGGGTAGCCGTGTACAAACTGGTGGTATTTCCGTCGGAGCCACCACCTGCAGTGGCCTCTTTTAAATTTAGATTAATGGTTTTACCTGCATCCTTTGCCAGCTTCCATAATTGCTGGTTCCTGGGTGTTTTCTCCATAGGGGGTCTTCCGAAACGACCCTCAACAGTTATTTCTGAGTCTTCATGAATAGGCTTTAAACCCATGATTTTTTGTGTAATAAAATCAGCATCTTCAAGGTTATGGACACGAACATCTATCACCGCCTTACTTTCTGCTGCGATGACATTGGCAGATGACCCACCCTGGATCATTCCCACATTTACGGTGATGCCCTTTTCAAAATCATTCAATGAGAATAAATTCTGAATATGATAAGAGAGTTCTACAATGGCACTTACGCCCTTGTCGGGGTTCAGGCCTGCGTGAGCCGGCTTTCCCTTTACGGTAAGTGTGAACTTGCCAATGCCTTTTCGAGCCGTTTTAAGCCTCCCGTTTAAGCCCAGAGGAGGCTCCAGGATATAGGCTCTGTTCGACAATCTGGATAATCTTTTGATCATTCTTGTAGATTCTATACTTCCAATTTCTTCATCTGAATTAACCAGAAGAACCGGAGTAACCCTGCAGGGGAGATCAAGTTCCCTTAATGCTTTTATGGCAAAGATCATTTGAACGAGGCCTGCCTTCATATCAAAAATACCTGGACCAGTTATTTTATCTTCTCCTTGTTTGATCGGCATCTCATCCAGGGTATGTTTTTCCCATACCGTATCACAGTGCCCAACTAATAGTTGCACAGGTTGGTACCTGACCCTCTTATTCGGCCTGGCATACAAGTAGCCTCCTGTTTTTTTTCCACTGACGATACAGACGTAAAAATCCAGTTCTTCCAGAGTTTCCTTCAGCAGCAACATGATTTTGATCTGAGCCTTTTTATCAGATGAAGGGGTCTCCTTAGCCACGAGTTTTTTTAACAAGAAAACCATGTTTTCACGATTTTCTGTCAGATAGTTTTCGATATGTTTCGTCGTTGACAATTCCATACCCAATCTTAATTTAATCCCTAACGCTGAAAATCTTTCGGATAAGGATAACGCATCGTTTCTTTTATGATGGCAAACCTGCCCTGAGCGATATAGGCCAGAAGCGGGTTCTCATAGATTTGCCTTTGCTGTCCTTTATCTGAAAGGACCTTAAAATCTTTATGCACCATGGCGGCATTGATCTTGCCCGTAATTATACTGTAATCATCAAATCCATCAATGACCTTATACAAATCGCAATTGAGCAAAACATAGGAATCAGCAATAAAAATATTCTCACCCTCTTCAGTAGTAACCGTTGGAATGTTGGCGGTGATATCTGAAGGAAAATGATCTACTGCACACCTGGGAATGGCCGCAATGGAAGACAACAAAATCTGATCGGGTTTTACAAAACTAACCGTAAATTTTTTCTCTTTTCTGATATTGTGATAAGTACTGTGCCGAGGTGTGCAAACGAACCCAAAATAATCGGAGAACCCAATGGGTGTTGCCATGTGTTTTGGGGCCAGGTTAAAGCCATTCTCTTCCTTTGTGCCAATCACTATCAAAGGCGCAACAGTGAAAAAATGCTCCCAAATAGATTCTTTGACATTTAAATTTATGAAGTCTGCAAAACCTTTCTCTACTTCCATAATACCACTTCATTTAATCCTTAACCCCAGTCTCTCAAAGTTAGCGAAAAAGGGCGCCAAAAACAAGTTTTACAACTCAAAACATCAGTAAGTCCGGAAAGTCATATAAAAAAAAATGCGAGCCCATGGCTCGCATTTTTATGAATTAGATCTTTTAAGTCTTATTCTATTCTTCTGACTTCTTAGTTGTTTCCTGATCTAAGGATTCCGAAGGGTTGATTTCTTCTGAAACTGTCTCAGTTTTCTCAATGACCAAAGTCTTATCTTCCTCAGTATCGGAAGCCGCAAGCTGCGTTGTCTCGACAACTTGCTCAGAAAGCTGGATACTGTTCATGTTATGGGCAGTTACTTCATCCTGATCTAAAGCAATACTCGGTGCGATCACCAAGGCAACGACAGACATTAATTTTAATAATATGTTCAGAGAAGGACCTGATGTATCTTTAAACGGATCTCCAACTGTATCCCCAACAACGGCAGCTTTATGGGCTTCAGTTCCTTTTCTACCATCTTCTTCAATCATCTTTTTAGCATTGTCCCATGCACCTCCTGCATTTGACTGAAAGATCGCCATCAAAACCCCAGATGTGGTGACACCTGCCAGCAAACCACCGAGCATTGATGCTCCTCCTATAAAACCGATGGCAACAGGTACGGCTAAGGCCAATAAACCAGGTAATACCATTTCCTTAATCGAGGCCTGTGTCGATATTTCAACGCATTTTTCGTATTCAGCATAGCCATCAGCCGCGTCAAAAATTGAACGCTCTTCTTTCGAAGCCTTAGACATATCAGAATCATACTTCTTCATCACTTCCAGAGCAGCTTTTAATTGAGGAATATCCCTGAATTGTCTTCTTACCTCTTCAATCATCGCCATGGCAGCTCTACCCACAGCATTCATTGACAAAGCAGAGAATACGAAAGGAAGCATCCCCCCGACCAATAATCCGGCCATGATCTTGGGTTGAGATACATCAATAGAAGTCACATTCGCTGTTTTCATAAAGGCTGCAAACAAGGCCAAAGCGGTAAGGG
>CBDUAP010000065.1:0-14219 GCA_965365165.1 uncultured Flavobacteriaceae bacterium
CAGTTTTTCCATGATTTCGAGCAGGTTGTTGGTAGATTTGGAATCAAGGTTTGCAGTGGGCTCATCTGCCAGTACGATTTTAGGTTTGGATGCCAGTGCACGTGCAACTGCCACCCGCTGCTGTTGCCCGCCTGACAATTCTCCGGGTTTGGCATTTATTTTGTCCGACAGGCCCACCTGATCTAATAGCTCCAATACTCTTTTTTCCCTCTGGACTTTGGGCACATGCTGCAACTGAAGCACAAATCCCACATTTTCACGTGCAGTAAGTACCGGAATAAGGTTGAAAGATTGAAAAACGAATCCGATCTGGTGCAACCTGAAATCGATGCGCTTGTTTTCAGATAATTTTGTAATCTCAGTGCCGTCGATGATCACAGTACCGGCAGTGGGTTCATCCAATCCGCCGATCATATTCAGTAAGGTTGACTTGCCAGAACCGGAGGGTCCGACCAATGCGATAAATTCTCCTTCCTCGATATGAAGGTGAACATCCTGAACAGCGTGTACCGGAACCATCGTAGTATGGTAGGTTTTACTAACATTATGTGCATCAATAATGGTTTTTGCCATGATTTTAAACTTTTCGAATTGCTTCTGATGGATTTAATTGTAAGGCCTTGATTGCAGGGTATATTGCTGATAAAATTGCGGTAAGGATACACATAGCTGCAACAAGCCCGTATTTTTGTGATTCCAGTGAAGGATAAATTACCGAACTAAAACCATAAGAGGATAGTCCTTCTGAGAACACGGCAATGTTGATACCGTGTTTGCCTAATAAATCATTGACCAGCCATCCTGTCAATAGACCAATAGGGCAACCTGTCAAGGCCAAATAAAAAGTCTCCAGAATGATCATTAAGAATATCTTACGCTTATTAAAACCGATCGCCATGAGCATACCCAGTTCACGGACGCGCTCCAAAACCGACATGAGCATGGTGTTGATGATGCCGAAGGTCAGGGCCAATAAAATAATCCCGATGATGATGTACGTGTACATATTAAAGGATTCTATGACCAATCCCAATTCAGGTGAGAGTTCTTTCCAGTCTTCCACCTTTCCCATAGGGACCAACACATTACAATAGCTTTTAAACCCCTGAACTTGACCTTCATCTTTTAACAAGATGGCTATTTCATTGCTTTGAGAAGAATTTAGCCCAAGCAATTCTCCTAAATGATCCTTTTGCACAAACACGTTTACTTCATCGAGTGAAATATTCATTGACTTGTAAACACCGCCTACTCGAAATGCCGCGGAAACTATATTTTCATTTATATCGGTAAAAGTTAGTACAACTTTGCTTTTATTTTTCACCTTCAGTTTTTT
This sequence comes from uncultured Flavobacteriaceae bacterium, assembly GCA_965365165.1. Lineage (GTDB taxonomy): Bacteria > Bacteroidota > Bacteroidia > Flavobacteriales > Flavobacteriaceae > Lutimonas. The sequence goes on from CBDUAP010000065.1 coordinate 1,337, forward strand.
GGCGAGCTTTTCACCGATGAGAATCTCATTCTTCTTTCCTGAGCTAAAATAACTTCCTGATGTAAGCATCTGGTCAAGGCCGATTTGCCCCTCTTCCGCTTCTGGTGAAATGCCATGGAGTTTTACACCTTTAACGGTGGTCGCCGAGGAAATCATTCCGTTGCCAATGACTCGTGCGCTCGCTGATTGAACCCTTGAGTCTGAGCGTAATTTGGTAAGAATTTCTTCTGTTTCTGAAATAGCATATTCAGGATCATTTTCAATAGCAAAGGCCGGATGATGAATTTGAATATGCGATAACTGCCTGTAAACCGAATCGTCCATATTCTTCTGATACATACCCCATGCAAAGGCGAGTATAAAAACGCCGGCCCATAATCCGATGACAATGGAACAGATCACCACCAGACTTCTGGTTTTATTCCGCCAAATATTTCTCCAAGCAATCTGAAATAACATAATCAAGTGTTTAAAGCTTCAACAGGTTTTAATTTGAGTACCTTGAAACCCGGGTAAAAAGCGAGCAGCAAACTCAATGACAGTACGATCAGGGTTTGAACGATAAAAATATTCATGCTGCTCGAAAAATAGATAATGGGTTCAATACCATAATTTTCATAGATTTCCTTCAACACTCCTGAAAAGTAAATTGGATTTTGTGAAAACCAGGAAATCAATATAATTCCTGCAATGACCCCGGCCATACAACCTATTAGTGAAATCAATAGGGATTCCATCAACAGGATACCTGCCAGAACTTGTTTTTTCATCCCTATGGAGATCAATATTCCAAATTCCCTGGTGCGCTCAAAAGACATCATCAATAAGGTGCCGAACAAGCCAAATGAAATGATCACATAAAATATTCCTATAATGATATAGTGTCCTGCGCTATCGGCCTCGATGAACTGGTCCATTTCAGGCATCATCTCTTTCCAGGTCATTACTTCATACCTGGAAGTATCCAACTCTTTGCACATTGACATTTTAAGCTTGTTGAGGTCAGATCCTTGCGATATCATGATAGACAATGCGGTAAGCCTGTCATCCGCACTGTGCATATATTGTGCCTGCTGTAAAGGAAGGTATACCATGGAATTGTTTAGTTCCGGCGATCCTAATTTCAGAATTCCTTTCACGCGGAATTTTGCCGCCGCAGTGCTGGCATGATAGCCCTGACCGATTAAAACCAGCGTGTCATTGATCTGCAGCTTTAATTGACTTGCCAAGCCCTGCCCAACTAAAATGGCTGTATCCGTTCTGGAACTTAAATACTGACCTTCTGTTATCTTTTCATGAAGATTATTGACCCTCATTTCCCTTTCGGGATCTATTCCTAGCAGCATAACCACCTTAGACTTCTCTCCAACAGAGGCCAGGGCAAATGTTTCGAAACGGGGCATCATATCAACTATTTTGGCATGCCTTTCAAGTTCCTGAATCAACAGGGTGTTGTCCTCAAAAGAATTGTCAACGGACTGTTCCTCCCAATAACCCCTCTGATGCACCTGGAGATATCCTGAGGCATAACTCACGATGTTATGGATCATGTTTTCATAAACACCGTCTGTGACTGAACGGATAACGATTGCAAGAAGGACCGCAAAAAAAACCGAAGCAGTTGTAATGAATGTGCGGCGCTTATTGCGCCATATATTGAGCCAGGCGATTTTGAGGTACATCATTTCTATTTTCATAAACGATCCGTTGATGCTGTTTTCTTAAACTTAAAATTAGGATGTTTTTGAGGAATTAAAAATGATCTTCATCAAGACCGGATGGAACGGGGATCATTTAAAAACATAGTGAAATACTTACTCAGGCCGGTGTATCCTCAATATATCGTATGGCACTTTATCTGATATAAATGATTTTTTTTTGCACCTGATATATAAACGCATCAAAGCCTAAGGTGGTTTTATAAGATTTCTTGTATTACTGGCCCAAATACAATTGAATCATCAGGATGGTGTCCATATAGGCATGAGCCAGTACCAGGGTCCAGATTCTTTTTTTAAACAAAAAGTAAGACCAGCCCAGGGCCAGGCCCATAAATCCGGTTTGCACCATACCCATTGTCCCCCAGCCGTAATGGGCCAGGCCAAAAAATATAGCACTGAACAGAACGGCTAAAAGCTTTCCGCTTTTGCCTTTAAGACCAAGTTCCAAAAACCTATTGATCAAAAACGCCCGGTAGATGACTTCCTCTCCAAAGGAAGACACAAAATAAACACCAAGCAGGGTAAGAGCAAGCATCGGGATATTGTCCTTAAGATAATCATAACTCGCCATGTTTGTGGTCTGGGGCACTCCTGTTATGTTGGCCATAATAATGGAACCCAACATAAAACCAACAATGGCCAGGATGAATACCAGAAGCGATTGTAATACGATTTTCAAGGCCAGTTTAAGGTCGAATGTCTTAAATCCGAATCCAAAATCTTTGAGGCTGCCTCCTCTGAGTTTGATCCCAAGCCAAACCATGCCAAGCATCATCACATTGGCGAGCCAAATGATTGCCTGGTTATAGATCAGATCATCATTATTGCTGGATTTAAATAACCAGATGAAAACAAAGGCAATAAAAAAAACAAGAACCAGTTCAAAAACCTTTGCCTTCTTATTCTTGACTAATTGCTGCCCTATCTTTTGGGCCAAACTATTAAGCTTGGATTCTTTGGAATTCATGACAAATTAAAATATACATAAAGCTATTAAATTATTTAATCCTTTAAGGCGAAATAATTGAAAATCTCAAAAATTATTGTCCAAGGATCTTGAATTTCTTTCATCAGATTGAACGCATTTCTGTAAAATTAAATTTAAGTAACTTTATTTGGGCAAATTACATATGAAACACGAGCACTTTAAACTTTACAAACCCTTTGGGGTACTCAGCCAGTTACAATCAAATGACAAGAAGGAAGTACGTAAAAAACGCTTTTTAACTGAACTTTATGATTTTAATAAAGGCGTCATGCCAGTTGGCCGTCTGGATGAAAAGTCAGAAGGCCTTTTGTTAATGACATCAGACGGGCATAAGTGCAATGAAATTAACCTTTCAGGAGTGGAAAAACAATACCTGGCCCAGCTGGATGGGATCATCGGGATGGAAGCCATAAACCGATTGTGCAAGGGAGTAGAAATAGGAATTGAAGGTGAAAAATACCTGACAATACCCTGTACAGCGCACATCTTAAAAGCGGATCCTGAGCTGCCGGCTCCAAACCCTAAACTGCGTCTTGCAAGGCACCGGCCCTGCTCATGGATCAGCATCACTTTAAGAGAAGGTAAATACAGGCAAGTGCGTAAAATGACGGCTGCTGTTGGATTTCCCACCCTGAGACTTGTACGGATCAGAATCGGATCAATACATTTAGGTGAAATGGCTCCCGGAGAAGTTCAGGAAGTCCTTAAACTTTAGACACCCTGACTTTCTTTTTCTTTAACCTGGTATTGTTGAGTTGGGAGACAAGTTTTTCCGTCAGGCTTAAAGGAACCGCAACAAAAGCACAATCCTGCTTTAACTCAATCACCCCCAACTGATCTTTGTTGAGCTGCCCCTGCTTAAAGAATAAACCCGCTATATCTCCTTTGGATATCTTGTCTTTGCGCCCGCCGGAAATGAATAATGTTCCCCAGTATTGAGGCTTTCGGTTTGCCTGTTTAGAAATATCCTCAACAGGAATATCCTTAACGAATTCGGGTAAATATTCCTTTTTCCAGGTAAGTGCATAGGCTGTTCCTTTGGCATTGACCCTTGCAGTCCTTCCATTTCTGTGCGTGAATTCTTCCAAAGTCCTGGGAAGTTCAAAATGAACAATATACTTTAATTCAGGTATGTCTATACCCCTGGCTGCAAGATCAGTAGCCACAATGACCTGATAGGTTCCGTTTCTGAATTTCATCAGGGTGCGTTCCCTTTCTTTTTGCTCCATTCCTCCATTGAAACAACCATGACTGATACCATTTTTCTTCAAGAATTCACTCACTGTTTGAATACTGTCCCTGTAATTACAAAAAATGATACCGGGATTGTTGCCCAGAAAATTCAATAAGTCCAGGAGTGAATTGAGTTTGTTCGGGGAACTTGAAACAATACTTTTAATGGCCAGCTTTGAAGCATTCCCTTTAGCGTAATTGAGGCTGACTGCATTGTTCATCCCTACGAAACCGGGAATTTCCAATCCTTGGGTTGCTGAAGTCAAAATCCGTTTTGACAGATTTGGTAAATTACTTATAATGGCTTTCATATCTTCTTCAAAACCTGTTTCCAGAGATTTGTCGAATTCATCCAGGACAAGGGTCTTGATATGGTCCTTCGAAAACCTGTTGCTTCTGAAATGGTCCTGAATTCTGCCAGGGGTACCAATGAGAATGGCAGGTCTGTGCTTCAGCTCTATCTTATCTTTTGAGACCGGACGCCCCCCATATACCGCATTGACCTTGAAACCCGATCCCATTTCACGCAGCACCTGCTCTATTTGAATAGCCAATTCTCTTGAAGGCACAAGGATTAAGGCCTGTACCTCTTTGCAATGCATGTCCAGAACTTTGAGGACGGGCAGTAAAAAAGTGAGTGTTTTCCCTGTTCCGGTAGGAGAAATCAAAACAGTGTTCGCGTTCCTTTCTATTGAGGGGATAGCCTCCTTTTGCATAGGGTTCAAGGCCTGTATCTGTAACTTTTCCAGTATAGCCTGTTGCTCCCTGATGATGTTTGCCATTTGTGAATTATATAATTGTGATTTTTTTATACCAGGAATATAATGGGATAAAATATTTTTTTGCAAATATAGCCACTCTTTTAAAGCAAATTACATTGCCGCTTATGTGCTTAAATGAATTTTATTGCCACTCAAGAAGTTGCCGTTCCTGCCAATAATAATGTACATCTGCGCTCAAAGTTCTAAGGTGCTGCAATTCTTCATTTGTCAATTGAAAATCCAGAGCCTTTAGGTTTTCGCTAAGCTGCAATGTATTGGAAGCCCCACTCAGTAATATTTGTGGCTTCAAATGGTCTATCACAAACCTTAGTGCAATAGCATCTGCTCCTACCCCATATTTGTTAGAAAGTGCTTCAAGGCTTTTGTATAACTTTCCGTAATGCGAAAAACGCTCATTTTTAAAGATACGGCCATTTGCCAGGGCTTCTTTGATCATTACCGTTTTACCTGAAGAAATGATGTCCCTGAGCACTGAATGACACGATTGTTCTAAAATATTATAAGTAACCTGAAAACTGTCAAAAAGTGGCTTTTGGCCAGTTTTTACCAATAAGGCGGCTTCTAATACTGCTGCCTGATCGGGCCCGCTCACTGACAAACCAATTTTGATTCCGGTTCTGTTTTTGATTTCCTGAAGTTCCAAAAGAACCGGCGAATTTTTCAAAACCCCACTTTCAAATGTCGCTGAATGAATTTGATAAGTGCTCAAGCCTGGTAGCAAATTTTTAGATTGCAGCCACTGCTCTTTCAATTTTGCAAGGGAATGCTCCTTGACTTCATGTTTTCCGCCATACCCAATCTCCCAGTCGGCCACATAGCTATACCCCCATTTTGTACTAAATTCAACGTCTTTGTAAGCATGAATCTGGTACCATTCAAGTAAAAACTGCTCTCCTATACCATAAGAAGCTGCTGTATCAAAATGCCTTACTCCCTTTTCATAGGCGAGATCCAACACCTTGAATGCAGATTCTTTATATGCACTTTTAGACTTGTCAGGATCCGGATGCCTCCTGATATTGATATATTCGGGTCTGCCCAAAGCAGCCATTCCCAGGCCTATTTTTGTATGATTCAAAACTATTCTTTGTCTTCGTATTTTACATGACAGGTCATGCATTCATAAGTATTCTCTTTTAAAGTGATTTTATCTAATTTAGAGGCTACTTCGTGGATAAAATTATTATAGGTATTTGATTCGGGGGTTATATTTCTTGCTTTGATAAGTTTGTAATAATTACCTTCCCATTCTTGTCTTCCCCAACAATTAGGGCAAACACCTTCAGGCGCTTTTCCGGTTGGTTCATTATTTTCTTTGGCCTTAAAAAATTTTTTGATATTCTCTGCTATACTCATGATGCTTATTTAATTAAAGTTGTTGCTAAAAGATAATAAAATTCATTTGGTTCAAATGGCCATTTCTGTCAGGGCTTCAACAAAAAGATCCAGTTCCTTTGTGGATGTAAAAACATTAGGCGTGATCCTGCAGCCATGAACACCCGGTCGATCAATGGCCACCACCCATATATTGTATTTATCAAACAATATATTCGCCATGTCCTTAGAATTCATATCCCTGATACCTACATTGGCAATGGCACAAGACCGCTCATCTTCAAAAGGCGTATTGACGATGATGTTAGGGATTCCCCTAACTTTATTGGTCCAATAGGCCTTTAAATATTTTAATCTGCCCTCCTTTCGTGCCGCACCAATCATCTGATGGTAAGCTATGGCATTGGGGATGGTCAGTTCAACGTGAACAGGGGTCGTTCCTGTATGGTTGAGCCTGTCTATGTCATCTCTTGGTAATTCTTCAGAGGCAAACAAAGGCCATAGGTTTTTGATTTTATCCTCCTTCACATAAAGCAGACCAGCTCCCAGAGGAGCACTGAGCCATTTGTGTAAGCTGGCACCGTAATAATCGCAATGCAGGTCGGGAATCTTGAAATCAAGATGTGCAAAGGCATGTGCTCCGTCAACAAGTACTTCAACGCCTTTTTCGTGGGCCATGTCACAAATTTTCCTGACCGGTAATACGTGACCGGTTATGTTTACTATGTGACTGATCATCAGTAATTTTGTTTTATCAGTGATCTGGCTTTCGTATAAGGTAACGATCTCTTCGTCACTTTCGGGATGATTTGGCAAGGACACGATTTTTGAAACGATACCAAAGCGTTCTTCCAATAACCTGAACATGTCCATCATTGAACCGTAATCCTGAGCCGCATAAATGGCCTCATCACCTTGTTTCCAGTCCTGTCCGCCAATCACAAGATCAAGAGACTCCGTTGTATTCCTGGTAATCACCAATTCGTCAAATGAGCAACCGGCCATATCAGCAAGTGCCTGACGTGCCAGGTTGCGATTGTCCATTCTAACTGTGCGCATGTACCTGGAAGCCAAATAATTTATTTGCCTGACGTTCTCAAGATAGGTGTTCAAAGTCTCCTGAGGCATCATGCAATAATATCCGTTTTCAAGATTGATATAGTCTGGATTCAATCTGTAACCACTTCTTATCTGCGACCAAAAATCTTCATTGGATACCAGGGTTGTGTCAGGAACAAGAGCAAATTCCTGAAAACTCTGCCCCATGGCCTCCATAAATGGAAGGGTGCCGCTGATCCCTAAAGCTGAAAGCTGCTTGATAAAAGTTCTTTTATCCATACCTTAAAGGTAGAAAGAAAAATTGTTGGTTCAAACTTTAATTAAATCGGTATGCAGACCCCTCTGGTATTATTGTTCATGGTACTTCATGTTATTTAATATATTACCGTCTGGGGAGACAATAAAAGGGTCAATTGAAATGAGAAGGTCAAAATGAAAAATCATAAAACTCTCTATAGGGCAAACTTGTAAAATCAATCCAGGCGCATTTTATATCAGTAAAATAACCATGATATTCATAATAAAAAAAGCCTTAACAATCATGTTAAGGCTTTTAAATTGGCATAAGATACGGTTTCATGAGTTTTAGATTTCTTAATAATGACGTGACAAGTTTTCAATAGCAATAATGTCTAAAATCTGACCACCTGATCCTTTTGCTATCTCTGAAACTTGAAAAACGCACATATCTCACTTCACTTGATTTGCCGTTGCTGACTATTGTTTTCATGATATATTTATTTAATTGTTATACAACAAATGTATGTCAGATAAGCGTACTGGGAAATTTTGAATTACTGAACTGTAAATAATTTGTGACGAAATGTATTTTTAAGGCCTTAGATATTGTTTAAATTGAAAAAAAATGCTTCAATTTGACCTTTTGAAAATCAAAAAGGATAAAACCTTTTTTCTAAGGTTTTATCCTTTTCTTGGAATTAGAAAAGTTTTTAATTTGGTTCTGATATTCACTGAACCGCATTTGTCATGATATCCAATACATCTATTTGTTTAAACTCATCTAAAATCCTGATTTCAGCATTATGAAATCTTGATCGTTCTGGCAGGCTTAGGTTTTGCTTCTTCCTTTTTTGGGATTTCAACGGCTAATATTCCTTCCTTATAGCTGGCCTTAATACCTCCTTCTTCAACAGAATCAGGCAATGCGAACGTTCTCTTAAAGGAGCTAAATCCAAATTCTCTTCGCGTATATCCTTCCTCCTGCTCACTTGCTTCAGTACTGAGATCAGCAGAAATTGAAAGCTCATCATTTTCTACATCAAGCACAAAGTCTGATTTTTTGAATCCGGGAACAGCCATCTCCAGCATAAAAGCCTCATCAGTTTCTTTGATGTTCACTTTTGGAAGCGTGATTCCGTTGTTGAAATTACCCCTGCTTCCTATGGTCAAGTCATCATTAAATAATTCATCTATAAATGATGACCAGGCAGGAAAAGTGCCTAAATTACCTCGATCTCTTTTTGCGATTCTACCGTTGTTGAATAACATTAAATTGCTCATTTTAAAAATTATTTAAGGTTTTACTTTATAATCATTAATCGGTTGTTATAAAGCAATTGGAATACCAAAGTAGAATGAAGTGCTTTTTTTTTATTTCATATGTCATTATGACGTTATTTTATGAAAAATAATGTCTTTTTGTCATAAAAACCTGGTATATTATGGTATGATCCTCAATAAATTGCCATTTGAAGATCAAAATAATTACCGCTTTAGAAACGAAACATGGTTTTGACAGGATTGATTCCTAATCAAAGATTAGACAAATATGCACCATAACTGTCTTTGAACTCAAAGCCCTTACCAATCCTTTTTTTATTGAGTTTTTTGTATTCAACCAGGGCCCATAAAATAAATTCCTTGACAAACAATTTGTCCTTTTCGGGCAATTCAGGGATGTAGGTTTTGATCAATTGGTCAAGAGAACCTATTGCATTCAGCGACTCGGCATATTCATTTTCTGAACTGTCATCCATCAACTCAAAGGCTGAGGCTTCAAAAAACCATTGCAACACTCCTTCATAAGGGTCCTTGTCAGTTTCATGTTTTAATTTTTTGATCTCCGGAAAATATTTGTCAAAAAGGGTTTTAGCCGCCGTTCCTATTAATTTCTCCGCAACATAGGCAGCTCCCTCCTGCTCCCCTTCATAAACCAGCTCGACTTTTCCGATTATTGACGGGGTCATGCCCAGAATGTCGGTAAAGCGAATACTTGTTTCTTTTGAACCGGAACTGATACAACGGTGTTCTGCAGTGCTCAACAGGTTCTCATAAGCTGTAATACTCATCCTTGCACTGATACCACTTTTATGGTCTACGTAAGTATTGTCGCGTGCCTCAAATCCGATCTGTTCAACCAGGTCTTTTGCAAGTTCCGGGATGTGAATGTCACACACCCTTCCTTTTTGCAAATGGGCCTCTTGAGCCGTAATGGTCTTTGCTACTTCGATACTCTCAGGATAATGGGTTAAGATTTGCGAACCAATCCTGTCTTTCAAGGGAGTTACAATGCTTCCCCTGTTTGTATAATCCTCAGGGTTTGCCGTAAATACAAATTGTAAATCCAAAGGTAACCGTACTTGAAAACCTCTAATTTGTATATCACCTTCTTCCAGTATGTTAAATAGAGCTACTTGAATTCTAGATTGAAGATCCGGTAATTCGTTTATCACAAAAATACTTCTGTTGGCCCGGGGGATCATCCCAAAATGGATCACCCTTTCATCTGCATAACTCAATTTCATATTGGCCGCCTTGATGGGATCTATATCTCCGATGAGGTCGGATATGGTCACATCCGGTGTTGCCAGTTTTTCGTAGAAGCGTTCTTCTCTGTGGATCCATGCTACAGGAGTCTTGTCTCCTGAATTCAGAACCATCTCTTTTCCAAAGTGACTTATCGGGTTCAGCGGATCATCATTGATCTCTGATCCTTCAATGACCGGAATGTATTCATCCAATAACTGGACCATAAGCCTGGCAAGACGTGTCTTCGCTTGCCCTCTCAGGCCCAATAGATTGATGTTGTGCTCAGATAGTATGGCCCTTTCCAGCTGTGGGATAACTGTATGGTCATAGCCATGTATGCCCGTGAATGACTGAACTCCGTTTTTGATGTTGTCAATTAAATTCGACCTCAATTCGGCTTTGATACTTTTGCTCTGGTACCCGCTTTCTTTAAGGGCTCCTAAGGTATTTATTGTTTTATTCATTACCTGATGCGTTTTTTTCGGTTGTTTTCATAATCGTGAAATATCATTTCCCCAAGTCCGTCGAGACCTGTATAAAAAGCTTTACCCCTGTTTGATAAAGTGAACTGGTCAATAAATGACTGCAAATAAGGATCCTGTGCAATCATAAAGGTAGTTATAGGGATGTGCAATTTTCTTGCCTGTGCTGCCATGGTGTAACATTTGTCGACGATAAAATCATCAAGCCCGTTGCTGTTTTTGTAATAAGTACCGTCAGGCATGCGCAAACAACTTGGCTTACCATCTGTAATCATGAAGATCTGTTTGTTGGTATTTCTTTTTCTTCGCAGAAGATCCATGGCCAGCTCCAATCCTGCTACTGTATTGGTATGGTAAGGCCCTACCTGTAAATAAGGCAAGTCTTTTAGCTGAATAGGCCAGGCGTCGTTTCCAAATACTAAAATATCAAGGGTATCTTTCGGATAACGGGTTGTAATCAGCTCAGCCAGTGCCATGGCTACTTTTTTCGCCGGGGTGATCCTGTCTTCCCCATAAAGGATCATACTGTGGCTGATATCAATCATTAAGGCCGTACTCATCTGTGCCTTGTGATGGGTGTCTTCAACAATGAGGTCGTTCTCGGTGAGATCGAAATTACCAAACCCGTGATTCACCTGGGCATTTTTCAAACTTTCGGTCACATTGATATTTTCCAATGGATCACCAAATTGAAATTCCCTGAGGTCACCTGTATGCTCGTCGCCTGAACCGCTGCTCTTGGTCTTGTGATTTCCGGCTCCTTTTTTTCGGATCTGGCCAAAGATCTGGTTCAGGGCGTTTTTACGAATGACCCTTTCGGTTTTAGCCGTAATTTTTTTATCATAGCTCCCATCAGGATTTATTTCTTCCTTTATATAGCCCTTGTTTTTCAGGTCTTCCACAAAATCGTCAAGGGTATAATCCTCATTGGTCAGCTTGTACTCCTTGTCAAGCTGTTCCAGCCAGTCAAGGGCCTCATCAAAATCTCCTGATGTGTGCGTGATCAGTTCTTTAAAGATGTCAAAAAGCTTGTCAAAGGGCGACTTGGGCACTTCGTTAAACAATTCAAACTGAAAACCGGTTCTACTCCTATTTTGACTCATTTCATTCATGTATTTGATCAAACCATCCTAACAACAGTACAATGACAGCCTCCGTCAATCGAAGAAGCTTCATTATGCAAGACTGAACAATTTATTTTGGATACAGTAATTGTTTAATATGCAATTACTTAGCAATAATCATACGTTAATTCTCCATAACCGCATGAACAACAAAGATACGGAATATTATATTCGTTTGGATGGTGGCTCACAAAACTGGTGAATGAAATCTATTTCAGACTATTGAGTATGAAATCGACGGTGCTGTTGCTGTTCTTATTTTCACGATACGCCAGGGTCTTGTGTCTTGGACCGACGGCAAAACCTTTGTCTATCAGTGACTCAATCTCCTGAATGTATTCAAGTGTTACTTTTCCTGTGAGCAATAAGTCCAGATCATGACCGCCCTTGTAATAATCATAGATCTTTTTAAGCCCCGTAAGGTATAAATAGTCTTTGGTAAAGCCCCCTCCTCTATGCACCCTTAAGGTAATATAAAAGGCCTTTTCCTTATCGAGATCAAACTGGTTGTGCAACAACCTGAAAGTTTTGGAAAAAGAATAACCCTTTGCCAAACTATCTACTGCAATAACCCTGTATGAAAGCTCTTTCAGTCTTTTTACGGTGAGGTTGTTACTCATGTATTCAGCAAAAACGGCAAGCCCTTCCTGTGTTTCTTCATTGTTGGGAAAACCATGTGAAAATATTTTCAAAGGATGCAGCAAGCCATTCATCGTGGTCACCATGTGTACTCCTATTTCATGGTTGTTGAGTACGTTCAATTCATGCGACGAGAAAAGGTGGTTCTCATTGAGGACCAAGGTTCTGGTATTGTTTGAGACCATTGCTGACGCTGACATTTTACTTGAATGGGTAATTTTGTATTGAAAATCATAATCTTTAGAAAACTCCTCGAAAAAAGGTATGGTTTCTCTTGAATTGTATCTTGTCTTAAAGCGATCTTCTGCATCTCCTTCATCTTTAAAATGAAGAATGAATTTGGCATTTTCAACATCCTTTTCAGTCGGGGTGCCAAAACAGTGCAGGCAATTGTAATAAAATTTTCTTCCAAGTCCGATGGTCTCGATACATTGAATCAAACCCGAATAAGTGTAGATTATGTCCTCATACAACTGTTTGATCTCAACGTCTTCAATCAGTTCAAGGGGCTGGATAAAAAGTTCCCGGTGCAATTTAAATTTGTCAAAATTGATTTCAGGATAGGTAAATACCGGGTCATTCAGATATTTACTGGCAAAGAATTTTTTCTTTTCTTCCTCAATATTCGTAGGATTCACATAGCTCAGCAATTCTATTTGCTTTACCAATTCGTCAATATTATGGTCAATTTCCATTAATGCCCTTACAGACACATCCATGTTTTTAATCGTCATCAGTAATTATTTTAGAG
>CBDUAP010000066.1:0-14036 GCA_965365165.1 uncultured Flavobacteriaceae bacterium
TACCAATACCAGTACTCCGGATGATACAGACGGAATCAGTTTTAAGCCTGTTCTTCTCGGCCAGGAACAACCCAAACATGATTTTCTCTATTGGGAATTTCCAAGTTATGGAGGACAGCAGGCAGTGCGTATGGGAAAATGGAAAGGCATCAGAAAAGATATTTTTAAAGGAAACATGCACATTGAACTCTACGACCTGGAGAATGATATCCTGGAAATGAACGACCTTTCTTCAAAATTTCCTGAACACGTGGCCAAGATATCCGAAATCATGCTGCGGGAACATGAAGCTTCTGAAAATGAGAACTTTAAATTCAAAACCTTGGGCGATCTTTGACAAGAGGCACCCATGAATTAAAATATTCTTCTAAAAGCCGATGTGAATCAACAACTAAGCTGCAATCGTCAATCCTTAAAATTCAACCGGTTATGACTAAAACCTGTGCAAGACCCAATGCAAATTTAAAGAGGCTTTCCACTACTCCGGAAAACCATCTGCCTGCCAGTCTTTAATAGCCTGTACCTGAGAGCTTGTGAGATTATTACTAGTGGGAGGCATTGCCCCGCTTTCAACCGCTCCAATCAATCCCCTGCTCTGCACAGCACTTCTCACGTCCTGATAGGTTGTCAAGGACATGGGCGCACCATTGACCGGCGGACTATTATGGCAACCTATGCAATTGCCGTTGATAATGGCCTTAATGGTTCCTGTGTATGTTACTTCTGTATCTCCCCCATCAGGTGGCCCCATATTGTCGTCGTCGCTGCCGGATGAACAGCCTGTTAAAATAAAGAGCATGAGTAAAACTGGTAATATTTGAATTCTTTTCATAATAAAATTGTTTAAAATTAATGTCTGTTAATTGGTTTAAGGTTCGTAATATTTATTTTAATTTACTTAAAACATCTTTTCATTCTCTTTCGGTTTCACAATTTGAAATGCCCTTGAGATATTAAATCCGAAATGGATATCGCCATCGAAAAAGTCACCGGTGGTCTCAGCGATAAAGCCCTTTTCTATCATCGACCTGGAATTGGTAAAGATGAGTTGAAAAATATGACCGCCTGTTTCAATGTCAACACCTATGGCAAGAGCGTCCTTGGCATTAATAGATTCGAAAGGGTTTACTGTGTAATAATATTCCCCGTTAAGGGATACCCTGTTGCTGATCTTCACCCTTGCTCCGACTCCTAATGAAAAAATATCATTGGGATCATCTGTGGTCGGAGAAGAATTAAAATGAACATATGATGGTGTGACCTGAAGAGAAAAATTCTGATTAAACTTTCTGGCCAGCAATATCTGGGTGGTATAAGCCATTCTGTCAACAAAGTCCGGTTTCTCATCAGGTTCATAATCCTTTATTGTTTTTACGGCTGCACTTCCAAAAACAGTCAAGGAAACCGGAAAAGGGCTTTCTCCTGTCTTTTGTTTGAGAAGCCGGTATTTGATGTAACCGTCAAAAGTTTTTTGAAAAGAGCTCCTTCCCAAGGCAATCGTAAGATCGTCTGTCAGGCCATACTCGAAGCCAAAACGGATGTTTGACTGATCCAAACCAAACAACTCATCAAAACCCGAATTCAGAGTGCCAAACCTGTGCTGGATCAGGAATTCAAGTATCCCTTTTTTTCGGGTCTCGACAGAATGTCCGTTGAGCAATCTTGTACCATTGAAAGTGCCCAATACCACACTTGTAGTTACCGGTGATTCCTCTTCAAGAATCTTATCCAAATCCTGAGCGTAACAAGTAAAACTTACACTCAAAAGGACTAAAAAAATCTTATATTTCATTTTGTCCATGTTTTTAATTATTGTACGGCTCATGTGCAAGATTAAACGTCACCTTAATGGTTTTGGCTATATTATTTCTTACAACGGCAGGAATCTTTATGTCAAAATCAGCTACCTGCACGGTAAATACACCTGTAATCCTCAACTCATCGTCAGATCTGTAAATCTTTGCAGGGAATTCAATTTCCTTATCCTTCCCGTGAACATTTAAGGTTCCTTTGATCTCCGTTTCAGTATAACCATCAACAAGGGAGTCCAGATTAATTATGAATCCGTTGAATTTCGCTTTCGGATATTTATGAGATTCCACATAACTGTCATTGAAATGCTGTTGCATCAGTGCTTTTTTGAATTGAAACGAACGCATCAGCAACTGAATCGCAATTTCACCAGTTTCTGTATCAACAATGCTCAATACCTGGGTATTGTCTGCTTTGATATCTTCCACCAACGTATGTGAAAAAAAGCTGACAAATCCTTCCTTTGTCATGAATCTGTTTTGAGAGAACAATGAAAGGTTCATCAATAAAAATAACAGCAATATTCCTTTGTTTTTCATAATTCTATTTAATCCACAAATACGCATCTGACCATCGTCACATCAATAAGGTGCCCTGTACAAATTCCTTTAACAATTACCTTACTACCAACCTTGAATTTCAATATATTTTTATTTTCTTCAGGCATCATCTGACATAACACGCCCGATTCATCATTCTGTCCCTTCAAAGTGACAAAACCATTCCCGTTCTCAAAAGATATGCGGGAGATTGTACCCTCCAATTGAAGAATCTTGTCTACATATTTCATATTGGCCTCACCCTCGTTTTTTTGAAATTCCTCCAAGAGCAAATCTGCTCTTAACACAAGTTCAGCTTTTTCTTTTTCAACGTCAACATGTGGCTTGTTATACATGCGGTACCCAATAAATAAAATAATACCGAGTGTAAGGAGCCCTATACTGACTATGCTTCCTATTTTCAAAGATATAATTTTCAACAGATTGTTATATTTAATTCAAACCTTATCAATCCATGACTAAAGTTTATGGTCAATTTTGTTAACTTTGACTAAGTTAAGCCTGAACCTTGCACAGCACAAATAAAATTAGGTCAGGGGGAAAAAATCGGGCTTGAAAGGGAATTAAAGAATCTGAAAAAAAAACCATTTGAGAAAAGACAAGCTTTACCTGTTCAATTTGTTGGCCATATCGGTAATTGTGTTCGCGGTAGGCTATTTCAGTATGAACTTTTTGCTAAAAGTAAGTACGAATCAGTTTCTTGAAATTCAGATTGAAGGCAGTAAAAGAGAAGCCAGAGAATTTTCCAACTTGATTTCCAGACAGATCGAACAAGGTGCTGACAGAGAAAAATTAATCGAGAACATTCAGACAAGCATCGAAGGTTCAAACACTGATTTCGGATTTATTTGCATGTTCGACTGGTCAGGAATCGAAATCTGCCACCCTGATCCACAGAAGATCGGAACACAGATTTCACCGAATGAGTCGTATGTTAAGCCGATCAATTCCGGAATGAATTCAGAAGATTTCTATGAATTACTCAAAAATAAAAAACAGAAAGGAGGGCTAAGAGAATTCAACAGTGAAAGGGACTCTGAGATCATCTATATGTATCCCGTAGAAAATACAGACTGGATCATCGCGGCGCATGCCAATATTGACAAGATCGAAAGAGAAATTAATAAATTAAGGGTAAATTTCTTATATGTCTACCTCCTCACTGGTTTTACCATTATTTTATTATCCTTGATTATGGTACGATATTTAGGCAACCATTACGAAAGGGAACTGGAAATGAAAAATGAAAAACTGCGAGAGGAAGTCATCAATCTTTCTCAGTTGAATTCAGACCTTTCAAATTATAAAGAAAAGATCAGCAAAAGGTTGGCGGAGAATCATGAGGATGATGATATCAGACAGGACCGGGAAATGGAGCAAGAACATGAGGAAAATTCCAAAATAACCAGAAGGCTGCTGACCTATTCTAAAGACAAGATCATATCAGTCAGGGTTGAAGAAATAGCTTTTATTTATACCGAAAATTCGGCCACCTTCATCATGTGCCTGGACGGCAGCAAATATGCTTCAAATTCGAGTCTTGATGAATTATACGGTAAACTCGATCACGCCCTTTTCTTCCGTGCCAACCGTCAATACATATTGTCTGTTAAGGGTATTGATGAGATCCTTCGCTATGGGAATAATCAGCTGAAAATAGTGACCCATCCTAAAGCCAGTGTCGTTATCAGTAAAAATAAGGCCTCTGCATTTAAAAAATGGATGGAGATGTAAAAATGGAAAAAGCGTCAGTAAAAATTCTTATGATCTCTTTGCTTATGTTTATCTTTGTAAGCAAAAGACAGATCTGGATGTAACCAACCAGATGAGGCCTTCAGAAACCATAATAAAATGAAAAATATCAAGGTCATTGCTTTTGACGCTGATGATACCCTTTGGGTCAATGAGCCTTATTTCAGAGACGCTGAAAATAAATTCTCGGAACTTTTAGAGGATTTTTTGCCACACCACAGCGTGACAAAAGAACTTTTTAAAACTGAAATGGATAATCTGGAGCTTTACGGCTATGGGGTCAAAAGCTTTATGTTGAGCATGATCGAAACCATTGGCCGGATCACCAACAACAAAGCAGATATAAAACTGATCAACAAAGCCATCGAGATAGGAAGGGAACTGCTGGAAAAACCCATAGAACTATTTGACGGTGTTGAGGACCTGCTCAAACAGCTCAATGGAGATTACCGACTCGTGATGGCCACGAAAGGGGATTTGCTCGACCAGGAAAGAAAACTGATCAAATCGGGGCTGGAAAAACACTTTCATCATATTGAGATTATGAGTGATAAAAAAGTTTCAGATTATAAAAAACTGCTCAAACACCTCGATTGCAAACCAGAGCATTTTTTGATGATTGGCAATTCGGTCAAGTCAGATATCATACCTGTACTTGAGCTGGGAGGCCATGCGGTCCATGTTCCTTACCATACCACTTGGGCCTATGAAAAAGTAGATATCAAAATAGATGATCCCAGGTTTTTTGAGGCTGAGTTCATTGAAGAAATCATTAAGTTTTTATAGTTCCATGGTAAAAGAGCTTGACATTGAAACCTGGGCAAGAAAGGAGCATTTTAATTTCTTTAAGAACTTTGAGGAACCCTTTTTTGGGGTGACGGTAGAAGTGGATTGTACCGAGGCTTATGCCCATTGCCGAAAAAACAACATCTCTTTTTTCTTATATTACCTCTATTTGTCTTTAAAAGCGGCCAACGAAATGACCTATTTTCATTACAGAATCGACGGGGAATACCTGCTCACCCATGGCTTAATCGATTAAATCTATTTTACGCAAAACATGAAAATTATTAAAAAAACTCTTTATGTCATTTTAAGCATGGCTGTGCTGCTGCTTTTATTTATAATGGTGGTTATGGTAATGAACCATCGCCAAACCGCATACCTTGATATGGAAACACCTCCGCGATTTGAACAGCAACGCGTTTTGATCAGGAATGTCAATCTCGTTCCCATGACCCGGGATACTGTACTGCCCAATAAAACAGTATTAATAGAAAAAGGCCGCATCAGCAAAATTGAGGATACCCTGTTTATGGAAGGTGTTGCCGAAATCGATGCAGAAAACAAATTTCTTGTTCCGGGCCTTATCGATATGCACGTTCACGTTTGGGACCGTTATGAACTGGGGCTTTACCTCGCCAACGGGGTTACCGCCGTCAGAAATCTCTGGGGCATGCCCCTGCACCTCAGGATCAAAAATGAGCTTGCCGATGGCGAAATAATTGGACCGATGTTCTTTACTTCAGGGCCAAAACTTACCGGGATGCAGGACCAGGGTGAAGACAAGGTTCAAGTAAGCGACCCATATGAAGCCAAGTCTCTGGTCAAGGAATACAAAGACAGAGGCTATAATTTTATTAAAACCTATGCCGGTATGCCAGATGATATTTTTGAAGCGGTCAGGGAACAAGCCATGCTTTCAGAAATAGATATGGTTGTGCATCCCAGTTTTGAACGTGACTACCAAAAGAATTTTCTTGAACAAGTGGCAACCCTTGAGCACGCCGAAGACATCGTGCAGCAAGCACTTGACTATCAGCTTGACAGCATAAAACTGGAGGCTGTGGCAAGAGAAATGGCAATATCGAAAGTGTCTTTCAGCCCGACTCTTACCGGTTTTTATAAAATTTATGAAATGTTGGCTGATGAGGCTATTCTAGAAACTGAAGCCGTACATTATATAAACCCTTTTTTCAAAAGCGTTGACAGCGAGGCTCAGGTGAGCAGGTGGCAAAATGAAAAAAACAATAATGCGGATGTGGTCGACAGAATCAGGAAACAACATGAATTCCATTTGTATTGCATCAAAAAACTACACGAAGCCGGGGTAAATATTGTTTGCAGCACCGATGCAGGAATCGGGATTACGGCGCCGGGTTATTCCATTCATCAAGAACTCGATTTGTACAAAAAGGCGGGAATGAACAATTTTGAAGTCTTAAAGACCGCTACGATCAATCCGTCATTGACCCATGATGAATTTGCTGATATGGGTTCGATAGAGATCGACAAACGGGCCAATTTTATTTTATGCGATAAAAACCCCTTAGAGGATCTCAGCACCTTGAAAGAACCTGTCTTAGTTATGGTCAGGGGAAACATGATCAAAGCTGATCAACTCAAAATATTTGAATCAAAGGCACGTGACAGAAACAATATGATCCCGACCGCACTCTATATGCTGGAAAACCTTTGGGTGGAAAAATGAGTTTTGACCGCTTCTATGGTGCAAGGTTGGGTTTCAAGCTGAAATAAACAGATTTGTCAGTTGAAAATGATTAAATTAGCTTGTCAATTATTCAAACTCAAAATGGGAAAAAATATCCTTATTTCGATTCTTATCATGTCTATTTTTACACAATGTACCTCTCAAAGCCTGAAAACGGTTCCAAACGTGGACCTGGACAGATACGCCGGGGTCTGGTATGAGATTGCCTCGTTTCCGCAACGCTTCCAAAAAGGCTGTCATTGCACCACTGCCACCTACACTAAAAGTGACAAGGGCTATATTGTTGTGGAGAACAGGTGCAATAGAGAAGGCGTGCAGGGAAAAGAATCGTATATCAAAGGAAAAGCATTTGTTGATCCCGGATCCGGAAATTCCAAACTAAAAGTACAATTCTTCTGGCCCTTTAAAGGCAAATACTGGATCATTGACCTGGCCGAGGATTACAGCTATGCGGTTGTAGGTCATCCGAACCGGAAATATCTCTGGATATTGTCAAGAACACCGACCATTGATGATGAGGTTTATGAAGCTATCGTTTCACGGGCAAAAGATAAAAATTTTGACACCACCCTATTGGTCAGAACCATTCAAAAGGAATGCTTCTAAAACCTTTATATTTCTGAGCATGAAATAACTGCCTAAATAATTCGACGGCAATTGAAAATGGAATAGAAGCTTTTCACAAAATAATAATAATTATATTTAACATTGATGAATTGATAGGCCCCCGTATAGCAATTCCATCGCGCATCCTGAAGGGCCGGTTAAATAATTTTTAATGTAATTGACCGTACGGCAGTATTGGTATAAGCCTGATTTTACAAAATAATATTTATAAAGTCTAAGAAGTTACGGAGGATGATTTTAGACAATCCCAACAAACTTTTAAATGATACAAGATCTTGAATTTGAAATTTAATTTAAATAGGAAACTTCATGTTATCTTTTTACAATTGATACTTTTTATCAGCGCGCTGGCTTGTACTGATTCCAAGACAAATACTGATTTACCGAATATAATCGTTTTTTTGATTGACGATATGGGGCTTATGGATACTTCGGTTCCATTTATTTGTGATGCTTCGGGTAATCCCGTTGCATATCCTCTTAATTCTTTTTACCAAACTCCAAACATAGAAAAACTTGCAACGCAAGGTGTCCGATTCACTAATTTTTATGCGCATTCGGTTTGTTCATCTTCGAGAGTTTCACTCTTAACAGGTCAAAACGCTGCGCGTCATGGTGTCACCACGTGGATTAATCCTGAGAAAAACAACCGAGGAGCTTTCGGTCCTGCATCCTGGAATTGGAAAGGACTTTCAAAAGAATCTGTTACGCTTCCGCACTTGCTGCAGCGAGCAGGATACCGAACGATTCATGTTGGGAAAGCCCATTTTGGACCTTTTAGCAGCGAGGGAGAAGAACCACTTAACTTAGGATTCGAAAAAAATATTGGAGGCAGTTCAATTGGGCGACCGGGCAGTTATTATGGTCAAGATGGATACGGACATATCAAAGGAGACAAAATAAGGGCAGTTAAAAATTTAGAAAAATACCATGGTAAAGATATATTCCTTACCGAAGCCTTAACCCTCGAAGCTAATGCGCTTATCACTCAGGCGAAAGAAGAAAATAAACCTTTTTTCCTCCATATGTCACATTATGCAGTACACGCACCATTTCAACCAGATCCGCGTTTTGTTGATCACTATAAAAATTCAGGAAAGTCAGAAAAAGAAATAGCTTTTGCGACATTAATCGAAGGTATTGATAAATCATTAGGAGATATTATAACACGTGTAAAAGAATTAGGATTGGGAGAAAATACACTCTTGCTTTTTATGGGTGATAATGGTTCTGATGCCCCAGTTCATATGAAAGATTATTACGGTAGTTCCTTCCCTCTAAAAGGTAAAAAAGGCATGCACTGGGAAGGAGGTATGAGGGTGCCATTTATTGCTTCATGGGTCACACCCAACGATAAAAATCCCGGCCAAATGGCAACTCCAATTGCCCAAAATGAAATTCAACAACAAGTTGCTTCAATACTGGATATTTTCCCAACACTTGGCCAGGTGGCAGGTATTAGCATTCCCAGGGAATATATTTTGGATGGCTTTATGCTGCAAGATCAATTTATTGGCCAACAAAACAACAAGCGCGAAGAACAATTTCTGAACCATTTTCCACATGAGCATCGCTCCAGCTACTATACAAGTCTGGTCGAATCGGATTGGAAAATTATATACCATTATCAAATCGAGGGCAAGCCCCGTTATGAACTTTTCAATCTAAGTACAGATCCTTTTGAAACCAACAATTTAGCAGATAAAAATAAGGAGCAGTTAAGACTCATGATGGAATCTTTAAGGAGGGAAATGAAAGCTAAACAAGCCCTCCCTCCCGAAATAGAAAGACAGCCTTTGAAACTCATGGTGCCTTGAGTAGAATACACCAAAGCACAAAATTTTCTATATGAAAATGCAGAAAAAGTGCAAAAATCAAAGTTTTATCGCGCTCAAAATGCATAACAGTTTAAGGGCAAAGCACCATGTAATATTTTGTATTAATTATGATTTACCACAGTGCTTCCTTATGACCGACCAAAAGCATTAAAAACAATTTAATTACAATAGAAATGAAAAATTACAGCACCTTACTCATCCTTCTAGTGATCTTGTCAACAGGCTGCGACAAGACACCACCAGGCGAATCCAGGAATTGGCAATTGATCTGGGAAGACAATTTTGACAGCGCCGAACTGGACACAACAAAATGGACTCGGATTCCGCCCAACAATGCCGACTGGGGAAGACACATGACCAGTGATCCATTATGTTATGATATTACAGATGGCAAATTATTCCTTAAGGGAATCGTAAATCCCGATACCATAAGTGATCCAAGACCCTTTTTGACAGGAGGAATCTACACCAAAGGAAAATTTGCCTTTCAGTATGGCAAAATTGAAATACATGCCAAACTCGAGTCTGCTCAAGGTGCCTGGCCCGCCATGTGGATGCTTGCTGAAGAGAATAGATATGGTGCGTATCCGAGGAATGGTGAAATTGACATCATGGAGCATCTCAATTTTGAGAAACTCATCTACCAAACGACCCATTCGTACTACACTTTGGAACTGAAACAAAAAGACAACCCGCCGCATTCGGGAACTGCAAAGGTAAATGTAGATCAATTTAATACGTATGGATTGGAGTGGTATCCGGACAAATTGGTATTCACTTTAAATGGGGAAGAAACATTCAGGTATCCTAAAATAGAAGGTGTTGATTCGTCACAATGGCCCTACGATCAACCTTTTTATGTTTTAATAGACCAACAACTTGGCGGATCTTGGGTTGGAGAGGTCAATCCGGATGATTTACCGGTTCAAATGATCATAGACTATGTAAAAGTTTATGAGTAAGTTTTGGGATCAAATGAATATTATAAATTTGATAAAATAATACCGGCAAGAGGAATAACAGCAGGCTTCCTTGAAATGATTAAAGCAAGGTGAAAAAAAATTAAAAGGTGAACAGAAGGAAAATTTATTTTTTTACGTCTTTAAGTGTGACTTTTTTCACGATTTTCCTATTGATAACCGGCTCTTCTGTATTGACAATAGGCTTGGGTCCTTCTAATTCTGTTCCGCTGGGAAATTTTATTACCTGGGTAGGAATGATTTCATTGCCATTTACGATTTATTGGGGCGTCCGGAATCTGAGGCATCCCAACGGAATATTCAATTCGTTCCTGGCAAGATTACTAAAAATCATTTTAATACTGGCCTTTCTATGGGCACCCATCTCCTATTTGCTTGCCGGCAATCTCAACTTCTCTTTTTCAGAAAAAGAAACATTTCAGGGAAGCCAGACCGCGATGAAATGGTTTTGGGGTTTAAGCTATGGCATTGGAATCGGGGCGATTTCAACAGTTTTAATCTATTGGACATCATTATTGTTTAAAAAAGTCATCACCTTTTTCCAAAAATAAACAAGACTCTGTTTGAACTTAACCTTGCCATATAAGTCGAAATAAAGTTGATTTTACCCTAATAAACCAAAAAATGATGTCTGACAAATATAGAATCTGCTTTATTTGTTCAATTATTTTTACATAATATTGAACTATTAATATAATTTTTAATTATCTTTTTTTCAATTCATTAATATAAAATTACGCTTGTTTTAATTGATATAACGAATTAAAATACTTAATTTTTTTCTTTTTTGTCTAATATTTTATTAGATTTGTTATACAAAAGAAAAAGAATTATGAAAGCGCGACAGTTATTGACAGCCACTATTGACCCTGCAGGAGTCTTCATCGGCTCCTCTCTGATCATTATTTGGAGTATTAGTTTGTTTTTTTTACTGAATTGGACATTAGATTTCAGCAATCCACTGACATATCTGGCCATTTACCTCCAAACCCACTTATATACCGGTTTGTTCATCACCTCCCATGACGCCATGCATGGTTCGGTATCCAGGAACAGAAAACTGAATGATTTTATAGGAACGGTTACCTCTTTGCTATTTGCTTTTAATTTCTACGACAAATTAATTGTCAAACACCATGAGCATCACAAGCATGTCGCTACTGATGAAGATCCTGATTATCATGGATCGGGCAAATTCTGGCTATGGTACTGGAACTTCCTGAAAAGATACATTACCTGGCAGCAACTTGTTTTAATAACAGTGAGCCTTCAATTGTTAGGACTAATTTTTCCAATGGAAAATCTAATTTTATATTGGGTCATTCCCAGTATTTTGTCGACTTTCCAGTTGTTTTATTTCGGAACTTATATCCCTCATAAAGACGGTCATAAAACCGACAACAAACACAAATCCAGGAGTTTGGAAAAAAACCACTTTTTGGCATTTTTCAGCTGCTATTTTTTTGGATATCACTACGAGCATCATGATGCCCCTGGATTACCCTGGTGGAGATTATGGCAAATGAAAACATGAATCTTACCATTGAAAGACTAATTTCCAGCTTGGAACTTAAACCGCATCCGGAAGGAGGATATTTCAGGGAAACCTACAGAAGTTTCGGAGAGATAGACGAAATAAATCTGGCTCCGAAGTATACAGGTAAAAGAAACTTTTCGACCTGCATATACTTCCTTCTCACTTCGTATGATTTTTCGGCCTTTCACAGGATAAAACAGGATGAAATTTGGCATTTTTACGACGGATCTCCATTACGCCTGCATGTGATAACACCGGCAGGCGACTATTCTGAATATCTTATCGGTCGTGTTTTGGATCAGGGGCAGGTACCCCAATTTGTTGTTCCCGGCGGTAGCTGGTTTGCCGCAGAAGTTATGGATCAAAACTCCTATTCCCTAGTGGGATGCACGGTTTCACCCGGATTTGATTTTAAAGATTTTGAGCTTAGAAGTCGAAAAGAACTACTTGCCTTGTTCCCTGACCAGGAGAAAATTATTTCAAGAATGACCCGAAGTTGAAAGTTACGAGTAACCTTACCGCTAATTTCGATTGAAGCATTTGAAACAATATTCAAAAATAAATACAAATAAAATTTTAAAAGCCTTATTGTTATCGCCTTTTTAATGAAATAAAATGGTAATGACATATTTTTGCAGCATAAAACAAACTTATGGCACACTTTAAAGTGAAGAAATGGAGTACTTTACATTAGCGAGGGTAATACATATAATTGCAGTTGTTCTATGGATAGGAGGTGTGTCAATGGTGACAACTGTGCTGATTCCTGCCATTAAGAAAATGAAATCAAAGGAAGAACAAATAGATACCTTTGAACGAATTGAAGGTAAATTTGCACTTCAGGCAAAAGTAACAACACTCCTGACGGGCTTAACCGGTTTTTATATGCTGTACGAACTCAATGCCTGGAACAGATATTTTGATTACAGGTTCTGGTGGATTCATGCCATGACCCTGGTCTGGGTTCTTTTTTCATTGATTCTGTATGTTTTGGAGCCAATGGTGCTCCATAAGCTGTTTAAGAAATATGCCAAGGAAAATCCTGTGAAAACCTTTGGTACGATACATCGATTACACTGGATATTGCTGATAATAAGTTTAATAACTACGGCAGGAGCCATAGCAGGAAGCCACGGTTGGTTTTGGATAAAATAAATAAATCAAAATAAATGAAAAATAATATAGATTCCGGAAAAGTCTGTACATTAAAAGACAGTATTGATTATTCTCAAGGTGCAACTGTCAGCAAAATTTTGACTAAAAACAAGAATGGGTCCACTACCTTATTTTCCTTTGACAAAGGACAGACCTTAAGTGAGCATACCACTCCTTTTGAAGCCGTCGCCATCATCCTAGATGGAACATGTGAAATCACAATAGCAAAAAAGCCCAATTTATTATCGGAAGGACAAATGATCATCATGCCTGCAAATATTCCACATGCATTGGAAGCTACAGAGGCTTTTAAAATGATGCTTATCATGATCAGAGGATAAAAAATTTAGTAAGGCTCTAAAATGAATTGGTTCGGGAGGACTCTGAAAAAAGAACCGCATGTATTCATTGAATAAAAAATATTGAAAACTAAGAAAGCCCCTATGAAATGTCATAATTGCCAAAATACTTTTGAAGGAACTTATTGTTCATTTTGCGGGCAAAGAGATGTAGCAAATAAGAGGTTAGCTTTTAAGGACATTGTTGGCGATTTTTTTGATAATGTTTTCAATATTCATAAAGGCTTGTTCTATACCTTCTTTAAACTTATTGTCAGGCCCGGGTATGTTGGGCAAAGTTATATACAAGGACAACGCAAACAATTTACAAATCCGGTACGGTATTTAATCATAGCGATCGCAATTCAGGCTTTTGTTGACTATTGGTTCATACACCCTGAACTCAATGAAAATCCAGACTTTATATATTTCAGTTTCCTGTCTCAAGATATGAATAATAACATGGCACTTTGGAATCACATCCTGGCCACGAAATACTCATTTATTCATAATTTAACGATGATCTTAACCCTGCCTGTTGCCTTTATCATGTTATTTAAAAAATCAAACTATAATTTCACTGAACTGTTGGCCGTCAACTTTTACTATTTCTCTACCGGCCTGATTCTGACCCTTTTCTCCATTTTGATCTTTAACGGATTCATTGGAACCCTGCCGGTTCCAATCATCATCATGGTTACCCTCAGTTATATCATATGGTCTTTCATGGGGTTTTTTAATGAAGTCCCGTTTCTCAAGCGTGTCCTTAATATTTTAGTCGCACTGCTCCTTTTCATCTTCCTGAGAGTTTTCTTAATGGTGTACTTATTAAGCTTAATCCTGCCAGCGGCCTGACTTTATTAAAAATCTAATGAGAAAAGTCTATCATATATTAAATGGTGATTCGCTAAAACAACAGTTTCCT
>CBDUAP010000067.1:0-13864 GCA_965365165.1 uncultured Flavobacteriaceae bacterium
GCAGGCATCCATCTGTTTTCCATAAAAAAGTCATCGGTTAACAATCTGTCCGTTCCTAAAAGGTCAGGGAACATAGTGTCAAACCAAGGTAATCCGGGTCTTTTAAATTTTACTAAAGTCATGACAAATCAATTTTTAATTAACAATACACAAATCTAAAATTCAGTATTTATTTACACAATGACGGGTATCAATCAGAACGTTGATGTTCATCAAAAAAGTTGCCCAAACAGACAACTTTCTTTAAATTCATATGAACAGTATCCTACAAGAATACACCTTCTTCATCCAACTTAACCCTTAGGGTTTCATCTCCGTTTTCCAATACAAGTTTGTACTGCTTCTTATACGTTTCTCCAGAAGCTTTATAACTTACTTTGTACACATCCTTGGATATTTTCCATCCTGGAAAACGCTCAGCTACAGCCGCTGCCACGTCTCTTGGTACAGCAACATCCTTGAATTTTTCAATGGTGTATAATATTTTCCCATCTCTGTCATAAGCAGCTAATATTTTTCCTTTTGGTATATAAAAATACACACGGTACAGTTCACTTCCGTCTTCGTAAAACTCAGAACTTTTAACATCGAATTTTGCGACCATATCCCTTAAAAGTTTTACGGGAACCGCTGCTTCAGTTTTATCCACGCTATTCAGGTATTTATAATTGGTGGCACGAACCTCAATTTCAGGCAAGGTACCCTCATCAACAACCTGAGCGTAGAACTGGGTGGTTAACCCAAGTGCTAATAAACCTAATAATAATTTTTTCATGATGATTTTGGTTTTAATTAATACTGTTACTCATTGCTACCTATAAAATTACGTTTGACATGTCTTAAACACAATGACCTGGCTCATCCTATATAATGATCTTTATCAGTCTTATAAAAAAAGAACAGGAAGTACCCACTTCCTGTTCCCTTTCAAATCAAAAATATACTTTACATTTAAGGCACCCTTTCCATTAAATTCCTTATCAGATCTTATCCGTAATCAGGTGACCAAAACCTATAAAACTTATTCTTGATTCTACTAAACTAAATTGTCTTCAATTTAGTTCTGCTTTTGTTTCATAGAATTTGTTTTGACAAAATGTCAGAACTTCAAGCTCTTCCATTCAATAGCCCAAAGATATCAGTGGACTTGAAGCAAAACAATGACCAAAATCAATGAAATAATTGATGCTCATCAATTCTAAAATTTTTATCAAAAATACGCCTGGGTAGTTCACAAGTCAATTATTTTACATCTGAAGGAAGAAACCTACTACAGGTCATGAACCCAGAATTGAGGGAAAAAACAGCCCTCTCTCAAAAAAAAAGAACAGGAAGTATGTACTTCCTGTTCCCTTCGAACCAAAAATATATCTTATATTTTAAAGTAACTTATACATTAAATAACTTTTCAGCTATTTAAAAGTAATCCGGTTACTAAAACCTACAAAACTTATTCCTGCTTCTACAAACCAAACTGACTGGGTCAATTTGATTCTGTCATTGTTTCACAGCATTTGTTTTGATAAATTTCTGAACACTTAATTCTTTCATTTAATAGTCCAAAGGTATATGAGCACTTCAAACAAAACAATAATCAAAATCAACAAAACAATTGATTCTCGTCAATCAAAGGATTCTTACTTAAAAAGGAACCCATTGATAGGCCTGATTCAACAAAAACACTCCAATAATCAGCAATAAGAACAACAAGAACTGAAACCATTTAAAATCAACCTTCTCCATCCAGTTCCAGGCAAACCCCGGAAAGGCAAACTGACTTATTCCTTTCGCCAGGGTAAAAAACCCGAACAAAGTAATGATGATCCTCCAGTCTTTTACCCATAGGTTATGTGCCACGATATTAACAAGCCCAATGATAATGGCCATAATGGATATAAGGATCATGAATTTATCGTCTTTGGCAAACTGAAACATCTGTCTGATCCTTTTGGGATAAATGAGTAACAGAATAAAAAAAGTAACAAATAGCCAACCCCAGAATTTGGCTAAAAAAATAGAAATTTCCATAAACTATTCTTTAAGATAATGCATCACAAACAAAGGAATCTTTGTATGAAAACTCAATTCACGAACCTTTGGTCTGAAAAACATTCTTTGAAAAAAACTATAGTGAAGGGCCACCATAGCGATCATATCAACATCACCCCGGCTTTGGGTAAAGCAATTCACAGATTCTTCAAAATCAGTATTCGTAAGGGTATGGAAACTGTGATTGACTTTCTCTAAAAAGGATGACAAAAGTTTTTTGTTATTTGTCTGCTCTTCATCAAGAGCATCTTTCTCGCTAAAGTGAAGAACCCTTATGGCTGCATCATACCTTTCGGCAAGTTTTAGCAAAGCGGCAAGGTCAAGCCGTTCATATTTGATCCTGAAATCTGTCGGAAAAGTTATTTCCTTCAAAGATTTGAATTTGCTGTTCTCAGGAACGGCAATCACATCACAAGAGGTTTTTAATATAACGTCCCCCGTATTGCTTCCCATAAAGATTTCTTTGGCTCCTGTTGCCCCCTTGGTCCCCATGACAATTAAATCAATTTTCTTCTCCTCAACAGTCTGTTTCACCGCATTTATAAAAAGATTATAATCACTTATGGTCCTGAATTTGTGCTTGTCATTCTTGGGGAGTTCTGCAATGAGGTCTTTCATTCCTTTTTTGGATGCTTCATGCAGTTCGCCTTCAAGTATGACCAACTGGCTTACATCATTTGAGAGCAGCTCATCATTTGCGATATACGGGATTCGAAAAACATTCAATAAAAAAAACTCACAAGCCTCATCCTTGAACAATTGCAAGGCATAATGAATCGCATTCACGGAAATCTTTGAGAAATCGGTTGGTAAAAGTATTCTCTTCATAATCAAAAATTAAGGTATAATTAAAACTATACCGAATCTATGACAAAACCACTGATTTGGATCAATACAAAGAATGATTTTCATCAATTCTAATGAATGCTCAGCAACTTTTTTTCATCCAGAATACTTATTTTATTCCTGTTTGTACTGATCAGTTTTTCCTCTTTGAAATCAGTAAGAGTCCTTGTTAAGGTTTCTTTGGCAATTCCCAGAATACTGGCCAGATCTGATCTTGAAATCTCAATATCTTCCTGACTGTACTCTTTTTTCTGTAATTCCAAAATAGCATCGGCTGTTTTTTTTCTAACAGAGTCATACGCCAGCCGCATTAAATGCTGTTTTATCTGATCGAGGTCGCTTGATAATAAATCCATAAAATTAAAGCTGAGCTGCGGATTGCTCTTGATCAGATCCTGTAATTCCCGCTTTTGAATTCTGATTAGTTTTGTTGGTTTAATGGCCTCAGCATTTTCAGAATAGGGTTTATTACTGAGTAGGGAAGTGAATCCAAAAAAGCTTTTGCCTTTAAAAATTTCAGTAATCAGTTCCTTCCCATCCTGGTTTACCTGATAGGTTTTAACTTCTCCCTCAACAACATAATAGATATAGTTGCTAACATTCCCTTCGCAATAAATCGTGCTGCCCGTTTTGTACTCCAGTTTATCTTTTAAATGAAAAGCCTTTTCAATTTGATCGATCCTCCATTTTTTAGAAATCAGGGTATCATGATCGTTGGCCTTCTCCATGATGGCATAGCGCTTCAGCCTGGATGCCACGGCACTCAGCAATTCTGACTCTTCAAAAGGTTTTGTGATATAGTCACTTGCCCCAAGGTCCATTCCTTTTCTTACGTCTTCATGTTTGGTTTTGGCAGACATGAAGATGAAGGGAACATTTTGCAAAGCTATGTTACGCATTACAATTTGTAAAACCCCGTAGCCATCTATTTCAGGCATCAGAATATCGCAAATAATCAGATCAGGTTTAAAAAAAGCAGCTTTTTCCAAACCCTCCTTTCCATTACTTGATGTGATCACATCATAATTCGCCAATTGTAAAATTTCAGCCGTGTTTTCTCTAACGATCTGATCGTCCTCAATGATTAAAATCTTTTTTTTCATAAAACCTCCTTTTAAACCTGTTCATATCAAATATTAACTTTTGGAAATTCGGATACTCCCTTTTTTATAATCGGTAATTTTAAAATTACAGTTGTCCCCGAATTTTCCTCACTTTGAACCTCAATAGATCCCTTCAGTCTGTCCATGTGTCTTTTCACAATGTTCAACCCGATACCTGTTCCTTGCACAAGAATCGCATTCCTGGCCCTGAAGAACCTGTCGAAAACATGATTCGTAGCTTCCTTTGGAATACCAATTCCCCAGTCCCTTATCTTAATTGTGAGTTCGTCATCCAATTCTATTTTCATTTCAATTTTGGAATGTTCCGGAGAGTATTTAATTGCATTGTAAAGCACGTTTCTGATGACAATGCCAATCACCTTCTGATCGTGTAAAATGTCAATCGGATTATTGCATTGGATCACATCAATCCATTGACCCTCTTTCATGAGAGGTTGAGAATCCTGAACAATTGCACCTACCAGATCACACATTTTAAATTGGGAAACCTGGAAGGAATAATCATCAGATTCTACCCTCTCCAGATATAAGAAATCATCAAGAATTGAATTTAGCTGATATACGAGCGTTTTAATCGTTCGAACATGATTCTCAATTTTTTCATTGGGGCGGCTCTGATTGTATTTTTCAATGAGTCCTGCGGAAGTCAGGATTCCACTTAAAGGAGTTTTGAATTCATGTGAAGCAAGTGAAACAAACTTCGTTTGCATCAAATTGAACTCTTTTTCTTTTTCAAAGGCTTTTTTGGCCTTTTTCTCTGCTAAAATCCGTTCCTTGATCTCATCTTTCAGCATCTTATTGGACCTCTCAAGTTCCTTTACAACAGCGGTAAGCTGATTGGTCCCTTTCTTCACTTCATTCTCGAGGGTCCTGTTGTGTGCCCTTATTCGATTTTCCCTTCTCTTTCTTGCACTTATTTCCGAAACCAGTGCCTTGGCGTATATTTCTCCATTAAGCTCAAAATAGTTTAATCCGATTTCAAGGTCAAGAATGGATCCGTTCTTGTGCAATCCAAAAAATTCACGGCCTTTTCCTATTTTTTGTTTTTTTCGGTTTTTTAAAAAGGCATCATAGAAGTCACGATGCGAGTCTCGATTTGCCTTGGGAATCAGCATTTCAATTTTTTGACCCAGTAATTCACCCTCATCATAACCAAAAATCTCTTCTATGGCATAATTGTTCATTATGATGATGCCATCCCGATTTGCCACGCAAATCCCTTCCTGCAATGAATCAAAACAAATTTTATAAAAAACTTCTTCACTTTTTACCATGAGTTTCGTTTTTTAAAATTCAATGTATGAAGTTACTGATTTTTAGGTTAAAATAAAAGAAAAAGTATGTCCTTTTCGTTACACAGGAGTGAATGAAAAATAGTCGAAATACATTCGCTAACCTATTTCCTGTCCGTTTTTATAGGTTGTTTTATTGACCAATCTACCTTCTTGATCATAAGACTCAAATTCTCCGCTTAATCTGCCATCCTTAAAATAGCCTTTCCTTTTCAACTTGCCATTTTCATGATAGATCTCAAAAGACCCGTTTTCCTTCCCGTTCGTGTAAAAGCCTTTCCTTTTCAGACGACCATTTTCATGGTACATATTAAAAGCACCCTCCTTGTTGCCTTCAGCATATTCAGTTTTGACATAAAGTACACCGCCTTCATAATAGTTTTCATAGGTGCCGCTTAATTTGTCATTTGAATAAAAGGCTTGCTCTTTCAAGTCACCGTTTTCGTAGTATTTCACCGAAGAGCCTTCCTTGACTCCTTTGATATAATGAATGCTTGATTTTAATTGACCGTTGTCGTAATATTTTTTTTGCTCTCCGTGATACTTTCCTTCAAGATGATTTCCCACAGCCTCCAGTTGTCCATTTTTATAATACATTTCAAGTGTGCCATGGTACTTTCCAGATCTAAAAAATGTCTTAATGGCCAATTGCCCGTTCGAATAGTATTCCTCAAAGGGTCCGTCATACTTATCAGCTTTAAAAGTGGTTTTCCTCTTTAACCGTCCGTTGTCAAAGTATAATTCATATGGACCTTCCTTTTTTCCTTCCTTAACAGTATATTTTAGTTTCGGAATGACATAATTTTCATAAACAACTCCGTCATATTTCTGATCATTGACATATAAAACTGACTGACCGTCAATATTTCTTTCCTCGATATCCGTTATGTGAACTTTAGCTTGTCCTCTTGCCACATATACAGACATCAACACAAGTAAAACTACGATGATTTTTCCCTTCATTTTAACAAGATTAATTCTCCAAACCGCTCAAAAATAAAAATTAATCTTGAAAAACAATAAAAAATGATGGCATCTTATTATTTTTTTTAAACAAAAAATATTGAAAATCAATAGTTTGAATGCTAAAATAAAAGAAGGTTCCGTAATTCATATTCCTGAATCAACCTTATCTCTTCTGTACCATTTCAATTTCATTATTTGTTGCCTTCACGATAAATGATTCATCTGATTTGTCGGTATTTCCTTTTACAATTTGCAATTCATGTCCATTGATTTTAGGCATTAGGGTTTTCAACGTAAGAAGACTTAAAGTATTTCGGTTTTCCATTCAGGGTGGGGTTTCCTGCCATTTGGTACGCGAAGTAAACTGGCCCGTTTTGGGCATTTTCCAAAAATCACCGATCATAATAGAAAGGTATTGGTAATTTTCTGCATATCGATCTGGTGGGTATGATTTCAAACTAAAATTTCTGCTCCTCTTTGATTGAAAAAATAATGTCATTGGAGCTTTTTTTCAAAGCAAATACTATTCTCAACTCCTTGATAAGGGCCATAATTTGAGGTTTGCGCGTAGCCTTGTTTTATGTAAAGATTTATCGCTTCAGGCTGTCTTTTCCCAGTTTCAAGCACACTTCTTTTGAATCCCATTTCAAGTATCCATGCCTCCAGAGAATTCAATATGCCCAGGGCCAGGCCGCCTCCCCTGAATTCGGGCATGACGTACATCCTTTTTATTTCCATTGATTCATCGTCGAAACGTTTTAAGGCACCACAAGCTACAAACTGATTGCTTTTTTGAACAAGGATCACATGGTGAAGGTCAGTCAGGGTGTTAAACTTTGCATAGAATTCGTGGTCCTTGCCGTCCCTTTCGGCCAAATCAGCATCAAGAAACCGAACCAGTCTTATGAATTCGGGATGATCCGGTCCAACTCTTAAAAATTTCAGCATAATGAATATAATAAAATGATTAGCTGCATGGATTTCAACTCACAAAATAAAAAATAATAAGAATAAAGATGGGGGTTGACAACTTAATTCATGATGTTCTGCAAAAAGGACCGTTCCTTGTTCAAATTCTAATCCCTCTTTTATAGGTTTCCAGAGCCCTGTTTCTTGCATATTTATGTTCAATCATCGGTTCAGGATAGGTGCCCTGCCCAAGTTCGGGAATCCATTTATTGACATAATTGAACTCTTTGTCAAATTTATTAAGTTGTGATTCAGGATTGAATATTCTAAAATAAGGTGCCGCATCACATCCTGTTCCGGCAGCCCATTGCCAGTTTCCATTGTTGGAAGACAATTCAAAATCCAGTAATTTCAATGCAAAATAAGATTCCCCCCATCGCCAGTCAATCAAAAGGTGTTTGCAAAGAAAACCTGCAGTAATCATCCTTACCCTGTTGTGCATAAAACCAGTTGCATTGAGCTCCCTCATTCCGGCATCTACGAGCGGGTACCCCGTTTTCCCCTCACACCACTTCTCAAAATCAGCCTTGTTGTTTACCCATTGAATCCCATTGTATTTTGTTTTGAAATTCTCATGGACCACCCTTGGATAATGATAGAGTATCTGCATAAAAAATTCTCTCCATATCAACTCACTCAAAAAGACCTCATGGACAGGCTTTAACTGATTGATCACCTTCCTTATGCTGACCGTCCCAAACCGAAGGTGAGGGCCCAGGTGACTGGTGCCATCCTTGCCGGGAAAATCCCTGTTTCGCTCGTAATGATCTGCCGTGGAAAGGTCCGGCTCCAAGACCCTGATTGTTGAAGGTTTAAATCCTATTTCTTTCAATTGTGGAAAATCACTTTTAAATTTAGAAAACGATTTAAAATCAACTGTTTCACCCAATATCGGATTGTTAAATCTGGAGAGCCACTTCCTTTTATAGGGCGTAAAAACATGATAGGGCAGGCCATCGTCCTTTACAATTTCATCCTCTTCAAAAATAACCTGGTCTTTGAATTGATAAAAACCTATGTCATGATGCTGCAACAACTCCTGCACCCCGGCATCTCGTTCAAGGGCATAAGGCTCATAATCTTTATTGACATAAACACCTTCGACATCATAATCATTAATCAACTTTCTCCATACTGAAATGGGTTCTCCATAAAGCACAAGCATCGAGCTGCCATGACCTGATAAAAGTTCGTGCAAAACCTTCAGATTATTGTATATAAAATTGATACGGGCATCATCAACAGGAAGCTCCTTAATGATATTGAAGTCAAAAATAAATATCGGCAAAACCGAATTGCTTGATGAAAGGGCCTTTAAAAGCCCCGTATTATCTTCAAATCTGAGGTCACGTCTGAACCAAAATATCGTTTTACCCATATATTCATAAAAATATTTTCATTTTTTTGGCATCTTCAGGAGGAAAGTTTTGACAACATCCCTTTAAAAATAAAACCATGAAAAGGATAAACAACATACCAATAGAGCCTTCCCATAATACCTACCGGCCTGAATGTAGCTGTTTGAACCAATTTATCACCTTTGATCCTGAATTCCAGCCAGGCTTCGCCCGGTAGTTTCATTTCGGCGAACAAAAGCAATCGTCCTTCCTCCTTATTGGCATACAATACCCTCCAAAAATCGACCGCATCGCCTGCATTTAATTCTATTTCACTGGTTCTGCCCCTTCTCAGGCCGACACCTCCAACTACCCTGTCCATAAAGCCCCTTAATTTCCATAGCCAATTTCCATAATACCAACCTGTTCTGCCTCCAATTCTCCAAATTTTATCAACCGACTGCTCCAGGTTTTGGTATTCCTGACCTCTTTGGTCGACAAAACACCCGAAGGAAGGAACGTTGATAAAATCCGAAATGGCCATATCCAGATTACCACTGCTCATTGAATCTTTCCAACTTGAAACGATCTCATTACTTTCAATTTTCCTGAAAGCCGAGGTCAAAGAATCACGGTAGTTTCGTGGTTTTATCCCAAGCGTTTCTGCCCAGTCATTGTCTCTGCAAATTACCTCTACTTTCATGCTGTTCACAAGCGCAATAGCCAAATTGTATGAGGTTGAAGTAACAAAATACAACCAATAAGACGAAAGTTTGGGGGTCATGACAGGAACAACATAAATCTTTCGGTTCAAATTCCTGATCCTTGAAAATTCGAGAAGCATTTCCTTATAGCTAAGAATATCAGGGCCTCCTATATCAAAATCCTTGTTATAGCCCTTTTCATTGAACATCGTTTTTACAAGAAAATCAATGACATCGGAGACGCTTATGGGCTGGCACTTTGTTTTTAACCAAACAGGTGTTACCATAATAGGTATTTTTTCGACAAGGTCACGAATGATCTCAAATGAAGCACTACCTGAACCAATAATAATTCCCGCCCTTAAGGTTGTAAGGTTATAAGATCCTTTTCCCAGTTCATCCTCAACATTCTTTCTTGATGAAAGGTGCTTTGATAAAGTTGATTCATTTACGATACCGCTCAGATAGACCACATGTTTTACCCGGGTCTTTTCCAGGGTAAGCCTGAAATTCCTGGCGGATTCTTTTTCAAGCTCCTCATAATCTTTTGAGGATGACATGGAATGAACAAGGTAGTAGGCCCCGTCAATATCTTTAGGGATATTTTCAAGCGAATCCTTATTCAAAAGGTCTATTTCAATGATATCAAGATTAGGTCTTAAAGATGCAGGGGGATTAAACCGATTCCTGTCTCGCACGCAACAAACCACATGATAACCTTTTTCAACCAGTACGGGCAGCAATCGTTTCCCGATATAACCCGTTGCCCCGGTCAATAGAATTTTCTCTTTTTTATCATTTGATTTTATCATAAATCGTCTCAAGTTAACTTAGTTGCCATACATGCTTACATCTGATTATTTTTCATTGGCCTGACTGACCTTGCTGACCTTTCTTCAAATCTTTTAACAGGTCCCTTATTTCACTGATCAATTCCAGCAATTGTGAACCTTCAGGACTAACTGTTTTTTTTGAAACCGGTCTGGCAATATGCTCTCGCTGATCCAATACTTTTTGCTTAAATGCTTCTGCATCGGTAATCCCTATTAATTTCATATCGCTTCCGTGAGGATTGCTTCCTCCTGCAGTTTCTATTTTCAATATCCTCAATTCCAACAAATTAAGAATCGGGTTTTGTAAAAAAGTAAGGTCCTGAATGTTTTCCAATGGAATGGTTTTTTCAACCATAAAAAAAGCTCCTTTACTAAAAATCAAATGCCTGTCAGTAAGTACACATTTCAGGTTCTCAAAATAGCGATTACTGATGTACTGCCCGAACCCTAAAAACCAGATGATCAAAAAAGGGATTCCAATAATGGAGATAAATAAAAAAAAAGCCACAGTAAGCAATATATAGGTTTTGATCTTCGGGCTAAAATCTGCTTTTTGAATGATTTCCGACTTCAACATCTCTTATTACACGATTTAAATGGGATAATTTTTTTTAAGTTCACGGTTTTTCTTGAACGAGCTTTAGATCTTTTAAAAATAAGTAAAAATTTGAAAGATTCATCAGGATTCAGGTCATTAATTAAATTGCTCTCGATTTAGTTTCTTCCAGCGAACGAACCTCTTTTTAAAAAGAATATATTTGTCTTTTAAAATCCTGAATCATTCATGACACGAATTATTGTATTTTGCTTTCTTATCCTAATCGGATGTAACCATAAGTCCCAAAATGAAACTAATTTACCTGAAAAAGAAAGGTGGCTTGAACGAGCCTCAAGCACAGAAATCATCAGAGATGATTATGGGGTGCCTCACATTTACGGGACAACTGATGCAGATGCAGTATTTGGACTGCTGTATGCTCAATGCGAAGATGATTTTAACCGGGTTGAACAGAATTATATCTGGGCCCTGGGACGCCTTGCAGAAATTAATGGCGAAAAAGCCTTGTACAGTGATTTAAGGGCCAGGATGTTTATGACCAAAGAAGAGGCCATTGAAAATTTTGAAAAAAGCCCTGAATGGCTTCAGAAATTATGCATCGCCTTCGCAGACGGGATCAATTACTATTTGTATTCGCATCCGGAAGTAAAACCAAAGCTGATCGATCATTTTGAACCATGGATGCCCATGTATTTTAGCGAAGGCTCCATTGGAGGAGACATTGAACGAATTTCAACACAAAAAATAAAAAAGTTTTATGAGGAAGATCAGGGTTCTGAGATGGCTGAAGTCTATGATGGAATCCTGAAACTTGATTATGGAGAAAGTCAGGGCTCCAATGGTTTTGCCATTTCAGGAAAATTAACATCATCAGGAAATACCATGTTGCTGATCAACCCCCACACCTCGTTCTTTTTCAGGGGTGAGGTCCATGTAGTGAGCAAAGAGGGTTTGAATGCTTATGGGGCTGTAACCTGGGGTCAGTTTTTTGTGTACCAGGGCTTCAATGAAAAAACGGGATGGATGCACACTTCAACAGGAACAGATATCATGGATGAGTTTGAAGAAACCATCATTGATGGTGCCGAAGGGCTTCAATATGTATACGGAGAAGAAAAGAGAAAAGTAGAAACCATTCCTGTGAAACTGTCTTATAAAACCGAAAACGGGTTGAAGGAAAACACCTATGAAATTTACAGAACCCACCACGGACCGATCACGCATGCCAGTGAAGATAAATGGGTCGCCACCGCAATGATGTGGGACCCCGTCAAAGCACTTCAGCAGTCTTTCATAAGAACCAAACAAAAAAATCATCAGGGTTTTAAAAAAATGATGGATATGAGGACCAATTCCTCCAACAATACCGTTTTTGCAGATGCAAGCGGCAACA
Organism: uncultured Flavobacteriaceae bacterium; assembly: GCA_965365165.1. Lineage (GTDB taxonomy): Bacteria > Bacteroidota > Bacteroidia > Flavobacteriales > Flavobacteriaceae > Lutimonas. Next base: position 12,073 of record CBDUAP010000067.1, read on the forward strand.
TCGCCTATTACCACGGTAATTTCATCCCGGTCAGAAATCCTAAATTCGATTATTCAGAACCCGTGAATGGAAGCGATCCGGCAACTGACTGGCAGGGCTTACACAAGATTGAAGAGAATATACTGATCGAAAATCCTGAAAATGGCTGGATCCAGAATTGTAATTCTACGCCGTTTACAGCTGCCGGGGATTACAGCCCAAAACCAGAAAATTATCCGGCTTATATGACTTCATTCCCTGAAAACTACAGAGGCGTCCATGCCATATCCCTGTTGAGCAAAGCTGAAGATCTTACGCTCGACAAACTGATCGAGCTGGCGTATGATCCTTTCCTTCCCGGAGGAAAAGCGCTTGTCAAAGGTCTGCTCGAGGCTGCAGCCATGAGCCCTGTTTCAGATCCAAGGCAGTTGGCTGCACTGGAGGTACTGGACTCCTGGGATTTTAAAGCCAATGTGAATTCTGTCGCCATGACCCTGTGCCAGTTTTACCTGAATGCTTATACAGCATCCGGCTATGCTCCCTATGGCAGGAGAGATTTTATGAGAATGATCAGCTATATGAGCAAGGAATCATCAGCCATGGAACGCCTGGAGGTTTTCAACGAGGCCCTTGACAGGCTGGAATCGCATTTCGGGAGCTGGAAAACACCCTGGGGCGAATACAACAGGTACCAGAGAATCAATGGAGATATTGAACAAAAATTCAATGATGACCAGCCAAGCATACCCATAGGAATGGCAAGTGGCATCTGGGGAGCCCTGGCTTCCTACACATCAACATATGGTGAAAACACCAAACGCGTATATGGCGTCCACGGAAACAGTTTTGTTTCCGTTGTCGAATTCGGTGAAAAAATCAGGGCCAAATCCTTACTGGCCGGGGGTCAAAGCGGAGATCCAAAGTCACCTCATTTTGACGATCAGGTAGCACTTTATGCCAATGGTGAATTCAAAACAGTGGCTTATTACAGAGAGGATGTGATCCAAAGGGCAACTGCCAGGTACAAACCGGGAGAAAAAAATGATTGATTTTTTAAAATAATAAAACCTATTGCTGTAAAGCCTGATGGATTTTGATCAACTGCTTATTTCCAATCAGATTCCTCAAGCTTAAAAATTGATTCAACCGGGGTTTCAAAAATACTGGCAAGCCGCAAAGCCAAAACCGTTGAAGGAACATATTTTCCCAATTCCATAGCGTTGATCGTTTGGCGACTCACCTTCGCCAGCACAGCCAGTTCCGCTTGGGTGATATTCCTTTTGGCTCTTTCTACCTTGATGCTATTCTTCATGAGTCATTGATTTATTGAGTTTGTTAACCTGCCAGTTGAACCTGATGATAAAAAACAGCAGAATGGTAAACATATTAAAGATCATTACCCATAAAAAAGAAAATTCGTACATGAAAAGCATAGCCAGCAGTAAAATTGTATAATTTAGATAGGTCGCCCATACGAGTGAATCCAATCTGATTTTTACTATTAATTCATCCTCTTCCCTTTCCTTTGAAAAAGCTATAACAATCAGACTGATGAGTAAAAATACACCACAGATTTCATTGAAGAGATTATTGTTGATGATTCCAAAAAATTCTTTTTCTCCATTGAAATTATCAATAAAAAAGGCTGGAACATTCGCATCCAGGATTTCAGGTTCGAGGTCATATATCACGACAAGGAGTCCCATAATAAGGGAAGGGACAAGAATGATCCATCCTATTTTCTTGTACCGGTGAGGAAATAAATAATTTAGTTTCATCGTGTAAAATTTAAATTCAAAACAAATGTAAGAAT
>CBDUAP010000068.1:0-13806 GCA_965365165.1 uncultured Flavobacteriaceae bacterium
ATCACGACCTGCATATTTGCAGAAGCCGGCATCTCAACATCAGCATATCCGACGTATGAGAATACCAAAATCGCGTCAGTGGATGCTTCAATTTCAAAATTTCCATCAAAGTCGGTCGCTGTTCCCTCTGTTGTTCCCTTTACCATAACAGTTACGGCAGGAAGGTCAGTTCCTTGGTCATCTTTAACATTACCCCTGATAATATCCTGAGCAGACATCAACATTGGTAGTACAAATAAAATCGCAAAGATTAATTGTCTAATTTTTTTCATAAAAATGAATTTTGTTAATAAGCATTATGTTCGTAATAAAACTTGCTGTTTTTCTAATATTTCACGCCACGAATTTAATTTGTTAACAATGATTTAACACTAAAAATATACCTGAAAAAAATTACGAAAACGATTTCGTGTTGATAAGTTTTATTACGATAACGTTAGAGTAAAAACCTTAGACGAATCTAAAATCTTAATTTATTCGAAAAATGGACTCCAAAAAATCATAAATTATTAAAATCATCGCCAAAAACTGAGTATTTGATATTTGAACGGCCAAAAGTTTTTTTTGCTCTGGCAAATTGTTTAATTTTAGCCATAGAATAGGACCCAGTTTATGTAATTTGTTATGCAATCAAGTTCATAGTGTTTTTCCTTTAACAGAGACTTAAATCTGTTGCGAACAGTGTCTTAAGCAGTATAAAGGAAAATGAAAAATTTCAGTTGGACAAGCATTTTGCAATAATAAATGTAATTTTAACATTTATTAATTGTAAAGGTCTGATTTCTAGTATTTTATTTTTATAGAATTGTCTAACTTCCTGATCTTAATATTTTTGACCACATTTCAGGATCGTTAAAGACGCATACATACGGTATGTTTTGAAAATAAAATTCAACTTTTACTTCCTGAGGGGGTTGTAAAACATGAAACCCCGGGTATAAACAATATCCCGGTTAATATTGTGTCCTTGCAAATGAAACAAAAAATCACGCTTAAAAAGATTGCAAAAGAATTTGGTGTATCCATCTCAACGGTATCCAAAGCTCTAAAAGACAGTCATGAAATAAGTCTGGAACTAAAAGAGAAAATTCAGGCCTTTGCCAAATATTACCATTACAAGCCCAATAGTTTAGCCCTTAACCTGAGAAATCAAAAAACTAAAACCATCGGTATCATTATTCCTGAAATCGTCCATCATTTCTTTACCAAGGTTATTACAGGCATCGAAAAACTGGCCATCGAAAAGGGTTACAATGTCATGATCTGCCTGTCAAATGAATCTTATGAAAAGGAGGTCCTCAATATAGAAACCCTCGCCAACGGGATTGTTGACGGTATCATTATTTCGGTAGCCAAAGAAACTGAAGAGAAAGAAGATTACAGGCATTTCAATGAATTGATAGACAGTGGCATTCCACTTGTTATGTTTGACAGGGTCGTGGATGAAATAAAATGCAGCAAGGTAATTGCCGATGACAAAGGAGGTGCCTTTCTGGCTACAGACCATCTGATCAAGAACGGGTGTAATCGAGTTGCGCTGATCACAACTCCAGACTACGTGACCGTTGGAAAAGAAAGAAGGGAGGGCTACATTAGCGCACTGACTTCCCATAAGCTCTTAATTGACGAGAATCTGATCATCAAAATTGATGACAAACAAGATATTGAATCGCAATTGAAAAACCTTCTGATAGGTGGCAATCCTCCTGATGGGGTATTTGCCGTCAATGAGATTTATGCAGCTACCTTTATGAAAGTTGCCCGGAATTTCGGTTATCAGGTTCCGGATGATATTGAAGTTATCGGTTTTACAGATGGGCTCATTTCGGAATTTACCATTCCGTCACTTACTACTGTGGCACAGCATGGAAGAACCATGGGACAAAAAGCTCTTGAGTTGTTGCTGGATGAAATTGATTCACAAGAAGCTGATTATCAACATAAAAATGCATTGATCAAAACAGATTTGAAAATTCGAAATTCTACAAAAAAAGTACAATTTCAGAATTAATCAATTAATTTTATATATTTGCCCTGTATTAGTAAATATTTCACGACTTGCTAATTTTTTAATTCTTCACTAATAAGGTTAGATCCCTGATCATTTCCTTAAATCATTTTATATAAGACAATGCCCAAGATGAACTAAAGTTAATTTGTTAACTTTCGTCAGTAAAATCATTGCTTTACATAAAATCAACTTATCAGATAATAAAATATAATTATGGAAAAAAGAAGACTCAGTTTTTGGGAAATCTGGAACCTTAGTTTTGGGTTTCTTGGCATACAAATGGGATTCGCACTTCAGAATGCCAATGCAAGCAGGGTATTGCAAATTTTTGGCGCGGACGTTCATGAACTCTCCTGGTTTTGGATCGTTGCCCCTCTCACAGGATTGATTGTTCAACCCATTATTGGTCATTACAGTGACAAGACCTGGACACGACTGGGAAGACGTAGACCATTCTTTTTGACAGGAGCACTTCTTGCTTCAATTGGGCTCGTACTAATGCCCAATGCCAGTATGTTCACTGCTTTTATGCCGGCACTCTGGGTAGGTGCAGGAATGCTGATGATTATGGATGCATCCTTCAACATTGCCATGGAGCCATTCAGGGCACTTGTTGCCGATGTATTGCCAAGTGATCAGCGAACCCTTGGTTTTAGTGTTCAAACCATCCTTATCGGAATAGGAGCAGTTTTAGGATCCTGGCTTCCATATGTCTTAACCAACTGGGTGGGCATTTCAAATACAGCAGAGGCGGGACATGTTCCTCTGAGCCTGATGTTATCTTTTATCATTGGTGCCGGTGTTTTGATCATCAGTATCCTGATCACCGTATTCACCACGAAAGAATATTCTCCTGAAGAAATGGACCTGATCAATAATATCAAGGAAGATGAGGTCATCGAAGAAGCCGGCTTGATGCATATTTTCACAGATTTTAAAAATATGCCGGTTACAATGAGACAATTGAGCTGGGTACAATTTTTTTCATGGTTCGGGCTATTTGGTATGTGGGTATTTTCTACCCCTGCCATTGCACATCACGTGTATGGTTTGGCTCTGGAAGACAACCAGAGTACCACCTATCAAAATGCAGGTGACTGGGTAGGGATCCTTTTTGGGGTCTATAATGCGGTGTCGGCTGTGTACGCCTTCTTTTTACCGGCAATAGCAAAAAAACTGGGACGTAAAAAAACCCATGCCTTTTCTTTGATTATTGGTGGACTGGGATTAATTTCAATCTATTTTGCCCCCAATGAAAACTGGCTGATTCTTTCAATGATCGCCATAGGAATATCCTGGGCGAGTATTTTGGCCATGCCATATGCGATTCTTGCGGGATCTATTCCACCCAGAAAAATGGGCGTTTACATGGGAATTTTCAATTTTTTCATCGTGATTCCTCAAATTATCAATGCACTGATCGGAGGTCCGATGGTAAAATATTTTTACGGCGGAAACCCTGTCTTTGCCCTGGTTGTGAGTGGGTGCTCCTTTTTGATCGCAGCAGCTCTGGTTGCCAAGGTCAAGGATGTTGATGACGAGGTAATCGCAAAAAAAGCATAAAAATGGGCAAGAAGGCATTTATTTTTGATTTGGATGGTGTTATCGTTGATACCGCAAAATACCACTATCTGGCATGGAAAGAACTGTCAGAAAAATTGGGCTTTGAATTTACCATTGAGCAAAACGAACTATTAAAAGGCGTTAGCCGGATTCGTTCATTGGAAATTCTTCTGGAGATAGGCAATATACACCTTGAAGAAGCTACCAAAACCAAATTACTCCGAGAGAAGAATGAACAATATTTGAAATATATTGCGAAAATGGATCAAGAGGAAATATTACCAGGTATTACGGATGTCCTGCATTATTTGAAATCTGCTCATATCCCTTTTGCACTTGGTTCTGCCAGCAAAAATGCCCGCTTGATTCTCGAAAGACTTGACCTGATCAGCCTGTTTGATGCCATAGTAGATGGCAATGATGTGAGTACTGCCAAACCTGATCCGGAGGTCTTTTTGATTGCAGCTCAAAAGCTGGGGGTGATGCCTGAAGATTGTATTGTTGTAGAAGATGCACAGGCAGGAATTCAAGCCGCGAACCGCGCAGGCATGACGAGTCTGGGCATTGGTGACAAAAAGGTACTCAACGAATCAAATTTTGTCTTAAAAGACACAAGCGAACTGACTATTGATTATATATCACAATTGATTGACTAAATCAAAATCTATGAATTTAAATTATATCAAACCTCACGAGTGGAAAATTATTGAAGAGGGGTTTAACAAGGAACACGTAACAGCATCAGAAAGCATTTTCAGTTTGGGTAACGGTGCCATGGGCCAACGTGCCAATTTTGAAGAATATTATAGTGGCGAATCCTTTCAGGGAAGCTATATCGGTGGTATCTATTATCCTGACAAAACAAGAGTGGGCTGGTGGAAAAATGGTTATCCGGAATATTTTGCCAAAGTATTAAACGCCCCGAACTGGATAGGCATAGGTGTAAAAATAAATGGGAAAAACCTGGATCTCAATAAATGTGACATCATTGATTTCAGCAGGGAGCTCGATATGAGAAACGGCCTTTTGACGAGGTCATTTATTGCGGCGTTTGAGGATGGTGACATGGTTAAAATTCATGTGAAAAGATTCCTGAGCATGGCACTTAATGAAGTGGGGGTCATCAAATACAGTGTTACACCGATTAACTTTAACGGGAACATTGAATTTGAACCTTATCTTGATGCGGGTATTTTGAATGAAGACTCTAATTATGATGAATTCTTCTGGGAAATCCTTGACAAAAAAATATATGATGACGAGGCCTACATCACGTCAAAAACATTAAAAACAGAATTTCATGTTTGTACCGGAATGAAAACGGTCTTCCTGTTAAATGATGTTTCCATCACACTTGAAAAAGAAACACGTTCAACAGAGAAAAGTATACATTGCCATTATACAAAATCAGTAAACGCGGGTGATACTTTCTCAATTGTCAAATACGGGGGGTATACACAATCCATGAACCATCCCCTTGGAGAGCTCTTCTACGTGTCAGCCCAAAAATTGAATGAAGCTGCTGCAATAGGATTCGACCTGCTTCTGGAAAAACAGAAAAAATTATGGTCCAGGATCTGGGATACTGCAGATATTGTGATCAATGGTGACATCAAGGCCCAGCAAGCCATCAGGTTCAACATCTTCCAGCTCAATCAAACCTATTCGGGAGAAGATTCAAGGTTAAACATAGGGCCCAAAGGATTCACAGGAGAGAAATACGGAGGAAGCACCTATTGGGATACGGAGGCCTATTGTATTCCTTTTTACATGAGTACCAAGGATCATAATGTGGCAAGAAATCTCTTGATCTATCGTTACAACCAACTTGACAAGGCCATTGAAAATGCAAAAAAACTGGGCTTTACAAATGGTGCGGCCTTGTACCCTATGGTGACCATGAACGGAGAAGAATGCCATAATGAGTGGGAAATCACCTTTGAAGAGATTCATAGAAACGGAGCCATGATTTACGCCATATACAATTATGTAAACTATACAGGTGATGTTGACTACATTGCATCTTATGGAATGGAAGTAATGATCGCCGTTGCAAGATTCTGGGAGCAAAGGGCAAATTTTTCAAAAGACAAGGATAAGTTTGTGATTCTTGGGGTTACAGGGCCAAATGAATATGAGAACAATGTCAATAACAACTGGTATACGAATTATCTCGCAAAATGGTGTCTGGAATATGCCCTGGAGAATCTGGAGCTACTCAAAGAGAAATATCCTCAGGATTACAACCGAATTATTGGTAAAACGCACCTGGAATCAGATGAAACCGTAAAATGGGCTGAAGTGGCGGGTCAAATGTATTTCCCTTACAGTGAAGTAGACGGAGTTTACCTGCAACAAGACGGATTTCTTGACAAGGAATTGATGCCGGCAGCCAGCTTGGCAAAATCAGAAAGACCCATCAATCAAAAATGGTCCTGGGACCGTATACTGAGGTCACCTTATATCAAACAGGCCGATGTGCTGCAAGGCTTTTATTTCTTTGAAAACCGCTTTGACGATAAGTTGATCGAAAAACACTTCGATTTCTATGAACCGCTTACAGTTCATGAGTCTTCCTTATCACCCTGCGTCCATTCCATTCTGGCCAGTAAAATAAACAGAAATGAAAAGGCTTATGAAATGTATTTAAGGACGTCCAGACTGGATCTTGATGATTATAACCATGAGGTGCATGAAGGCCTGCACATCACTAGTATGGCAGGGACCTGGCTATCTATTGTACAGGGTTTCGGTGGAATGAGAAACTTCGACAATCAATTGACATTTGACCCAAAAATACCTAAAAAATGGAAATCTTATTCCTTCAAAATCAAATATCGGGACCACACGATAAAGGTATTCAAGAACCATGAAAGCTGTAAGTTCTATAATGAATCTGACAAGCCTGTAACGATCATTGTTTCAGGTAAAGAAATAACCATTTTTAATCAGGATCTTGTCGTTGTTTAATTTTTAATCTTATCCTATGAAAAGAATTGTCTTATTCCTGCTACTGATCAACTGTTTTGCCCTTACAGCTCAATTAGACAGGGTTGAACCCCCTAACTGGTGGGTGGGTTTTAAAAATGGCCACCTGCAATTGTTGCTTAAGGGAAAGGACATTTCATCTATGGAACCTGAGATTGTTTACCCGGGGGTGCATATAACGGGTGTACACAAAGGAAGCAGTTCCAATTATCTGTTTATCGATTTGAACATAGAAGCACAGACGGAACCTGGAACCTTTGAAATCGTTCTGAATTCAGGGAAAAGAAAAAAAATTAGAGCCCCTTATACCTTAAAAAAACGATTAAAAAGCGGAGAGGAATTTTATGGTTTTGACAGTTCTGATGTCATTTATCTGATCACTCCTGACCGTTTTGCGAACGGGAACCCTGACAATGATGTTGTAAAAGGGTTAAAAGAGGCGAAAACAGACAGATCAAATGACTATGCACGACACGGCGGTGACATCAAGGGTATTGCCGATCACCTTTCTTATATCTCAGATATGGGATTTACCGCGATATGGCCCTGTCCCCTGCTGACCAACGATATGTACAACTTCTCATACCACGGTTACGCCATTACGGATCTTTATGACATTGACCCGAGATTTGGCACATTGAAGGAATACACAGAACTATCTTCAAAAGCAAGCAAAATGGGAGTTAAACTCATCATGGACCAGGTCGCGAATCACTGCGGAATCGAGCACTGGTGGATGAAAGACTTACCCTTTGAAGATTGGGTCAATGACCAGTCAAATTTTGAAACGGGCAAGAAACCAATGTACTCCAACCATCGCAGGACCACGAACCAGGATCTCTATGCGGCTAAAATTGATGCGATTGGTATGAGTAACGGGTGGTTCGCAGATACGATGCCTGATTTAAACCAGAACAACCCGTTCATGGCAACCTATTTGATCCAAAACAGCATTTGGTGGATAGAGACGGCGCAGTTAAGTGGTATTCGCCAAGACACGTATCCGTATCCGGATAAGATATTTATGTCAGATTGGGCCGGTGCCATTATGAAGGAATATCCCAATTTTAGTATCGTTGGAGAGGAATGGAGCTATAATCCGTTATTGGTCGGTTATTGGCAAAAGGGAGCGAAAAATCAAGACGGGTATGAATCCAACTTGAGATCAAGCATGGATTTTCCGATGCAGCGTGCCATCTCGGAAGCCCTGAAAGAAGAAGAAAAATGGGATAAAGGCCTTATTAAGATCTATGAGGGACTGGCCAATGATTTTCATTACCCCAGTCCTAAAGATATCATGATCTTTCCCGACAATCACGACATGGACAGGATCCATACCCAACTGGGTGAAGATGCTTCCCTCACAAAAATGGCCTTGGCCTATTTGCTGATGTTGCCCAGAATACCACAAATTTATTATGGTACGGAAATATTGATGCAAAATTCTGACAAACCCGGGGACCATGGATTGATCAGAACGGATTTTCCAGGCGGCTGGTCCGGAGATTCTGTAAATGCTTTTAATGGAAAAGGCCTGACGGCAGATCAAAAAGACATGCAGGACTATTTAAAAACCCTGCTAAGGTTTAGAAAAAACAATAAAATCATTCATGAAGGTGAAACGGTTCATTTTTCCCCAAAAGATGGTATTTATGTCCTGTTTAGAATTAAAAATGATGAAATCGTGGTTTTGATACTAAATAAAAATGATTTTGAGTTTAAACTGGATCTGTCTAAATTCAAAGAGATTGGGATAGATGAAAGACAAATGAGAAATGTGCTCACTGGTGAAAAAGTCATTTGGGAAGATTCAATGATGCTTGAAGGAAAAAAAGCGACGATTTTAACTACTGCTAAATAATATGTCATTCAGAAGTTCAAATAGATACTTCCTCATCGGTTTTTGCGTATTGTCGATCAATTATTTGATGGGGCAAACCACCCTGGTAATTCAATCATTGCCTGGAAATACTCCAAAAGAAGCCAAAATTTTTATTTCCGGAGATTTTGAAGGCTGGTCCGGTGGGCAGGATTCCTATGAACTGAAATATAATCAAGGGGCTTATAAAATTACCCTGCCAGAGCATGTCCAAGATTTTTCTTTCAAATTCACTAGAGGATCCTGGAGCAATGTTGAAGTTGATCGCACCGGGAATCAGATAGACAACCGAGTGATACGCATTGACGAATCGCAGCCGGTACGTTATTTTTCAATTGAAAACTGGAGTGACCTTGTGGTGGGTAAATCAACCGCAGGCAAAAATGTGACTGTTCTCTCCGAAGCATTTGAAATGCCACAATTGTCTTCAAAAAGAAAGGTCTGGATCTATCTGCCTCCCGGATATGAATCGAGCCAGGAACATTACCCGGTGCTTTATATGCACGACGGACAAAATCTTTTCGATCAAAAAACGTCGTATAAAGGGGAATGGCAGGGGGATGAAACCCTTGATGCCCTATATCATGAATATGACTTAAAACTCATCGTCGTTGGTATTGATAATGGAGGGCCTGACAGAATTGACGAATATTCCCCATGGAACCTGAAGAATTATAAAACTGAAAGAAAAGGCGACTTATACATCAACTTTATTATTCAAAACTTAAAGCCATTTATTGATAAGAATTACAGGACCTTGACAAAAAGCACGGATACCGGTATTATGGGAAGCTCCCTGGGAGGGTTGATTTCGCATTACGCTGTATTGAAATATCCCGAGACCTTCGGCAAGGCGGCCATATTTTCGGCCTCCTTTGAACTGGCACCGGAAAGTTTTCAGTTCAACCGAGATCACTGTAAACAAAACGGATCAAAACTCTATTTCATGGCTGGTGACGCCGAGTCAAAAAACATGGTTCCTTCGATGACAAAAATAGTTGATCAATTGAAAAGTTGTGGCTATCAGACTTCTTATATCCAGTCAAAAGTTGTTAAAGGTGGAGAACATGATGAAAAATTATGGCGACAGGAATTTAAAGACGCCATTTACTGGTTATATAACATTTAATAAAAGATTAAAATCCAAATAATTATGAACATGAATCTAACCCTAATCGGATTAACACTCCTGCTGCTGACAGGAGCTTGTAAAAAATATGATCAAGTTGTGCCTGAAGAAAACGTCGGGGTCAATTCTGAGGTGCCTTTCGTTTGGGAGAATGCCAATCTGTATTTTTTATTGACAGACCGTTTCAATAACGGGGATACGTCAAATGATCTCAATTTTAACAGAACCTTGCCAACTGCTCCGTTAAGAGGGTTTCAGGGAGGAGACATCAAGGGTATTACTCAAAAAATAAAGGAGGGTTACTTTCAGGAACTGGGTGTGAACGCCATTTGGTTTACCCCTGTGGTTGAACAGGTACACGGAGGCACAGATGAAGGCACGGGGTTTACTTACGCCTATCACGGATACTGGACAAAAGACTGGACCTCCCTAGACCCGAATTTCGGAACTAAAGAGGATCTGGCAGCCCTGGTTTCGCTGGCACATGAAAATGGAATCAGGATCGTAATGGATGCCGTGATCAACCATACCGGCCCTGTAACCGATATGGATCAACAATGGCCTGATGAGTGGGTCAGAACAGCGCCAAAATGTGAATTCAATTCTTATGAAACAGCCGTAAAATGTACTTTGGTGGAAAATCTGCCAGACGTTTTAACAGAATCGAATGAAAACGTTGAGCTGCCTGTTTCACTGGTGAACAAATGGAAGGCTGAAGGCAGGTATGATGAAGAAATGGCTGAATTAGATGCCTTTTTTGAAAGAACAGGGTACCCAAGAGCCCCTCGGTTTTATATCATTAAATGGCTGACAGATTTTATCCGAGATTACGGGATTGACGGTTTCAGGGCAGATACAGTTAGACATATAGAAGAGGCCGTATGGGCTGAATTCAAAAAAGAGTGCGATGAGGCTTTTGCCCTTTGGAAGGGTCAAAATCCGGAAAAGGTTTTGGATGAAAATCCATTTTATATGGTGGGTGAGGTGTATGATTATGACATTATCTCTTCAGGACAGTTTTTTGATTTTGGAGACGTCAAAGTGAATTACTATGACCATGGATTTGACAGCATGATCAATTTTGAATTCAAAAAAAGTGCCAATATGGGATATGAAGAACTTTTTAATGCTTACAGCCAAGTACTCAACGATGAGAATTCAGGATTTCAGGTACTTAATTATGTCACTTCACATGATGACGCCAATCCTTTTGACAAAGAAAGAAACCGAACTCTGGAAGCGGGCACTAAATTATTGTTATCGCCCGGAACTGCACAAATCTATTATGGAGATGAATCTGCCAGAAACCTGATCCATGAAGGAACACAAGGTGATGCAACCTTTCGTTCTGACATGAACTGGGATGCCATTGACAGCGATGAAAGCACCCAAGCGGTATTAAGCCACTGGCAAAAACTGGGTAAGTTCAGAAAAGACCATCCGGCTGTGGGTGCTGGTAAACATAAGATGATCAGTAAGGCGCCCTATTTATTTCAACGTACCTACTTCAAAAATGAATATAAGGATCAGGTGCTCATCGGGCTTGATCTTAATAAAGGTCCTAAAAAACTGAATGTTGCTAATGTATTTGCTGACAAGACTTTGGTGAGAGATGCCTATTCGGGTAAGGAGGCGATGGTCCAAAAGGGCCTTGTTGAGTTTGACACGCCTTTTGATATCGTCTTGATGGAAGTCCAAAGTCAATAAAACCGCTTTATGAAAACAAATCGAGTTTTTTTATTATTCATTTTCTTTGCCGTTATTTACGGCTGCGAAAAACAACAGGAGCAAAATCAAGTTAAGATGACCACAAAAGGCCATAAAAAAGTAATCTATCAGGTGTTTACGCGTTTGTTTGGAAATGAAAATGAAACCAACAAACCCTGGGGCACCATTGAAGAAAATGGTGTTGGAAAATTTGATGACTTTACCAATGAAGCATTGAGGGAAATAAAAGAACTTGGCGTCACGCATATTTGGTACACTGGCGTATTGCACCATGCCATGATAACAGATTATGAAGCCTACGGCATATCTAATGATGACCCCGACGTTGTCAAGGGTCGGGCCGGATCTCCTTATGCAGTAAAGGATTATTACAGTGTGGACCCTGATTTGGCAACAGATCCGTCTCGTGGCATGCAGGAATTTGAAGCTTTGATCAAAAGGACCCACGACAATGGCATGAAGGTCCTTATTGATATTGTCCCCAATCACATTGCCCGGAAATATGAAGGCAGGAATAATCCTGAAGGCGTCAGCGATTTTGGCGCTCATGACGATAACAGCGTTACGTATGCCAGAAATAATAATTTCTATTATATCATAGGAGAATCATTTAAGGTTCCCGTATGGAACGATGGATATCTCCCGCTGGGAGGCGAAAAGCACCCGCTTGCAGATGGCAAATTTGATGAGACACCGGCCAAATGGACCGGAAATGGATCGAGATTGTCGCAACCCGATCAAAATGACTGGTACGAAACCGTTAAGATAAATTATGGGGTAAGACCCGACGGTACAAAAGACTTTCAAAGCCTTCCCGAAGGATATGAAGACAAAGACCACCTGGCCCATTATGAATTCTGGCAAAATAAAGATATCCCCGACTCTTGGAATAAATTCAGGGATATCGCATTATTCTGGCTTGGCAAAGGAGTTGACGGCCTTCGATATGACATGGCCGAAATGGTCCCGGTTGAATTCTGGAGTTATATGAATGGTTCCATCAAAGTATCCTATCCTGATGCACTGTTATTGGCCGAAGTTTATAATCCGGGATTGTACAGGGATTTCATTCATTTGGGAAAAATGGATTATCTCTATGACAAGGTGGGGTTTTATGACAGTATCAAGCACATTGTGCAGGGGCATGGCTGGACTGATCACATCCCTGTAGTTCAAAAAGAAGTGTCTGACATCGAACATCATATGCTTCATTTTCTTGAGAATCACGACGAACAAAGGATTGCAAGCCCTGATTTTGCAGGATCGGCGGCAAAAGGAAAGCCTGCTATGGTGGTGTCAACCACGATCAGCACTTCTCCAACCCTGGTGTATTTCGCCCAGGAACTGGGAGAACCAGGCGCCGAAAATGCGGGATTCGGATCGCCTACACGAACCTCAATATTCGATTATATAGGGGTTCCTTCTTTGCAAAGGTGGACAAATAACAAAAAATTTGATGGTGGCCGGCTTTCAGAACAAGAAAAAGAATTGAGGTTATTTTATCAAAACCTGTTGAATTTCACCATTCAAAGTGATGCCCTGACAGGTGCATATCAAGAGATCCACTATTACAACAAAGATCAGAATAACAGCTATGACCATCGGATATTTTCTTTTGCAAGATGGTCTGAAAAGGAACAGCTGATCATTGTTTCAAATTTTGATGAATCGAATCAATATGATTTGGATCTTTCTGTTCCTGCCGATCTGATCAGTAAATGGCAACTGGAAGATGGGGATTATCTTGTTGAGGACCAATTGAAAACATCTAAAAATGGATACCTGTATGTTCAGGATGGTATTGGGAAAATTCATATAAATCTCAGTCCGCTGGAATCTTCTATTTTTAAAATAGGCAAAAATAAATAGGCTGCTAAAACAGCCTATTTAAGATTACAGAGGGGGAAAAACAAATTAGATCATGTTTTATTGATCAATAATTTCTGCTTGTGATCTTTCATGATCTCTTTTATAATGTTAAATATTTTCTTTTTAACAAATCTGAATTTTAAAACATAACTGTCCAGGTCTTTTTTAATGGATTGATGCTCTCTATCAATTTCTTTGTCATATTCCTTATTGAAAGTTTCAATGACGACACTCACATGTTTGTTATGAGCAAGAATCCTTTTCATAAGATCCTTACCAAGATTTCCTGATTCCTTTAGTTTCCTGATCAGTTTTTGTGTTGTGTCATACAGTTTTGAAGAACTGAGATCAAGAAAATGGGCACTTAGCAAGTGCTCCAGAAAGACCTCCTCGTCGGCCATAAATTCTATTTCATTGATCCATTGTACACTCTGTTCATGTAAATCATAAATATTTTGAACTTCTTTTTTCATAACTTTCAAATGCTTAAAATTTTAAACTTAGGGAAAAATAGGGAGCAAGCTCCCTATTTCCATGATCAATGAACTTCTATCACTCTTTTGTGAGTGATTTCATCCTTGTGAAGTTTGTTCAAAACTAATTTCAAGATACCACGTTTGTAAGTTGCATCGATCTTTT
>CBDUAP010000069.1:0-13789 GCA_965365165.1 uncultured Flavobacteriaceae bacterium
GCGACTGGCGATATTGACCGTATCCCCCCAGAGGTCGTAGGCAAATTTTTTGATTCCCACGACTCCGGCTACTACAGGTCCTGTGTGGATGCCAATGCGGACATTAAAATGGGAAATTTCACGAACTTCAGCTTTTTTTAGATTTTTAATAAACGCGTTAATTTCAAATGCGGCTTGCACCATTTTTTCAGCATGGTCTTTACTGGGAAAGGGTAATCCTCCCGCACACATGTAGGAATCACCAATTGTTTTGATTTTCTCTAAACCGTATTTTTCAATGATTTCATCAAATTTTGAAAAGTGATAATCAACGCTTTTTACCAATAACTCTGGTGTAAGATTGTGCGAATATTTCGTGAATGCTTCAAAATCAGTAAACATTACCGTAACAGAATCAAATTTTTTCGGTGTTACTTTTCCATTGTCTTTGAGTTCAAGAGCAGTTTCTTCAGGGAGTATATTGAGCAATAATTTATCAGATCTATTTCTTTCTTTTTCTATGATCAATTTTGTTTTTTCCACAAACTTGTTACGCCTGAACAGTCCTATGGCAACGATACATATCAACACCAGTGCTATGATGGTAGCGATCACAACGACCCGCTGATTTCTTTTTTGCTCATTGAGAAGGTCAACCTCCAACTGCTTTTGAGAGATCTCAAAATTTGTTCTGATATTGGCCATTTGTTGAACGGCTGTAATGTTACTCACGCTGTCTTTGTAAGCAATATGGTTTTTGAAATATTTTAAAGATGCGTCTGAATCACCGGCCTGTTCGTATAACTTTGACAATTGTAAATTAGCGGCACTGATCTCTTCTTTAAGCCCGTATTTTTGAGCCATATCCAAACTTTTTTGCGCATATGCACGTGCCTCTTCCCAATTACCCTGGTTCAAATAAAGATCTGACATATAGGTGAGAAAAACCGTTATGGGATAATAATTGTTCAGTTTCTCGAACATTTGAATAGCATGGTTAATTTCATCTTTTGCTATTTGATCCTCGCCCAAAAGAGCATACGCAATTCCTTTGTTTCCAATGTTCATGGCAATCCCCTCGGTATAGCCTAATCTTTTAAACACCGGACCTGACTGCTCGAACATCAACAGGGCAGAATCGGGTTTAGCGACATTCAAATATTCATCTCCCAGATTTTCCAGGGCAGAGGCCAAATACTGTAGACTGTCATTATTTTTGTGAATTGTAATGGCTTCTTTATAATAAAACACGGCATTTTCATGATTTTCCATAATGGAATACACGTCAGCTATGGCTATTTTAACAAGCCCTAGTTTGAAGTTGGTTTTTTCTTTTGATGCTATTTCGGCTGCCTGAAAATAACTTTCCAGGGCTTCGCTAAGATCTCCTTTACGCGTAAGCGCATTCCCTTTTTGCAGCCAGGCTGTGAACATATATTGTAAAGAGTCCAATTTTTGACTTTTGTCAAGAAGCTCTTCGCAGAAAAATAAAACCCTTTCAAAATCCTTATGGCCGGTAACCAATTGGTCCAAGATAATGAGTTGCTCTTTTTGTTCATATTGGCCACTGGTATAAACCTGCTCGAGGCTGTCAATAATATTTTGATTCTGGCCGAAAAGATGCATGAATGAAATAAGAAAAAAGCCTATGGTTACACAGGCTTTGTTCAAAATAAATTTTGACATGGAATATTTATTTTCTTTCGCCTGGTTTTTCATTCCGGGTAAAATAGATTACTCAACTATTTTAACTTTAGGGTCAATCTGGAACATCCCGTTTCGTTGTGTACCATTGTTAAAAACCTTAAAATACACAATGTATTTTTCTTCATCACCTTGTTGTGCATTTGTCACGGTTCCGGTAACCACGCCATCGACGCCGTTCAGAACATTTGCACCTAAAACATTTTTACCTCCCTGGTAGTTAATCGAATGAATCTCAACCCTGTCATTTTCAGACGAGGTAGATACACCCACCCATCTTATGGTATCTCCATTTCTAACGTATATGGTAAAGTCTTCGTTTGTAACATCATCAGCTTGCCCAAAATTGCAATAAGGGCCAATGTCGGGCTTGACAATCTCTCCTGTATTGACATTGAGGGTTACAGTGTGTTCAGTCTGGGCAAGAGTAACATAGTTCAAAGAGCAAAATAAAAGCGCAAATAAGAATAGAATTCTGTTGGTAATTTTCATAAGAGGGGATTTTATTGTGTTAAATTAAATGAATTAATTCCCTAAATTTAATCAATTGAAATTAATTTGGACCAAAATGGCCATACAATGTCCAAAATACGTTGTTTTTCTAAACTCAAATTCGTAAATTTTAAACGCTTTAAAATGATCATGATGAAAAAATTTAAAAAACAAATTACCCGAATAATTTTGATGGCAATGGTTCTTTTTTTTCTGACCGGATGTGCAAATTCCCTGCCTCTCGATGCTTGTTTAGAAAATGATCTCTATGGTTTTTGGGGAGGTTTATGGCATGGAATTATCTCGCCGTTCTCATTTGTTTACAGTCTCTTTAACGATGATATTGCTTTATACGCGGTCAATAATACCGGAGGATGGTACGACTTTGGTTTTGTACTTGGAGCAGGGATTTTATTTGGCGGTGGTGGAAAGGCGAGTTAGTTTTATAACTTGTTTAAAACTTTTTTAAAGGTCTGAAATAAATCAAACCAAAAACCCGGAACTTTAGTAAAGTGCTAATCTTGTCAAGAAATGGAATTTAAAATTATTATGTTCTGATTGATTCAAAGTGAAATTTGAAAGGTGAGCCATTATAAACATATACAAACAAAATAACAAAAATGAATAGATTGAATGCTTTGATCCTGTTTTGTTTATTGGTCATAAACCTTATGCAGGCCCAGGATTACCTCATTGAGGAAAAATCCGTTTCGCGGGTGTTTCAGGCTGAAGGGTTGAGTAAATCCGAAATCATGTCGCGCATGGAATCCTGGTATTCAAATACTGAGAGAACACCTCATGACACCATTGAAACCCTGGATTTAGACAAAGGTTTTATGAGGGTCAAAGGAGAAGTAAAAGTCCTTTATAAAAATATAGGGACAGAACTTTATCCCAAAAGGAGTCAAATGGCTGATGTGCTGGAGGCTAAATTCAAACATACCATTGAAATGGATATTGAAGACAATGCATATGTCGTAAAATATTATCTCAATGAAATGGTCAAAGAAATGTACGGGCGGGAGGCCGAATTTTTCGACTGCATCAATTTTGTCGAAATAGATAAAGAGGCACTGGATAACTACAACCGCTCTATGGGAAAAGTTTTAAAAATGAATTTTGTTTTTAAAAAGCGCAGAGAAATCTTTTTTGACAATTCAGAAACCCAGTTTCAGGAAGTAAGCAGCTTTATCCTGAACGAGGCCCAGGTCAACATGTTTGCGGCCTATGATGCCCTGAAGGCAGAGGATTGAAATGGCAGGACCATTTTTTGGCATTAAAAAAGAGCCAATATTATTGAAATTGGCTCTTTAACATAAATCAAACAAATCCTTTTCAGGCTTATTCTACTTCTTTTAAGATGACATCATCCAGGAAAATTCCCGTTCCGAAGTTGCCATCCCAGTTACCTGCTTTGAACAAGACGATAATCGTTCCGTTGCTCGTCAGATCTTCTGCCGAAAAAATGACGTTACCATCCGAATCCAGCAGAGAATCCGCAGGCAGGGGACACCCCCCAGAGGCGACATCCAGAATATCACCGTCGAATGCATCGATCCCACAATTTTCTCCGTCACCAAAACTTTTTATGAAAATTTCGGCTCCGCCTTCTGTATAATCGTCACCTGCTGACGCAACATCTTGCTTGCCAAAATATACTTCCAGCCAGGAGTTTGTAGTGCCTTCACTTTTTACCCTTGCCTTGAAATTATAGGTTTTGCCAACTTCTACATAAACTTCCTGCCATAAAACGGCATTGGAATGGGTAACGCCATCAACCGATTTAAATTTAAAGGCACCATTTTCGAAACCATGTTCCACATTATTGTCGTCTCCGGTCCAAAGCTGTTTGTAGTTCCAGCTTCCGTTATCGTTCATTTCACTATCCTTGATGAGATTTTCGGCAGAGGCGGAGCCATCTGCCGGGTCAACATGAAATTTAAAAACAGGTGAAGTCGATCTGTTACCGGCGAGGTCAATGCTGATGACTTTCCAGTAATAGGTTTGGTTTTTCAAGACCGTTGGTTGAAAAGTATTGCTGGATGAAGATCCAACAAGCGTGGTTGGAGGATTACTGGTGCCCATCATGATCTCATGAGAGGCAATGTCTCCATCCTTGTCGCTGGATTTCCATTCAAGGGTAATATTTCCCTCTTTGACCCTTGAATCCATCGCAGGAGCAACTAATTCTGCAGGATAGGGTACATGGTTGATTTCAGCCGGTCCGGCATTATAAAACCTCCAGGTATTGCTTTCGGTAGCTTGGGCGTTATTTGTGTTCCTTGAAATAACCAGCCAGGAGAATTGTGCTCTTCGTTGAATTCTGACGGGTATTTCGGTTAATTTCGTATTGATGGTTTGTGTAGTGCCTGCATCTGTATTTGTAACCTTTAGAGTAAAGGAATCTGCACCAACAGGAGCCGTCCATTCGAATAGCACCTCACTATGTGTGTCTGAAAGAACATTTCCTTCATTGCATTCTGTATTGTTGACCGGAAAAAGAAGATTTGCTTTTCCCGGGGCAATCGTTTCGGTTCCTTCGTCACCTCCGCAACCTGGAAACAAGGTGAAAATTAAAATGATTAAACTGTAAGCTAACTTTTTCATTATTTAATTATTTTGTAGTTGAATAGGTTGTCATCTTTTAAGACTTTCATAATATAAATGCCATTTGGCCAGCTCGATGCGTCGATTGACAACGAACCCTTTACATTTTTTTTATTTTCCGAATAGATCAATTTTCCCGTCATATCGTAAAGGCTAACACTTGCATCAACTGATTTCTCATACCCAAGGTTCACGAATAATAATCCACCGGATATTGGGTTCGGATAAATCAAGGGGGATTTCGATATTGAAATGATTTCCTGGTATTCGCCCTGGCAATCCAGGTCCGTTTTGACATTGAGATTGTTTTTTGAAGCTTGCAAAGGCAGTACAATATTACTGTCAGAGGTAAAATACTCTTGGTCATTGAGTTTGATATAATAATTTTTTGAACCTGACAAGGCAAGTGAAATTGATTGTGCCTCGGCATTGACAGCAGTAGAGACTTGCAGATCCGAAGGTTGATGAACTATAATAGTATAACAAACCTCCTGTAAAGGATCATCTTGAGGGAAAAGACATATTTGATAGCTTCCGGCCTCCAGTTCATCAAACACAGTTGTTTCTGTGAACAAATTTGTCGCTTGATCAGGGCCTGATAAGTTTGCGGTATAGTTATATGTTGCTAATGCTGAGATCGAAATACGCCCGTTATTGCTGTTATTGCAGGTTTCACTTTCGACTTTTATTGTAAAGTTGTTCGCAGGAAGGTTCGGTATTTCACAGCCTTTTTCATTTACCTCAACGCCTATTTCTGTATTGGGGCAATCATCAATATCATCAGTGACCCCGTCATTATCGCTGTCCGGAAAAGCTATTTCTATCCAGTTCATGTTAAAACCCCCTTCAAGAACCCGCATTCTCAAAACGTGACTTCCCTCAGAGAGGTTAATGGTTCCGGTAATACTTTCCCAGATTTGCCATCCGCCTGTCACGGGAAGATCCAGGTTTAATAAGGAGGTCTCAGTTTGATCTTCCTGTAGCAGGTATATTCCTATTTTTCCTGCCTGAGATTCTGAAGCGATCCTTACCTTGAGATCAAAATTCCCTGTTTCGCTAACGTTGATCAAATAATCGGCATAATCTCCCGGATCAGTATAACCAATATTTTCGCCGCCACCGGTATCTGTAGTCTCTTCAGTTTGTAGTCCTGACATTTGATAAAATCGTTCAACTTCAATCAGGCCCGGTATCAAAAATCGTTCAGGAAGATTATTGAATATCTCCAGATTGCTGAAAGTATTGAGTATGACCCCGGTCTTATTAGTGATGGAGGTGCCGTCATAAGAAACTTTAACTTCATCATTATTGGTGATTAAATCTGCTGTATTGAGTATAATCGTGCGCTCTTTGTCTTTTTTCAGACCAACCTCTGTCACAGCTTTGGCAATGCCGTTGACCCATAAGGTAAAATCCTGAGTAGTTCCATTCAAGGTTTCAGCAAGAATCGGTTGATTGACAATGATTTCAATGCTTGTTTCATCATTGGATACATCGCCGCTCAGGGCATAAAAATCAATATCTTCGGCAGACCCGATACGAATAAATTCTATACTGCTGATATTAAAAGAAATATCACCATCGGCATGAAAAGTGAGTTGATGCACTCCTGCTTCCAGGGCTACATCATGAATTTGCTGCGTTGTAAATTGATCCCATCCTCCTGTATTCATAGTTTCTTGCACAGGTGTTATGGATTCATTGTTTAACGCAAGATGGAACCTGCCCCCGTCTTCTATAGCAGCGACGCGCGTGTCAAGTCTGTATTTACCCGATTCTGAAATATTTATAGTATAGTTGATCCATTCGCTCTTTCGAATAAAACCCAGATGAAAACCATTGCTGTTGATGTCATCTGTATTTGATTCGATATCTACGCCATCGTTTCGATAAACCCATCCTGAATTCCAGGCCTGGAATTGATTGGTGGACAACTGATAATTTGCAGCGTCAATGTCATAGTAAGCTATTTTATTTTTACCCATATCATAATCCGACATGTGTAAGATTCCCGGGAATTCAATATATGCATAGGGCTTGGTTTCATCGCTTGATACCTGTCTGATTTGAGCATCCGGCACGTCTTTCTGAAGGTTGCAATTTTCGCTGCGTGCATTGATGGCCAATTCCATCATAGCGGCAAATGCAACTTCTTCAGTCGGTCTGGCTATCTCTCCCTTCCAATACCGGAGTATATCATTATAGCCCTGCGTTTTTTTTATGGAATAGGGCCCCACGATGGTTTCGATTCGCTTCATTGGCCACCAGGACCAGCCAATTCCATTTTCTTCGAACAGGGAGATAGCCTCTTCAAACCAAACATTCGAATTTTCGCCGCCTTCTCCCATCCATAGCGGGACATTGAATTCTTCCCTAAGATCCAGGACCCATTGTATGGAAGCCTGATCATTAAAACTCCAGTATTTGTGAAAACTGTAAGCCATATTGTCATCCCAGGCAGGAGTGAGCCCGGTAAAATCATTTGCAAACCAGTTCCCTTCAATGAAGATAATATGATTTGTATCGTAAGTTCTGATGCCTCTGGTGATTTCTTCATATAATTCTCTTAACATGGCATTGCCGGTCAAGTTCCAGTTGACTTCATTGAGTAAGTCATAGCCACCGATCCAGGGTTCGTCTTTGTAACGCTCGGCAAGCTTTTTCCAGAGGGCAACAGTTTTATTTCGGTTTTCTTCGCTCTCCCAAAGGGAAGGTTTGTCAGGGTCGTAATCTGAGATTGCCGCATTTGCTCCCTGTCCGCCAGGGGCCGCATGAAGGTCCAAAATCAGGTACATTTGATTTGCTTCACACCATTGAAGTAAATCATCCACCATGTTAAATCCTTTGTCAAGCCATGTATTTTCGCCTGAAACAGGTTCTTTTTCAATGGGTAGCGTGAATAAATTGTAATGCATGGGCAGTCTGACACTGTTGAAGCCCCATTTAGACAAGGAATCAATATCTGCTTTGGTCACGTGATTTTTGAGCCAGGCATCAAAGAATTCATCCGTTTTCGATTCTCCCATGAGCTCAATGAGTCTTTCCCTGAATTCGTGCTGGGTGTCAGCGACCTCAGAAGACTGCATCATATATCCTTCAATAACCATCCATCCTCCAAGCCCCATTCCTCTCAGGATCACTTCTTCTCCGCTGTTATCGACCAACTTCTTTCCTTCGGTTTTCAAATTCTGGGTCCAAAGTATACCCGATGTTAAGAATAGTATCAATAAGAGTAGTTTGTTTTTCATATCTGATGTGATTATTTAGATCAAATTTAGAAGAGAAAATGCTTTCACTATAGAAAAGGGGTACACTTAAATTACGCCACCTGCTTTACTGATTACTTCATTAGTACGTCAAATCCTATAAAACATTGAAAATCAGTTGATAAAAATAAATTGTTTTTGATATAATTTTGGTACATTTGAAGTAATGAAGTATTAATATTCACGCTTCATACACCTTGTTTAAAGTATAAATATGAGTAAACCTATTCAGTATTTGTTGTATTTTATTTTGTGGTTGAGCCATACTCAAATTGCTTCCCAGTCATTAGTGTTGGAATCAGATTTGAATATAAATCCTAGAAGAACCAATTTCACGGGTCATGATTTTCGGTCTAATGAACAATTTTATTCAATGACAGAAGATAAGGACGGAATATTGTATTTTGGAAACAATGACGGGGTATTGGTATTCAATGGTGAAAGGTGGTATAAAGTCCCTTTACCAAACAATTCACCAGCTACAAGTCTGGTGAGGTCCGAGGAAGGTCAAATTTATGCGGGTGGGTTCAACGAAATAGGGCAGGTTCAGAAAGATTCACTTGGAGGTTTTTACTTTGAATCCATTAAAAATAATTTAAAGGTACAAGACAAAGACCTCGATTATTTGTGGCAGGCCCACGCTGTTGACCGGTATTTGGTTTTTAGATCTTTTGGTGAATTGATTATTATTACTGAAGGGACGGCTATTCATATCAAGCCAAATAATTTTTTTAGCTATTCCGCAATGGTGGATGGCCGTTTTTATGTCATGGACTATGGAAATGGCCTGATGGAATTGGATTTGGAATCGTTGCAACTCAGGTCTTTTTTATCTTCTAAGCCTGCTGATTTGAATTATACCATTGCCTTACTGCCCTCAAATGACGAGGATGTACTTTATATCGCAACTAAATTTGGAAAAATTTATGCCGCCAACAGAAAAACAGGCCTTATTTCTTTATGGAAGTCAATTTTTAAGGATCAGGTCAATGAACTAACAGCAGGTTTAAAATATGACGGGAATTACCTTTTTGGTACGCAGGCATCAGAAATCATTGTATTGACTCAGGAGGGTGATATAACAAAAAACCATCCCGCGTTTGAAAAAATTAATAATTCAACGATTGTGTCTTTTTACAAGACAGGGAGTAATTTCTGGGTGCTGACCAACAGCGGGCTGGTGTTTTTAGAGTTTGATTTGCCTGATTTTCATTTGTTTGATAAGGCATCAGTATACGATATTCTTATCGATGAGAACCAACTTTATCTGGCGACAAATACCGGAGTGTTTGTTTCGGACTTAAGTGCTAAAAATTCAGAAAATTACAGGATTCGATTCTCAAAAATACCGGATTTTGATGGTCAGGTCTGGTCGGTTCAAAAACATGAAGGACATATCGTGCTGAGTGGTCACAACGGATTGTATTATCTGGACAATGGCATACCCAAAGCCATAAGTGTCAATGATTCTTTTTGGAAAATTTTACCGACTTCAGATAGTGGAGGGACTTATTTGGCTGCGAGTTACAATGGATTGTACCCACTAAAATTTACAGATAATTCATGGCAGGCAGGGCCAAAGTTACTGGGATTTCAGGAGTCCAGTCGGGATATCATAAAAGGTAATGAAGATCACACCTATTGGGTATGTCATGGTTACAAGGGTGTATTCAGGTTGAAATTAACAGAGGATCTTAGCCGTGTTTATGCCCTCGAACATTTCACGGAAAAGAATGGTTTCGATTCTCCATATAATATCAATGTTACGAGATATGGCGACAATATCATTTTTACATCGAACACAGGTATTTTCAGCTTTGACGAGCTGAAAAATCAATTTGTTCCTTTCGAACCCCTCAACAAGATTTTGGATCCTCAATTCAATACTACAAAAATCTTAAAGCAGCAAGACCGTACCTGGTTTGTTCAAAATGATCAATTTGGTTATTTTGAATCTACGGATGACAAGGATGTATCTATTCATAAAAGCCTGTTTCTCAATCTTAAAGGGAAGTTGAATCGTAGTATGGAAAGTTTTGAACCCCTGTCAAATGGCCGTGTTCTAATTGGTGCCAATGATGGATTATACCTTTACCAAACCAAAAAAAAAGTAAATAAAAAGTTGAAAACTGCCTTATCAGGAATAAGTTATCATACTGATGGAATTGAAGGATGGTTGAAATTACCTGTTCAAACAAAGCCTGAATTATCTCATGAAATGGATATGATCAGATTTGAATTTTGTACACCTGGAATTTCCCTGTCGGTCAAAAAACAATACCAGTATTTACTTGAGAATATAGATAATGGGTGGTCAGAATGGAGTGATAATAATTTTAAAGAATATACTTACTTAAAACCTGGTGAGTATGTCTTCAAAGTCAGGTCCAGAAATATGAATGGACAAACAGGTGGAATGACGGCCTATGCTTTTTCAATACCTAAGGCCTGGTATCAAACCAATTTGGCTTATGTAATTTTCACATTTTTCATGGGAGGGCTCATATTTTTTACTGTTTTTCTTTTTGGCAGGCGGGTTAAGAAGAAAATTCAAAAGGAAAAGGATGCTGCCCTGAGATCAAAAAGACTCCTGGAACTAGAAATTGAACAGTTAAAACTCAAACAAAGAAGTCAACACGTTGAGCAACAAAAGTTAAAACTTGAAGGAGATTTGAAATCGCAGCAAATGGAACTTGCTAATTATACCATGTTGCTGGTAAAGAAAAAAGAGATCATTTTTGAGGTATTTGATGAACTAAGGCGGTTGAGTAAAAGCGTCAGTCAGTCCGGGCATAGAAAGACCATAAATGATTTGATTTCTAAAATCAGGCAACACAGAATCGGCGAAGAATACATGGAAGTTTTTGATGTGAATTTTGAAAAAGTTCACGTAGACTTCTTTAATAAGTTACTTAAAATCAATCCAGAATTGACCAAACGGGAATTGAGGTTGTGTGCTTTTGTAAAAATGGACCTTTCCAATAAGGAAATTGCTCCATTGCTCAACATATCAGTACGAGGTGTTGAAACGGGACGATACAGGGTCAGGAAAAAACTGGGAATTCAGGATAAGAATTTTAAAAACTATCTTGATGGACTTTCGAATACATTTGATATGAAAGAGACAAAACCTGAATTTAAAAATTGAACTGCTTGTGCTTCTAATACTTCATGTTTTATAGTGATAAAAAATCGTTGTTACCAATTTCCCGGATCTAATAGTTTCTCGGGATTTGAATATACAGGAGCATATCAAAATAATATTTGAGTTAATAAGCGAATTTGTTACTTTTAGTGTCCATTACCAATCTCATGAATACCAGATATAAGAATTTTTTGAGTGTTTTTTTAATGATTTTTTGGCTTCTTTTGCCTTTGTATTCTGCTGCACAGTTGAAACAAACCGGGACTTTGATTGACTCGACCAGGGTTCAGCCTAAGGCCATTCCTGTAATCAATATTATACAAAAAATTGAAGAAGCGAATCTTGAGATCAAGGATGTGAACAGAAGGATCAGGTCAAAAGGCAATGTATTGCAGATCGATTCACTTTATCCTGCCTATGCCGAGTTCATTGAGGTTGAAAGAAAGCATGTGGAGGCCTTTATGAAAGCCAACCCTAACAGACAAAAAATTATCAATACCAGCAATAAATGGGATGGTTATTATGATCAGCTCAATAGTTGGGAATCTAAGATAAACGGGGTAAATGAGAGGAATTTGATTCTGTTGGAAAGGGTTCAGTTCAATGAACGTATCTGGGAGTTGACCTATCAGAATGCATCTTCAAAAAAAGTGCCTTTAGAAGTTTTGAGCAGTGTGAAAGTGGTTTGGAATGATTTTAAGGAAATCCATAAGTATATTGTCGATCAGAATAACGATTATCTTTTGCTGGAAACCAAGATCAACAAGCTAAAAATTTCTGTTGATCAGGTAATAGATGAGCTGATGACTTTGAAGGAGTCAGAAGTTTATAATTTGTTTCATTTGCGTCACCCGCCTTTGTGGAAAACATCTTTTACAGCATCTGATAAAAGTGATGCGGAAAAGGCTGAAGTGGAGTCCATACCCGATAATTTTGACCGTATTACTCAATTTTTCAGAACAAGTGAAAGCAGTATGTATCTTTTTGTACTGGTTGTTGCCTGTATCGTTTTTTTCATCATGCTGACGAAAAGAACATTTGAGAAATATGCGTTCAATGAAGAAGATGGTGATCTGCAAAATGCGAAAGACATCATATTGAACCATTCCATCGAGAGCAGTATCTTTTTGTCTCTGGTGATAGCCATTGCATTTTTTAAGAGCCTCCCCATGCTTTTGAATAACATTTTGGGACTTCTGATCCTGATCTTTGCAATTCCGGTGGTAAAGCCCTACATGTATAAGCGTTTTAAGAAAATCATATATTTCGTCGTTTTGTTCTTTATATTGGATTCGGCAAAAACATACTTTTGGTTTAGTTCCCCACAATACAGGATTTATTTGTTGTTAGAGGCCCTTATTGTTTCAGCTGTATTATTTGCATTTACCCATCCATATCTTGAGATGCGAAAAATGAAAATAGGAAAATTTGGGATGTTGCTGATACGGCTTACGCCAATAATTTATATCCTCGTGCTTATTTCAGTTGTATCCAATATTCTGGGCTATACCAATTTAACGGACCTTACTTTAAAAATAACGACCCAGAGTGGCGTTTTTACACTTATGTTTTATGGAATTCTGATGATTGCTGGGGGGGTGAGCACAGGTTTGATCCATCGCTACTACAATACAAGTGATTCCATTGATCATGAAAAGAAATTTAAGCTGGAGATCAAGGTACTTTTTGTCATAAGGGTATTGGCTTTTGTATTCTGGTTGTTGTTTTTTCTTGGAATGATCGACCTGCTCGCTCCGATCAGGCAGTTTTTTAATGATCTGCTCAACGAACCTTATCAGATAGGGAGTATTATGTTTTCCCTGGGTGACATATTACGATTCTTATTCATCCTTTCGGTTTCATTTTTGACTACGAGCCTCATTTCTTTTCTATTTGAAAGCCAAGAGGTTTCTATCAAAATTGTCAAACTGCCCAAGGGAGTGCCTGCTGCAATTTCGTTGGTGATCAGGTATTTTGTGATTGCGTTTGGTATTGTTTTAGCACTCTCATCTTTGGGTATAGATTTGAGTAAATTTAACTTGATGGCCGGTGCTCTGGGCTTGGGTATTGGTTTTGGCCTTCAGACGGTTATTTCAAATTTTGTTTCAGGCTTGATACTCGTATTCGAGCGTCCTATACACGTCGGGGATACCGTTGAGGTCAATAACCTTCTTGGTACCGTTAACAGAATAGGGGTCCGATCGTCAAGCATAGTTACTTTTGATGGGGCTGAAGTGGTTGTTCCAAATAATAATTTAATTGCCAATGACCTCATCAACTGGACATTGTCTGACAGCATCAAGCGAATTGAGATCTTGATTGGTACCACTTATGGCTCGGACCCGAATCAAATACTGAAAATTCTTACCGATGAGGTTGCAAAAAATCATGATGCCTTAAAATATCCTGAGCCACAGGCCTTGTTCAGTGAGTTTGGAGAGAGTTCCCTGAATTTTAAATTGCGATACTGGGTGCATTTCGAAGCAGGTCTCAAATCAAAAAGTGACATTTCGATTGGAATCTACAATGAATTTGCTGCGCAGGGCGTTGAAATTCCTTTTCCTCAACAGGATGTTCATATCAAAAACATGCCCGG
>CBDUAP010000070.1:0-13729 GCA_965365165.1 uncultured Flavobacteriaceae bacterium
AAAAAAAGCCTACATCGGTTACGGTTTTGTAAACTCCATTTTAACAAGTTTAGGACTAACTTAAAGGTCAAGTATCCAATTCTATAACGAATAAATCGTTTAAATAGGCACGCTTTCACTTTAAAAACTCATCCTTTTTAAATTGATAGTGTTGAGTTTATTAAACAAATAACTAATGTAGGCAGTAATTGTTTTTTTAAAGAACTTATGTCATATGAGAATCCAATAATTCATTCAATTCCCGTAATTTTTCTTCTACTTTTCTCGAATCCTGATCTTCATGAACGGTTTTAACTTCCTGAAGAGATGCAAATTGAAGGGCACACATGGCCAATACGTCTTGCTTATCTCTTACCTCATAATTCTGCTCAAAATTTTTAACCATTTCATTTATTTTCTTAACCGCAAGCCTGATTCCTTCTTCCTCGCTTTCATTTTTTATGGTTAACGGATAAACCCTGTCTCCTATGGTTACCTTGATCTTCAGATTATTAATCATTTTATATTCTAATCACTTAATTGCACGATACATTTATCAATTTCCCGAATCAATGTATTTATTTTAAGCTTGGTAGCGTGTTTATCTTCTTTGCTGCCTACAATTGTATTGGCCACTCTCAATGACTCATATTTTTTCTCCAAGTCATCAATCATTGCCTGGTTTTTATTTAACTGTTGTTGAAGATTGTTTATTTGCTGCAGCAATTTTAAATTTTCTTGCTGCAAAACAGTGTATTTACTCAATATCTTTGAAAGCTTGGCTTCCAGCGTATTCACTATTTCAAATAATTTATTCATCAACCCAAAGAATCAAACAATTGCAACAAATTTAATATACCTGTTGGTATAAAACAACTATTTTGATATAATTCAAATAAATCTATGACAATTAATTGAATTTTAATCATTTAAATTATTGATTTTTTTGTATCAGAGCTTATTCCTATTTTAGCGACATTATGCGTAAAATTATACCGGTACTTTTCCTTCTTTTCATTATAAGCAAAGCCTTTTCACAGGGCAACTACCCTAACGACTATTTTATGAATCCGTTGGAAATCCCTCTTGTTCTTTCTGGCACCTTTGGAGAACTACGCAGCAATCATTTCCATTCAGGCCTTGACATTAAAACCCAACAAAAAGAAGGCTTCAAAGTTGTTGCTTCAGCCGATGGGTATGTTTCGAGAATCAATGTCTCCTTGTGGGGTTACGGAAATGCCCTCTATATCACCCATCCCAATGGGTACACAACGGTATATGCTCATTTAAAAGAGTTTTCACCAGAAATAGATGCCTATGTAAGGAAGAAACAATATGAAAAAGAAAGTTTTACGATCAGGTTGTATCCTGAACGGGGAACCCTGCAGGTAAAAAAGGGTGAAATGATCGCTCTGAGTGGTAATTCCGGCAGTTCGGGAGGGCCCCACTTACATTATGAAATAAGAGATACCAAGTCAAATATTTTGAATCCGATGCTCTTTGGCATAAAGATTCCGGACCATAAGAATCCAACCATACAAGCTGCGTTTACTTATGCCAAAGATGAAAACTCACATGTCAATCAATCCAACAAGAATGTCCAGCTGGTATTCAACCGTCAATATGACGGTGATCTGCTTGCTGATCAGATTTATGCCCATGGTACGATAGGCTTTGGTATTAATGCCTATGACAGGTTAGACGGAGCTTTGAATAAAAATGGTTTATACAAACTTGAAATGGAGGTCAACGGAAACAGGGTCTTTCAATTCACTGCAAACCGCTTTGCTTTTGATGAATCGAGGTGGATCAATTCCTACATAGATTATGAGAAATATGCCCTGCTTCGAACAAGGATACAAAAATGTTTTATTGAACATGAAAAGAATAACCTTAGCCTCTATAACAAAGTAATTGAAAAAGGATTTATTCAGATCAAAGACAGCATGGAATATACCGTTTCGATCATAGCCAGGGATTTTGAAGGAAACAAAACCAAATTGATTGTACCGATCCTGGGTAGAAAGGATTCCATCGTCATTCAGAAAAAAATAGAAAAAACCCCATATTTTTTTAAAGCCGGCGAGGTGAATCATTTAAGGGATTCCTTAGTTAGCGTTTATTTTCCGAAAGACATCTTCTACGAAGATTTTTATTTTGACTTTTCAAATGAAAATGGAATGGTAAAATTGCATAACAGTACAGTCCCGGTTCATAAAAGTTTCAGGTTGTCATTTGATGTTTCCAATTATACCAAAGAAGAGATTGATCAAATGTACATTGCTAAAAAAAATAGAAATGGAAAACTTGTTTATGTGAGTACGAAAAGAAAAGAAAACACTTTATACACTTTAAGTAAAAACTTAGGTGAATATACATTAAATACTGATAATCAAAATCCTGTTGTTTCTGGAATAGGTTTTAGAAATGGAGACTGGATTACGCGATTCAAGACGCTTAAAGTTAAAATATATGACAAAGGATCTGGAATTAAATCCTTTAGAGGTACCCTGAACGGACAATGGATCAGAATGGCCTACAACCCAAAGACCAACGTGCTTACTTACGATTTTAAAGATAAAATTCTTGAAGGAACAGCACACAATTTAAAAGTAGTAGTTACCGATAATGTAAATAATTCAACTACATTTACAGCGACTTTTAACAAAAAGAATTAAACTTCGATCATCCCTTGAAAACAGAATACCTCTTTCTTTTTCTTTTTGGCCTCGCGGTACAATTTTTAACCGGACAAACGGCTACCATTAAAGGCAGAGTTCTTGACAGCATTAACAGGCCCATTGAAAATGCCACCGTGAGCATCGGAAATCTGGGAACTGTTTCAGATAAAGACGGAAACTATAAATTGTTCATTCCTGCCGGTAAAAATGTCACAATAAGATTTGGCCATGTGGCATATAACAGCTTTTCCAAGTCGTTTCGTGTTCAAAAAGGGAAAACACTTTACTTTTCGCCCAGGCTCTACACAAAAACAGAGACCATCGATGAAGTCATCATCATTGACAACAGACCAAATGCACAAGGGATGATAAGCATTGACAGGGGTTTGGTAAAAACCCTTCCAAGCGCGAATCAGGGAATAGAAAGTGTCTTAAAAACCTTGCCGGGAGTGAATTTCAACAATGAACTCAGCACGCAGTATAATGTGAGGGGTGGAAGTTTTGAAGAAAACCTGGTCTATGTGAACGGAATAGAGATCTACAGGCCTTTTCTTGTGCGATCCGGGAAACAAGAGGGGCTTAGTTTTGTGAATCCAGAACTCACTCAAAATGTTGACTTTTCCGCCGGAGGTTTTCAAGCCAAATACGGAGACAAACTTTCTTCTGTACTTGATATCACCTACCGTAAACCCTCAAATTTCGGGGCGTCTTTAGAAGCCAGTTTACTTGGCGGCTCACTGACTATTGAAGGTCTTTCAAAAAATGAAAAATTCAAGGCTCTGGTTGGTGGCCGGTATAGAAACAACAGCCTCTTTTTGAATAATAGTGACATCGACGCCAATTTCAATCCTAATTACACAGATGTACAGACCTATCTTTCTTATGATCTGAGCGATAAAGTGTCCATAGAATTTTTGGGAAGTTATGCCTTAAATAATTACAATTTTACGCCAAGATCAAGACAGACCAATTTTGGAACCCTTGCCAATCCTTTGTCACTGGTTGTGAATTACCAGGGCAAAGAAGAAGACCGTTACGAGACTTTGTTCGGGGCCTTAAAAGGAAATTACCAAGTAACTGAAGACCTTTCTGTTTCACTGACAGCCTCCTCTTACAACACCAAAGAACAAGAATATTACGATATTCTTTCTTTTTACGGACTTGGAGAGGTTAGTGCTGATTTTGGATCTGATAATTTTGGAGATGTCAGCTTTATCCAGTCCATTGGATCACAATTGGATCATGCCAGAAATAATCTGCAGGCCCAGATCAGTAATATCAAAATATCAGGTACATGGCGTAAAAATTCAAGCCTTTTTGAGTTTGGTGCCAAATACCAGCATGAAAATATAAAAGACAGGATCAATGAATGGCAGGTGATCGATTCCTCCGGTTTTTCGCTGCGCCCACCTCACTTATATCCGGGGAATGATGAACCCTACACTCCTTATGACGAAGCGATTGAACCTTACATTAATGTCAACGCAGAAAATGATGTTGAGATCAACAGGATCTCGGGCTTTGGACAATGGAGCAAAAATTCAAGTATTGGTGATCACAGGGTATGGTACAATATTGGGTTACGAGCACAAAATTGGAAAATCAGCGGTGATGGTATCATAGAAGACAGCCATACCGTTGTCAGCCCAAGGGCACAGTTTGCCATCAAACCAAACTGGGAAAAAGACATGCTTTTCAGAATTTCGGGTGGATTGTATTATCAACCTCCTTTTTACAGAGAATTAAGAGATTCATTGGGCGTGGTTCATCCTGAGGTAAAGGCCCAAAAATCAGTACATATTGTCTTCGGGCATGATTACAGTTTTGCCATGTGGGGCAGACCTTTTAAAATGGTTAGTGAAATTTATTACAAACACTTGAACGACGTCAATCCTTTTACCATTGACAATGTCAAAATCAGATACAGAGCCAGAAATAACGCAGTGGCCTATGCCGCAGGAATTGACCTGAGAATCAATGGAGAATTTGTTCCCGGAACTGAGTCCTGGTT
This sequence comes from uncultured Flavobacteriaceae bacterium, assembly GCA_965365165.1. Taxonomy (GTDB): domain Bacteria; phylum Bacteroidota; class Bacteroidia; order Flavobacteriales; family Flavobacteriaceae; genus Lutimonas. The sequence continues at coordinate 4,672 of CBDUAP010000070.1, forward strand.
CAGCATCGGATATTTGCAGACGGAAGAAAATATAGAAGATCGCGGATACATTTCGCGTCCGACCGACCAGCGTCTGAAAATGGCATTGCTCTTTCAGGATTATGTACCTTCCATCCCCAGCTTGAAAATGTATCTGAATCTCGTTTACAATACAGGCGTACCGGGTGGTTCCCCTTCATATGCAGACCCTTATTTGTACCAAAATCGACTCAAAGCCTATTTCCGCTCAGACATTGGAATATCGTATATATTCGTGGATGCCCAAAATCCTTCCAGGAAAAAATGGCTTAAAGCATTCAAACAATTATCAACAGGTCTTGAATTGTATAATATGTTCGACAACCAAAATTCCATTACCAACACCTGGGTAAAAGATGTGTCTTCCAGTCGCTATGTTGCTATACCCAATTATCTGACCGGCAGGGTACTGAATTTAAAAATAGCCATGCGCTTTTAAGAAAACCTTACCAGTTTATTTCATTTTTTTTTAGGACCTTTAAACCATTCTCTCTATTGATAGTCTTAAAAATAAAAACAGTGCCTGAAGAAGCCGTTTTAATTGCCGGGATGAAGAACCCCTCAACGAGGGAAGCTTCTTACCGAACGCTGATATCAAAACACAAAGAAAGATTATACTGGCACATTCGAAAAATTGTCATGGATCACGATGATGCTGATGATGTCCTGCAAAATACTTTTATCAAGGTCTTTAGGCACATTGATGGCTTTAATGGTGACAGCAAGTTGCATTCCTGGATGTACAGGATCGCAACCAATGAATCCATAACTTTTTTGAATAAAAAAGCAAAACATTTGAGCCTGGATCTGAAAACCCTTCAGGAGAAGCAGGTTGAAGCCCTGAGCTCTGACGTTTATTTTGACGGTGATGAGATTCAGTTAAAATTGCAAAAAGCGATCATAACATTGCCTCATAAACAACAGATCGTATTCAATATGAAATACTTTGACGATTTAAAATACGATGAAATGTCTGAAATTCTGGATACTTCGGTGGGAGCACTTAAAGCGTCCTATCACCATGCAAGAAAAAAGATTGAGTTGTTTTTATTGAAAGATTAGAATTAAGACCTGATATTATGGATCATAACGAAAAGGACATTCTTGAAAAAATGAAAAACTCCGGTACGGGGTTTAATCTGCCTGAAGGATATTTTGATTCTCTTGAAAACAAAATTTCAGCGGGCATGATCACTGATGAACTTTCTGATCAAAAAAAGGAGTCCCGATTGTTCCAAAAGGATTCTCAAAAGATCAAAGCGCTTTTTAAAATTGGCAAAAACAGTGGCTTTAAAGTGCCGGAGGGATATTTTCAAAAAGATGACGCATACTTGATGGGGTCTTTCGGAAAAAGGGTCTTTTCTTTACCAATTAACAAAAACTCAAAGGTGATCTGGTATTCTGTGGCGGCATCCTTTTTACTCTTCTTCGCCATAAAGAATGTGGCAGTAGCCCCCTCCGAATTGGATTTATCAGAAATCAACAGTTCAGAAATTGAGACCTGGATAGATGCTGATCTTGTAAGCTTTAATTCATATGATGTGGCAGAGGTATATAATGACTTGGATCTTGCAGATTATGACTTCACCGATGAAGAGGTAGAGACCTACATCGCCAACGAAGATATTGAAAATATAATTTTACAAAATGAAACAAATGAATAGATTTATGATGACGCTCCTGTTAATGCTCGGTATTTCGGGTATGATCAAGGCACAGGAAAACCACAGGGAAAGGATCAGGGCCTACAAAACTGCTCATATTACACAGCAACTTGATTTAAGTGTCAAAGAAGCTGAAAAATTCTGGCCAGTCTATAATACTTATGATAAGGCCATGTTCAGATTAAAAGTGCTGAAGGTCAAAGAAGAAAAAAACCGCATCAAAGAAAAAGGAGGCATGGATGCCCTGAACGACAAAGAAGCAAATGACTTTTTGGCGGAAATGATTCAAAACGAAAAAGAAATCATTAAAATCAAAGAAAAATTGTATAAGGATTTGTCAAAGATGCTCTCGGCAAAAAAATTATTGAAACTGTACAAGGCAGAAATGGATTTTAACAAAAAACTCTTGTCCGAATACAGAAGGAAAGGGCCCTACCGTGAAAAACCTTAAAAAAAGGCTTTCAAATAAATCAAAGAAGCGAATTGAAAACAGTCTGAAAGGACTATTTATTTGCAAATAATTTTACGTCATTCTCACTGATTTCATCACCCCCCAGTATGAGTAATCTTTCAACTACGTTTCGCAATTCCCTGATGTTTCCCGTCCAATCATAATCGCACAATAGACCAATTGCCCCCTGACTGAAATTCTTGGGAGGATTGCCGTGTTCACTGGAAATCAGCTTGGCAAAATGATCCACCAGCAAAGGAATATCTTCCTTTCTGTCCTTGAGAGAGGGTACATTGATCAAAATTACGGCAAGACGGTGGTATAGATCTTCTCTGAACTTTCCTTTGGCAATTTCCTTCTTTAAATTTTTATTGGTGGCAGCAATAACGCGAACGTTCACTTTGATGTCTTTGTCACTGCCCACTCTTGATATTTTATTTTCCTGAAGTGCCCTTAATACTTTCGCCTGGGCAGAAAGGCTCATGTCCCCGACTTCGTCCAAAAATATAGTACCGCCGTTTGCTGCCTCAAATTTTCCCGCCCTGTCTTTATTGGCACCTGTAAAAGACCCTTTTATATGTCCAAATAATTCGCTTTCAATTAATTCAGACGGGATTGCAGCACAATTAACTTCAACCATTTCATGTTGAGAGCGTCCGCTTTTTTGATGCAACCAATGCGCCACCAGCTCCTTGCCAGTTCCGTTCTCGCCCGTAATCAATACCCTGGCCTCAGTAGGTGCAACTTTATCTATGATCTCCTTTATTTTTTTCATGGCCGGACTATCGCCGATCATTTCATAGCTTTTATCTACTTTTTTCTTTAACCTGCTGTTCTCAATTACCAATTTTTTACGATCCAGTGCATTTCTGATGGCATTCAGCAACCTGTTCAGATCAGGCGGCTTACTGATATAGTCAAAAGCACCAAGCCTCATGGCCCTCACCGCAGTTTCAAGTTCACCATGGCCTGAGATCATGATAAAAGGAATTTCAGGCTTGATCACCTGTGCTTTTTCAAGCACTTCGACCCCGTCCATTTTTGGCATTTTTATATCGCAAAGTACCAGGTCAAAATCTGAATTTTCTATCTTTTCAAGTCCTTCCTGGCCGTCTTCAGCTTCATCTACTTCAAAAGAACTGTCTTCATTCATTATGATTTTGATCAGTACCCTCCTGATGGAAGCTTCATCTTCTATGATTAATATTTTTGACATCTTAGTTTATTAAAAAACGGACCGGCTTTAATACCTGATCCATTTGATCAATTCTTTATAATTTGTTTTTTTTCCATACATCAATATCCCAACACGGTAAACCTTGGCCGCAATCCACACCACAGCCAAAAAAGTGAGCATCAGCAGCAACAGTGAAATCATGATTTGCCACCACGGAACACCAAAGGGTATCCTCATCAGCATGACGATAGGTGAAGTAAATGGAATCATGGAAAAAACAGTTGCTACCGTACCATGGGGATCATTGATTACTGTGGCAAACCCAATGTACACACCCAACATTAAAGGGAGCATGATAGGTAACATGAACTGTTGTGTATCAGTTTCATTGTCAACAGCAGCGCCTATGGCAGCATAAAGTGAACTGTACAACAAATACCCCAGCAGAAAATAAAGAATAAAATAGATAAAAGTGCTGATCAGGGGTAAATTCATCAATTCTGTAAAGATCATTTGGGTCTCATCCTGAGCCATCTGATTCATTTGTTCCATGGCCATCTGCTGTCCTCCCATTCCGTTAGAGGCAAGATCCACTCCCAAAAAATAGGAACTTCCCACAAATATCAATACCAGCAATATACCCCAGATGATAAACTGTGTGAGCCCGGCTGCCGCCGTACCAAGGATCTTCCCAAGCATCAATTGAAAGGGTTTGACCGAAGAGATAATGACTTCTATGATCCGACTCGTTTTTTCTTCGATCACACTTCGCATCACCATCGCTCCATAGATCAGAATAAACATCATGATCAGGTATCCGGCACCCATGCCAATTCCAATCTTGATTCCATTGATCATTTTTGATGATTTTACACCACTGAAATTTGATAATTTGATATCTACATCAACCCTGGCCTCTTTTAATTTATCAAGATCAATATCCAGCTTTATCATCTTTTCATTCTCGAATTTCTTGTCGAGCACAGACTCCAGTGCCGAGATGGTAATCATACTGGGAGATTCTTCTGAAAAAAATTGAACCCCCTCCGCAATTTGGTCAATATCCTCGTTGTTAGGAATGTACAAAAGACCCTCATGAGATGATTCGCGAGCAAGAACCTTTGCTTTTTCCAGGCCTATTTCACTAAGATTTTCAAATGATATGGTCTTGTTTTCGAGAAAATCACTGCTTTCAAAAATTCCTGAGGCATCAACATAAGCCACTGTGCTTTTCTTTTCAATGCTGCTTTTGGTCAGAAAGGCAACAAGTCCAATCATTCCGATCATGAGCAAAGGGCTCAGGAAAGTCATCACGATAAAAGTCTTGTTTCTGACCTTCGCAAAAAATTCTCGTTTTATAATAAGTTTTAATTTATTCATATATGCAATGTTTGACTGAAAACTATGAATTCTGATTCACGGTTTGAATGAAAATATCACTCGCACTTGGAATCACCTCATTAAAGTGTGTGATAAAGCCCTCCTTGTTCAAATAGCTGATCAGATCAGATGAAGAATCACCCGCTTGCAGCTTGATATTCAATTTGAGGTCTTCCTCAAGAGATTTAAAATTAGCCTCGCTTAACTCAAAACGTTCATTCAATTTCCTCATCAGGGAATTACGGTCCTCGGTCAATAATCCCACTTCAAAAGTATTGGTCTTGAATTGTTTTTTTATATCCAGCAGTTTTCCGTCTAAAACCTTGTTTGATTTATGGATCAGCGCTATATATTCACATAATTCTTCAACAGACTCCATTCTATGCGTAGAGAAAATAATGGAAGCACCCTGTTCTTTTAAATTGAGGATCTCATCTTTGATCAAATTCGCATTGATGGGATCAAAACCGCTAAAAGGCTCATCGAAGATCAATAATTTGGGTTCGTGCAACACGGTGATGATAAACTGAAGTTTTTGAGCCATCCCTTTTGACAGTTCCTCCACCCGCTTATTCCACCAGGGCCCTATATCGAACTTCTCAAACCAGTATTTTAGCTTTTTTTTGGCATCAGATTTTGACATTCCTTTTAACTGTGCCAGGTATAAAGACTGTTCCCCAATTTTCATTCTCTTGTATAGTCCTCTTTCTTCAGGAAGGTAACCTATATAATGAACGTCTTCGGGCGCCAATGGACCTCCATCAAAATAAACCATGCCTTCATCGGGCATGGTAATCTGATTAATAATCCTGATTAAAGTTGTTTTACCAGCCCCGTTGGGGCCCAGGAGTCCAAAAATACTACCTCGGGGAACCTGGATGGAGACATTGTTCAAAGCTTTGAAATTCCCATAATTCTTTACGACATTCTCAGCAATTAAAATTTGATCCATAAAAGAATTTTAAAACTTCAAATATAGTGAAATGAAATACGAAAATCAGCTTAAAGGGCTTAGCAAAATTTATCCAGATATTTTTGGCGAATTTCATGAATCATTTCCAATGTAATATTTGGCTTAATGACTCTTAGCATATCTGTTATGCCATTCTTCTCATAAAAAATACCTTTGGCAATATCGTAATTGGTTACGGAAATATTGTTCTTGATATCAAAAGTAATTTCCCTGAATTCTTCCCAATCCAAATGTTTGGGGATTTCAAAGTAATACCTGTCCTTGTTGCTGGGCGATTGATAAATTTGATCCTCAACATCTAAGAGGTGAAAAAATTTATTTACCCTGATCAGGGCATCGGTTCCTTTGCTCAGTTTCACGCTTTTGTGAAAATCAAAACCCAGGTCGCGATAAGCCATCTGGATATCATGAATGGCAGTGTATCGCTCTATGCCGGATACGCGAATACCGCTGTATTTGTTCCTTCCGATCCCAACTTCGCATTTCGCACCATTGAGTGATAACTTGCGACTGTCATTGATGATCTTTGTTGTTCTCAGTATTCTCTCGAAGGAAACTGCCTCCTTGGTCACAAATACGATCGAATTGGGACGGTTCACCTCGGTAAACCTGCTGTAATAGGAAGCCAGGGGGTTTGGAATATGGATCACAAAACTTCCATTGACTTTATTTCTTTCAATGGGGCTAATATTTTCCTGCAATGTAATTTTTCCAATTAATTCACGTATTTTCATAGATATCCTGAATTTGATAGTTTGATTTTTTGTTGAGTCTTAAATTTACAAATATTTATTTTAAAATATCATATTTTTTTTATTTTATTATGCGTGCATAGTATTTTTTGTTATATTTGGACATGGAAAAGGAGAAATCGATTGATCACGCACTTCGAGCAACATGGCAAGCTGTAGCCAAAACCTACAATGAGCAGGCCGCAAAGCACAAAAGTACCATGGCTATGGCAATGGCACTGTTGTATATAGATTCCAAAAAAGGAACTCCATCAACAGCCCTGGGTCCATCAATGGGTATGGAGGCCACCAGTTTATCAAGAACTTTGAATAGTATGGAGGAAAAAGGGTTGATTTACAGAGAAAAAAACCCTGACGACGGAAGAGGCGTACTGATCAAACTTACTCCTTTGGGTTTGGAAAAAAGAGACATTTCAAAGGAATCTGTCCTGCGATTTAACCAAACCATCAGAGAAAATATTACACAACAAAAAATTGATCATTTTTTTGAAGTGACTGATTTGATCAATGAACTGATCAACCAAAAATCAATATTTAAAGACTAATATCCCAAGCTTTAAAATTCATTCTTATGAAAAAAAGACGTATCAAAAAAGTAGCCGTGATTGGATCAGGCATTATGGGCTCTGGCATCGCCTGTCATTTTGCCAATATCGGAGTGGAGGTGTTATTACTGGACATCATCCCACGAGAACTGACAGCAGCGGAAAAAGCAAAAAAACTGAGCCTTCAAGACGAATCTGTTAGAAACAGACTGGTCAACGAAAGTCTTAAAAGTGCTCTTAAATCAAAACCTTCACCTATTTATGATCAATCCTTCGCCTCGAGGATTGCAACGGGAAACCTTGAAGACGACTTGCACAAGATCAAGGACGTTGACTGGATCATTGAGGTCGTGGTAGAAAGACTGGATATCAAAAAACAAGTATTTGAAAGCATTGAAAAACACCGTAAAGATGGTACGCTGATTACTTCTAACACTTCAGGAATCCCCATAAAATTCATGAATGAAGGCAGAAGTGAAGATTTTCAAAAACATTTTGCGGTCACCCATTTCTTCAATCCTCCAAGGTACCTGAAACTTTTCGAGGTTGTTCCCGGACCGTTCTGCCTGCAAGAGGTAACCGATTTTTTAATGGATTATGGGCAAAAGTTTCTTGGCAAAACTGCTGTGTTGGCCAAAGATACCCCGGCATTCATTGGCAACAGGATCGGAATTTTTGGAATTATGAGCCTTTTTCACATTGTCAAGGAAATGGGACTGAGTGTCGAAGAAGTTGATAAGCTCACAGGTCCGCTGTTGGGAAGACCAAAATCCGCAACCTTCAGGACCATTGATGTAGTAGGACTAGACACTTTGGTGCATACAGCCAATGGCGTGGCCCAAAATGCCTCGGAAGATGAAATGCATGACACCTTTAAAATACCCGATTTCGTCAACACAATGGTTGAGAATAATTGGCTTGGAAGCAAGACCGGACAAGGGTTCTATAAAAAAACAACCAAAGATAACGGGAAAAGTGAGATACTTGTATTGGACCTCAATACGCTGGAATACCGAGCCTCTAAAAAAGTACATTTTGACACCTTGAACACAACAAAATCGGTGGAAAAAGTGCTAGACCGCTTCAAAGTTCTGGTCGATGGAAAAGATAAAGCCGGAGAATTTTACAGAAAGACCCTGTCAGCCCTGTTTGCCTATGTTTCGAATAGGATTCCTGAGATATCAGACGAACTTTACAGGATAGATGATGCCATGAAAGCGGGATTTGGATGGGAACACGGTCCTTTCCAGATATGGGATGCCGTGGGAGTTAAAAAAGGAATTGATTTGATGAAGCAAGAAGGCTTTGATCCCAACCCATGGGTCTTGGAAATGCTAAATAAGGGTCGTGATTCTTTTTATAGCATAGAAAACGGATCCTTACACTATTATGATATTTCATCTGGCAAAGAGTTGAAAATTCCTGGTCAGGATGCCTTCATCATATTGGATAATATCAGGGAAGCGAAAACCATTTGGAATAACAATGAGGCTTCAATTCAACATTTAGGTGATGGCATTTTAAATGTTGAATTTCAATCAAAAATGAACACAATAGGCAGTGGAGTCCTTCAGGCCATCAATAAAGGAATTGACCTGGCTGAACAGGAATATGAAGCCGTTATCATAGGGAACCAGGCTGCTAATTTTTCGGTTGGCGCGAACCTTGCCATGGCATTCATGCTTGCTATTGAGCAGGAATACGATGAATTGGAAATGGCCACAAGAATGTTTCAGAACACGGTTATGAGACTTCGCTACAGCTCTGTCCCTACCCTGATCACACCCAGAGGCATGACTTTCGGCGGAGCATGTGAAATGGGTCTTCACGCTGATAAAATAGTAGCAGCAGCAGAAACGTATACAGGTCTGGTAGAATTTGGCGTCGGAATTATACCTGCGGGCGCAGGAACCAAAGAAATGACAAAGCGGGTTTCAGACCAGTGGAGCAAAGACGATGTTAAATTGAACAGGTTAAGGGACGCCTTTATCAATATCGCCATGGCCAAAGTTGCCACCTCGGCAGAAGAGGCTTTTGGAATGGGGTATTTCCAAAAAGGAAAGGATATGGTTGTGGTCAATGCCGACCGCCAGCTTGC
>CBDUAP010000071.1:0-13680 GCA_965365165.1 uncultured Flavobacteriaceae bacterium
TGATACGTGCAACAAAAGACAAAGGCATTTTTAATGTCGATGCATTTTTACAGCCATTTATCAATTTCTTTAATAAAATATTTAAATTAGAAAAAAAATAATTCTGGATAACATGGAGGATAGAACGAAAACGATGATTAAACTTGACAGTATTGAAGATGCCATTGAAGATATAAGAAATGGTAAGATGATCATCGTTGTGGATGACGAAAGCAGGGAAAATGAAGGTGATTTTGTCGCGGCAGCTGAGATGGTGAGTCCTGAGATGATCAATTTTATGGCAACGAACGGCCGTGGACTTATCTGTGCACCTTTGACAGAAAAAAGGTGTGAAGAGCTCGATCTTGATCTCATGGTAGGAAAAAATACGGTTTTACACAATACACAGTTTACTGTTTCTGTTGATTTGATTGGCCATGGTTGCACCACAGGGATCTCAGCCCATGACCGGTCTCAAACCGTAAAAGCACTGACCCAGGAAGCAACAAAGGCTGAGGACCTGGGGAGGCCGGGGCATATCTTTCCCCTAAGGGCAAAGGAGGGTGGTGTATTAAGGCGAACGGGGCATACAGAAGCCGCCATTGATCTCGCCCGGATCGCAGGTTTAAAGCCTGCCGGATTATTGGTAGAGATTCTTAATGAAGACGGAACCATGGCAAGATTGCCAGAGTTAATGAAGGTGGCTGAGAAGTATCAACTCAAAATAATATCCATTGAAGACCTTGTAGCCTACAGAATGCAGCATGATTCCCTAATCGATAAAATAGAAGATTTCAATCTGCAGACGCGATTTGGTAAATTTTGCCTGAGAGCATACAAGCAAACTACAAATAACCAAGTGCATTTAGCCCTTACCAAAGGAAGTTGGAAAAAAGGGGATGAGGTACTCGTTCGGGTAAATTCTACTTTGATCAATAATGATATTGTGGGAACCCTTACCAATAATCCGGATGACCAGCTTTCTAAAATGTTTGAACTGATCAATAAGGAGGGCAAAGGAGCGATTGTATTTATCAACCAGCAATACCAATCATTTGATCTGATCAACAGGCTTAAGCATTTAAAGAATGTTCAGCAAAACAAAGAACAGATTAAACCTGTAGTCAAGATGGATGAGAAAGATTTTGGTATAGGAGCTCAGATTCTTCATGATTTGGACATCAGCAAGATCAAATTGATATCAAATAGCAAGTATTCCGGTAAGCGCGTTGGAATGATCGGCTATGGTCTTGAAGTTGTTGAATATGTTCCGTTTTAATCCATCCCTTAGGATTTTTGTACTTTAGAGCTGGTGAATTCGCTTCGTAAAATATTGTATCCATTTTCCATTATATATGGGTTTGCAACGCATGTTAGAAATTGGGCATTTGATACAGGCATGCTGAAATCTGAAAAGTTCAATATTCCTGTAATTGCCGTAGGAAATTTGAATGTTGGCGGTACAGGAAAATCTCCGCTTATTGAAACGATGATAAGGCTTTTGTGCACGGATTTTAAAACTGCGGTATTGAGCCGTGGTTATGGGAGGACAACCAAAGGGTTTTTGCTGGCTGATGATCAATCGGATGCAGACCGTCTTGGAGATGAACCCTTCCAGTTTTACAGAAAATTCAGGCAGATCACGGTGGCTGTAGATGAAAAAAGAGCCAGGGGAATCAAAAAACTAATGACCCAGAAGCCTGATCTTGAGGTTGTCCTTCTTGACGATGCCTTTCAGCATCGTTACGTAAATTCGGGGCTGTCAATTCTGTTAACTTCCTGGAACGCCTTATACACAGATGATTTGTTGTTACCTGCCGGAAATTTGCGTGAAGGTAAGAAAGGTGCAAAAAGGGCAAACATGATTATCGTGACCAAATGTCCGCCGAAATTGTCACCTGATCAAATAAGAGAAACCATTGCGAAATTGCAGCCCGAATCATATCAGGAGGTGTTTTTTAGCACTATAAAGTATCACAGTACTGCGATCAGCGAGGGTGCTGAGATTGCTATAAGTGAATTGCACAATTATAAGGTACTTCTGATAACGGGGATTGCCGATCCCAAACCGCTTGAAAGCTTTCTCAGGAGTTCCCATATAGACTTTGAACATATTGAATTTGGTGATCATCAAACACTTCACCAGTCAGATTTTAAAACAATTTCCAAAAAATATGAAAGCATACCTCAAAAATTGAAAATGATTCTGACCACCGAAAAGGATTATGTCAGAAATTTTATGGAGGTCAAATTACCCGTTTTCTATTTACCCATAAGCTCAGAATTTCTTGAAGAAGGGGATAAGTTTAATCATTTAATAAAAGATTATGTACGAAAAAATAAAGGAGACAACTAAATTCTTAAAAGATATAGGTATTGTCAAACCCGAATTGGGAATTGTTTTGGGTACCGGACTTGGGGGGATTGTTAAAATGATAGAAGTTGAAAAAAAAATAGCCTATCATGACATTCCAAATTTTCCTGTTTCAACGGTTACCGGTCATTCAGGTACCTTGATCTACGGTACGCTGGAGGGAAAATCAGTAGTGGCCATGCAGGGCAGGTTCCATTATTATGAAGGATGGGAAATGCAAGAAGTTACGTTTCCTATCAGGATTATGAAATTTCTGGGGATCGATAAAATTATGGTGTCAAATGCCAGTGGAGGTGTAAATCCCTTGTTTGAAGTGGGTGACATCATGATTATTACGGATCACATCAATATGATGCCAGAACATCCGCTCAGGGGTGAGAATGAAGAGCGCTTTGGCCCCAGGTTTGTCGATATGCACGAACCCTACAGCTGGAAGATGATTGATATGATGCGAACAATTGCTCAAGAAATTAATATAAAGGTTCAGGAAGGAGTTTATCTGGCCTTGCAGGGACCTACATTTGAAACTCCTGCAGAATATCGTATGGTTAAACTCATGGGCGCTGATGCAGTAGGTATGAGCACCGTTCCTGAAGTTATTGTTGCCAAGCATATGGGAATGGAATGTTTTGGGCTTTCTGTGATTACTGACCTGGGGGTTGAAGGAAAAATTGAGGAAGTATCACATGAGGCCGTTCAGGAAGCCGCAAAAGCCTCTGAAGAAAAAATAAGTAAGTTGGTTAAAGAATTCGTCTCTCGTCTGTAAGGCCATGAGAAGTAATAAAGCACTCCCAGTTTAGAAGTGCTTTAGCTTACTAACTCAAAATTAATCATAATGAAAACAAAATTTGTGACTAATTTTGTTTGCAAGGCAAATTACATATTTATTAATAATTTCACAAATAAATCAAATAAAAATTTAATTAATCTATGGTTTTGCGTCTTTTTACTAATAATATTATTTATTTAGATCGTAGTGACCTTTAATATTTGAATCGAAAAAAGTTTGAATTCCTACAAATGTAAAAAGCACCTTAAAAAGGTGCTTTTAACTTACTAACTCAAAATTAATCATAATGAAAACAAAATTAGTGGGGAACTTTGCTTCGATATTTTAAATGCAAATCTTGTGCCAAAATGATCAAACAGTGTTAATATTTTATTAATAATCCTGATTTTAATGAAAATTCACCGATAAATATTGCTCACAGGATTGAAAAATGATAAATTTTTGAAAAATTCGCTTACTGATCTTCCTGAATTTCGGCTTCTAGACCTTAAAAACTTAAAAGCACCTCCTGATGGAGGTGCTTTTAGCTTACTAACTCAAAATTAATCATAATGAAAACAAAATTAATGGGGAATTTTGCTTTATAACTATATTATCAAAATTTATACCAGAAATTTATAAAGACTGTTAATGATTTGTTAAGATCCTAAATGATTCAAATCAAATGTTTTTCCGCCCTGTATGAAGACCTGACCAGGGCCCCGCTTTCAACATATTTGAAACCCATTTCAAGTCCTATCTCCTTGTACTTGTCAAATTGTTCAGGCCTAATAAAATCATGGACCGGAAGGTGTTTTTTGCTTGGCTGCAGGTATTGTCCGATGGTTACAATATCTACCTTGGCCCTGTTAAGATCCTCCAGGGTTTCTATCACTTCTGCTTCTTTTTCTCCCAGGCCGAGCATGATTCCTGATTTGGTTCTTTGCTGGCCCGAATCTTTAAGATAGCGCAAAACTTCGAGGCTTCGATCGTATTTAGCCTGGATTCTCACTTCCCTTGTAAGTCTTCTCACCGTTTCCAGATTGTGAGATATCACTTCGGGAGCCACGGCTAAAATCCGGTCTATGTTTTTTTTATCACCCCTAAAATCAGGGATGAGTGTTTCAAGTGTAGTATCAGGATTTGATCTTCGGATGGCCTCCACGGTTTCGGCCCAGATAATGGACCCTCCGTCTTTCAGATCATCCCTGTCCACTGAAGTGATCACCGCGTGTTTTATTTTCATTAAATGAATTGATCTGGCAACTTTTTCTGGTTCATCCCATTCAACCTGATCAGGTTTTCCTGTTTTAACCCCGCAAAACCCGCAGGATCGCGTACAGATATTTCCAAGGATCATGAAGGTGGCGGTACCTTCTCCCCAGCATTCCCCCATATTAGGGCAACTGCCACTGGTACAAATCGTGTTTAATTTATATTTGTCGACCAGACCTCTGAGGTCGGTATATTTTTTGCCAACGGGTAGCTTTACCCTAAGCCACTCCGGTTTTTTCTTTCTTGGCAAAACAACTGAACTCTCTGACATATTTTTCAATCTTTAAGTTTGCAAATTTACAAAGAATTCTCCTAATGATTTTATGAAAGACTGCATTGTGTCACATACAATCTATTTTTTGATTTTTTACCTGTATGATGCATGTTAACAGGGAAATATTACGAACAGGAGGTTTAAATGAAATCTCCTTTGATCATCACCTTATCAATTAGATTGCTTCCAAAAGCATAAGGAATATAGTTATAGGAAGGAATATTTTTTGTCATGATCAGGTTGGCCATTTTACCTTTTGTTATACTTCCGTGAGACTTGCTGAGCCCCATGGCATAGGCCCCGTTAATCGTCGCGGCATTGATCGCCTCTTCAGGAGTCATTTTCATTTTAATGCAGGCGGTGGAAACCACAAAATTCATATTTCCGCTTGGTGTTGAACCCGGGTTAAAATCTGTTGCAAGCGCCAACGGAAGCCCGGCATCAATAATTTTTCTGGCGGGCGTATAAGGAATGCTCAAAAAATAGGAGCAGGTAGGCAGGGCCACAGGAATTGTGTCCGACCCTTGCAGGCTCTCAATGTCCTGAGTCGTCATGACCTCCAAATGGTCAACGCTCAGCGCTTGGTGTTTTATTGCTGACTGCACTCCTCCGATGCTGTTGAATTGGTTCACGTGTATTTTAGGAATCAATCCATGCCGCTTGCCGGCCTTCAGGATTCTTTCGGTTTGTTCCGTGTTGAAATAGCCCTTTTCACAAAAAACATCAATATAAGAAGCTAGTTTCTCCTCAGCTACTTCAGGAATCATTTGATTGCATATCTGATCAACATAAGCTTCCTCATTGTCTTTAAATTTTAAAGGAATGGCATGGGCACCTAGAAATGTTGCTTTTATGGATATAGGGTAGGATCCTGATAAGGACTTAATTACCCTGAGCATTTTTATTTCTGATTCATGAGTTAGGCCATAGCCGGATTTGATTTCAACGGCACCGGTTCCCAGTTTCATGATTTCTTCCAGCCTTTGTGAAGATTGTTCAAATAGTTCCTGTTCGGTACTGTTTTGTAATCTTTTTGCAGAATTGAGAATACCGCCACCCCTTGCGGCAATATCCTCATAACTCAGACCCTTGATCCTGTCAACAAATTCTTCTTCCCTGTTCCCTGCATAAACAATATGGGTGTGCGAATCGCACCAGGCCGGTATAATGATCTGGTCGTGGGCGTCAATTAACCTGTCGGCATCATAATTATGAAGCCGACTCATCGGGCCATAGTCTTTGATATGTTCACCTTCAACCAAGAGATATGCATTTTTGATCGAAGGGAGGGTTTTCATTTCAATTCCGGAAACTTTTGAAATCGATTTATCCCTGATTTGAAGCAGTTCTTTAATGTTGAAAAAGAGTGTTTTCATGGTCTAAAAATAGGCTTGAACAAAGCTATGTGAATTTACGTAATAATTTATCAATATTTTTTAAAGAAAGTTATAATTGTTACAGGTATTTTGCCTTGTAAAACCATACATATAAGTATCTTTGCGTAAAATTTGAAAAATGAACAGAGCCATTTATATTGCAACAGGAGAACCCGAAAGTGGAAAATCGATTATAACATTGGGTTTGATGCGAATATTGCTTGGAAGAACTAAGAAGGTAGGTTATTTCAGACCTATTATTGAGGTCTCAGAAAAGAGAAAACGAGACAACCATATTGAAACTGTATTGTCTCATTTCAAGCTGTCTATGGAATATGATGATTGCTATGCAATGACCGGTGCAGAGGTTATTCAGAAAAGAACCAACGGAGAAGACGGAGAAATTCTTGATACCATCATTAAAAAATATAAAGAACTGGAAGATAAGTTTGATTTTATATTGGTCGAGGGAACGGATTTTTCAGGAGAAGGTGTTTTTGTTGAATTGGATATCAATGCCATTATTGCAAAGAACCTGGGAATACCCGTGATCCTTGTGGGCAGTGGAAAAGATAAGGAAAAAGATGAATTGATCACCAATCTCCTTTTGGCATATGATTCATTTTCGGATAAGGAAGTAAAGGTGCTGGGAGTTGTTGCCAATAAAGTTGAAACCGAGGATGCCGGTGTTATTGAAAAAACCTTGAGGGAAAAGGTTGAGGAAGATATTTTTGTCGGTGTTATACCGATGGTCGAGAGTTTGAACAGCCCTACCATCAAAGAAATTGTAGATGAATTGGAGGCCGAAATATTATTCGGTTCAGAGTTTGTTTATAATCAGGTCGAGAGTTCTGCGGTAGGCGCCATGCAATTGCGCAATTTCCTTCCGCACCTCAAAAACCATTGTCTTGTAATTACTCCAGGAGACAGGGCTGATATCATCCTTACTTCTTTACAGGCAAGCATATCAGACAGCTATCCTAAAATTGCAGGCATCATGCTTACCGGAGGTATCATCCCCGAAGAGCCAATTATGAAACTCATCAGGGGTCTCAAGGAGACAGTCCCCATTTTATCTGTTAAGAAAGGTACCTTCGAGGTGGCCAACAAGGTTGGCGCGGTGAGGTCTCACATATACCCCAATAATGAGCAGCGCATTTACACCTCTCTCAATACTTTCGACAAACACGTCAATGTAGAAGATCTTACCAGGAAATACCTGACCTTCAAGCCCCGTGGCCTGACGCCAAGAATGTTTCAATACAATCTTTTGAAACGGGCACAAAAGGTCAAGAAGCGAATCGTGCTTCCTGAAGGCCTGGACGAGCGCATATTGCTGGCGGCAGCAAGACTTAACATACTTGATATTGTTGATGTTACCTTGCTGGGATCAGAAAGAGAGATCAAAGACAGAATTACAGAACTGGGTATATCTATCAATCTTGATAAGATTGAGATCATTAACCCTTCTGAATCTGAGCATTTTGAAGATTATGCAAAGACTTATTATAAACTGAGAAAGCACAAGAATATTAATCTCAGTATGGCGAAAGACCTTATGCAGGATGTATCCTTTTTCGGAACCATGATGGTCTATAAGGGTCATGCCGACGGCATGGTGTCAGGCGCAGTAAATACGACACAGCATACCATTCGTCCGGCTTTACAGTTTATAAAAACCAAGCCAGGTGTTTCGGTGGTTTCGTCAGTATTCTTTATGTGTCTTGATGATCGTGTTTCTGTATTTGGCGACTGTGCCATTAATCCGAATCCTACGGCTGAACAGCTTGCGGAAATCGCTATATCTTCAGCCGATTCAAGTGCAGCCTTCGGTATTGAACCCAAGGTGGCCATGCTTTCTTATTCCTCAGGATCTTCAGGTCAGGGTGCAGATGTTGAGAAAGTCAGAAAGGCTACGGAGATTGTCAAGAAATTGCGTCCGAAATTGAAGATTGAAGGGCCCATACAATACGATGCTGCTGTTGACGCCAGGATAGGTAAAAAGAAGCTCCCGGGATCAAAAGTAGCCGGTGAGGCAAGTGTGCTGATCTTTCCGGACCTCAATACAGGAAACAACACTTATAAGGCCGTGCAAAGGGAAACTGGAGCTATTGCCATCGGTCCTATGCTGCAGGGACTTAACAAGCCTGTGAATGACTTGAGCAGGGGTTGTACCGTTGATGATATTTTTAATACTGTAATTATTACAGCCATTCAGGCGCAGTAAAATGGAAAGGCCTGAAATTATAAAAGTCAGCATAAGACAAGAGACAACTGAAGATCAGGAAAAGGTTTTTCGGTTGCTGGAGGAAGCGTTTAAAGATCAGGAATTCAGTGATCATAAAGAGCATTTTCTCGTAGAGCGTCTGAGGAGTGATACAAAGTTCGTACCGGCACTTTCCTTGGTTGCCGAAATGAATGATAGGCTCACAGGTTATATATTGTTGACAGAAATATTTATTGACGGACCAGAAGGACCTCAAAAGTCCCTGGCCTTGGCACCACTTGCTGTAAGTCCACCTTTTCAAAAAAATGGAATAGGATCCAAATTAGTGTTTTATGCCCATCAAAAGGCGAGAGAATTAGGCTATACCTCAATTGTTGTGATCGGACACCAGGATTATTATCCTAAATTTGGTTATCAGCCGGCTCATGAATTTGGAATTACATTTCCCTTTGAAATTCCTCAGGAGAACGCTTTTGTGCTGGAATTGGTAAATGATGCATTGACTGGTGTTCATGGACAAGTCATTTATGCGGATGCATTTTTTGAAGCTGAATAAATATGAATAAAGCCCTGTGGGGTTAAAAAAAGAACAATTTGAATGAAAATACTAGTTATAAATTCTGGAAGCTCTTCTATTAAATTTCAGTTGATACTGATGCCTGAAAAGGAAGTTCTTGCCTCAGGAATGGTCGAGAGGATTGGTTTGGAAGGCGCCAAGGTGGCTTTAAAATCAGGAAACAAGGCCTTTGAAAAAGCGGTGAAAATTGAGAATCATGAACAAGGCCTTGAAATGATATCACAGATGCTTTTGGATCCGGATGCGGGTGTTTTAAAGGATGCTTCTGAGATCGATGCTGTTGGGCACAGAGTGGTTCACGGGGGCAGTACGTTTTCAAGTACGGTAGTCATCGATCATGAGGTAAAGAACAAGATCAAGGAGCTTTTCAGCCTGGCGCCCTTGCACAACCCACATAATTTTAAAGGAATCGAAGTAGCTGAAAAAATCTTTACCAGGGCCAGGCAAATTGCTGTTTTTGATACTGCCTTTCATCAAAGTATACCTGAAGAGGCTTACAGATATGCCATGCCTGAGGAGTTCTATGCAAAACACCAGATCAGGGTGTACGGGTTTCACGGCACGAGTCATAAATACGTATCTGAAAAAGCGATTGCACATATCAATAAGCAGCATAGTAAAATAATCACGATTCATTTGGGTAACGGATGCAGCATGACGGCTGTTGAGAATGGCAAAAGCAAGGAACATTCACTTGGCTTTGGTCCGATGAATGGATTGGTGATGGGAACACGCAGCGGTGATATCGACCAGTCTGTTATTTTTTATATGATGGATGAACTGGGATATACCTCTTCAGAAGTAAAAAAGATCCTTCAAGAAGAAAGTGGCATGTTTGGTTTGACGGGTTATAGCGATCTTCGTGAAATTGAAAGCAAGGCTGAGCAAGGCGATGAAGTTTGTTCCCTGGCGCTGAAGATCAGTGCTTATCGTGTGAAGAAGTATATAGGTGCTTATGCAGCTGCGATGAACGGTCTGGACGCCATTGTTTTTACGGCAGGTATTGGAGAAAATTCTTCAATGATCAGGGCATTGGTTTGTGATCAAATGGATTTTCTGGGCATCGCTCTTGACCGGGAAAAGAATGACATTAGGGCGAAGGAGCTAACTGAGATCCAGTCAGCTGATTCCAGGGTAAAGGTTTTGATTATCCCGACAAATGAAGAGATCGAAATTGCGAAGCAATCTTTTGAATTGTTGTCTCAATAAAGAGGTGATAAAGTTTTGCCAGGTAAAATTCAAATAATTCTGAATGCAACCGATTCCCGAAAGATTAAAATTAATTAAATTAGCACGATTTAATTATTGATCTTATACATCTATGGCCAAACCTTTGATTGAAGAATATCCCTTATATTTTAAGACCTACATCGATATGATACCCGAAAGCGGTGATCTTTTGGATCAATTGGAAAGTTCACTTGAATTGTTTGAGCAATTACTTTATGATGTAGGAGAAAACAAGCAGGAATTCAGATATGCCGCTGGTAAATGGTCGATCAAGGAAGTGGTGCAGCACATGATTGATGTTGAAAGGGTTTTTGTGTACCGGGCCCTGCGGTTTTCAAGAAATGACAAAACCGTGCTCAGGGGTTTTGATGAAAACGATTTTGTATCGAATTACGGAATTAATCAAAGAGATTTTAATGTTTTACTCGATGAGTTTTGCTTATTGAGAAGGGCAACAATACTGATGTTTAAGGATTTTGACAAAGAAATACTGGATAGGAGGGGTGAAGTTGATGGCGCAACTATGTCCGTAAGAGCCTTGGGTTATATTTGCAGTGGACACGTCAAGCATCATTTGAAGGTTATTAAGGAAAGATATCTTTAAGGCAGCCAAGGTTTGCCGGGAGGTTCTGTAATCGTTTTTCTCGGCCATTGTTTAGTGGTTTTCATTGAAAATTTATGAACAGGGCTAAGAATACATATCGCTATTTTGCAGGTTGACCACCCTCTGATGAAGGTGAATTATAATTTTAGAGAAGAACATTTATATATGGGTAAAGAAGAGAATCAGGATTTGTTGACAAATTATGATGCCATTGTCATTGGAACAGGTATTTCAGGAGGATGGGCAGCCAAAGAGCTTTGTGAGAATGGATTAAAAACCCTTGTACTTGAACGCGGGAGGATGGTAAGGCACGTCATTGATTATCCGACAATGAATAAAGAGAACTGGGACTTTGACCATCGGAATATGCCAACGGCAGAAGAAGCCAAAAGACAGGAGAAACAAGCGAGAACGGGTTACACCACCAAGAAGGAATGGAGCCACTGGTTTGTTGATGATATTGAGCACCCTTATACAGAAACCAAAAGGTTTGACTGGATGCGGGGTTACCATGTGGGTGGCAGATCCTTAACATGGGGAAGGCATTCTTATCGGTTGAGCGAGCTTGATTTCATGGCCAATAAGATGGATGGTCACGGAATAGACTGGCCCATCAGGTACGGTGATATTGCACCCTGGTATGATAAAGTAGAATCATATATAGGCGTATCGGGAAAGGCTATAGGAAATGATCAGGTTCCTGACGGGATATTTTCAGAACCCATGGAATTTAATTGTGTTGAAGCTGATCTTGTAGAAAGAGTGGCCGAGAAGATGGACGGACGAGTCATTACCCATGCTCGCGTGGCTCATATAACAGGAGATAAGGTGCATGAAGGAAGGGGAAAATGTCAGTTTCGTGACAGGTGCATGAGAGGATGTCCGTTTGGAGGTTATTTCAGTAGCAATGCATCTACTCTGCCAGCGGCTGACAGAACAGGTAACATGACACTCAGGCCCAACTCAATTGCCTATGAGATCGTATATGATGATGCAAAAAAAGTGGCAACCGGGGTCAGGGTGATTGACACCTTGACAAAGGAAAAAATATTTTTTGAAGCAAAAATCATTTTTTGTTGCGCATCAGCCATAGCTTCCGCTGCAATTTTGATGCAATCAAAGTCAACCAGGTTTCCTAATGGCTTGGGTAACGACAGCGGAGAATTGGGTCAAAACATCATGGATCATCAACTGGGCGTTGGTGCAACGGCAATCGCAAATGAGCATGAAGACAAATATTACAAAGGCCGGAAACCCGCAGGCTTTTATGTGCCCAGATTCAGAAATCTGGATCAAAAAACAGCGGCAAAGGGTTTTATCAGGGGATATGGCTATCAGGGAAGTGCCAGTCGTATGAACTGGAAAGATGCCATTGCAGAAATGAGTTTTGGCAAGGAATTTAAGGATTCGCTTGTGAAACCAGGACCCTGGACGGTGGGCATGGGAGGTTTTGGCGAATGTTTGCCTTATCACGAAAATAAAATGACCCTCAATTATGACCAGCTGGATGCCTGGGGCTTGCCCACAGTTGATTTCGATGTTGAATTCAAAGAGAATGAAAAGGTCATGAGAAAGGATATGATGGAGCAGGCGGTTGCCATGCTCGAAGCAGCTGGATATGATCAGGTTACCGGATATGATTATGCGCATGAATTTTTCCCCGGATTGGGTATTCATGAAATGGGAACCGCCAGGATGGGCCGTGATCCGAAAACATCGGTTTTGAATGCCTATAACCAGATCCATAGTGTCAAAAATGTATATGTGACCGATGGGGCCTGCATGACCTCATCCGGATGTCAGAATCCGTCACTAACTTACATGGCATTGACCGCAAGGGCAGCGAACCATGCTGCAAAGGAATTTAAAAAGAAAAATGCAGTCTAAAAGATGAACAGGAGAGACGTTTTAAAAGGATTGACGCTGAGTCTGGGATATGCGGTTGCGACCCCGACGGCATTAAGTATGCTTCAGTCGTGCACGCAAAAATCAGAAGAATGGAAAACCGTTTTCCTGAATGTAGAGGAAAAAAATATGGTTACCCATCTTGTGGACATCATATTGCCAAAAACAGATACCCCGGGTGGACTCGAGATCAATTTACCCCAGTTTATAGATTTGATGTGCCATGATGTGCTGTATCCTTCCGACCAGGAATTATTCCGCCTGGGGAGTAAGGTCTTTGCCAGTAGATTCAGGAAGAAATTCAAAAAGGACTTGGAAAAGGCCTCAAGAGATGAAGTCTTGAACCTTTTTGCTTTTTATTTTGACAAGGATGCATCGGAGTCAGCTGCGATCAAAAAATTATTGTCACTCAAAGTTGACCAGGTTTCTGAAGCTGAGAAGGATGATTATAACATGTATAAATGTTTGACCAGTGTCAGAAGTTTTTCTTTGTTGGGTTATTTTACTTCAGAGAAAATAGGGAAAGAGGTACTTAGCTATGACCCGATACCCGGGGTTTGGAAACCCTGTATCCCGGTTGAGGAAGTAGGCAATGCCTGGACGCTTTAAACAAATGATTAAAACAAATTGAGATGTATCAAAATCTTGCCATACTGCTTATTGGATTATTTGCCTTTATTTTTTCGGAAGAAACCAGCGGGCAAGATATAAAAGATCAAAAAAACAAGGTAAAACTGACGCTTAAAATCAAATCTGAATTAGGAGAAGGTGCATTTTGGGACCACAGGAGTCATCACTTGTTCTGGGTAGACATTACCGGTCTGAAAGTCCATATTTACGACCCTGAGACCGGGATCAACAAAACCTTTCCTACGCCTTCCATGGTGGGTACGGTGGTTCCGGGAAATAGTGATAAAGCGGTCATTGCCCTTGTAGACGGCATTTATATGCTGAATACTTTAAACGGAGAGATCAGCCTTTTGTCTGATGTGGAAGCCCATATGACTTATAATCGATTTAACGACGGCAAGTGCGATCCGAACGGAAATCTTTGGGTAGGATCAATGCACTTTGACCAGACCTTGCCAAA
>CBDUAP010000072.1:0-13643 GCA_965365165.1 uncultured Flavobacteriaceae bacterium
CTCCCCGTGCGTGGAAGCACCGAAGGAATATCCTTTTTTCAGGGCCCGTTTTATAGACTGCTCTACTTTTGGGTGCCTGTGTCCCAGTATCATTGGGCCATATGACAGTACCAGGTCAACATAATGGTTACCGTCTGCATCAACAATTTTGCTTCCTTTAGCATGGTCTATGAAAACCGGAACGCCACCAACCGATTTAAATGCTCTGACCGGAGAATTTACGGACCCGACGAGGTGTTTTTCTCCTTTTTTAAAAAGTGATATAGATGTGTCTAAATGCATTTTATTCTATTTTTTTAATCTCATTAATTTTTGAGCAAACAACGTGCTGCGTCCTTTGCAAAATACGTAATGATCAAATCTGCACCTGCTCTTTTCATAGATAACAAACTTTCCATCATCACCCTTTCTTCATCAATCCATCCTTTGGCACTCGCCGCCTTTACCATGGCGTACTCGCCACTAACATTGTAGCATGCGATAGGACGATCGAAATTGTTTTTTAGGTCCCTGATGATATCCAAATAAGACAATGCCGGTTTCACCATCAGGATATCAGCTCCTTCCTGATCATCAAATGTGGCTTCCCTTAGGGCTTCGTCTCTGTTTGCAGGATCCATTTGATAAGTTCTTCTGTCTCCGAATGAGGGCGTTGAATCAGCTGCATCTCTGAAGGGTCCATAAAAAGCGGAAGCATATTTTACCGCATAAGACATCACGGGAATTTTATAAAATCCTGTTTCGTCCAGGGCCTGCCTGATTGTGGCAATCATGCCATCCATCATCCCGGAGGGAGCTACCATATCAGCACCGGCTCTTGCATGTGAAACCACTTGTTTGGCAAGGTTGGCCAGCGTGGCGTCATTGTCAACATCGTTATCGTGCACGATACCGCAATGCCCGTGGCTGGTGTATTCACAAAAGCAAACATCTGTGATAACATAAATCTCAGGATAATGCTTTTTTATGAATTTAATAGCCCTTTGGATGATTCCCTGTTCGTTCCAGGTTTCAGATCCGATCTCATCTTTTGACACGGGTATTCCAAAAAGGAGTACGGCCGGAATACCAAGTTCACTAATTTCATCCAGCTCTTTAGATACTTTATCCAGAGAAAAACGTTTGATCCCCGGCATGGACTCAATATCTGTTTCTATTCCCTGACCTTCTTCAATAAACATCGGATAGATCAAGTCGTCAATATGCAACTTGTTCTCTCTTACAAGTCTTCTGATATTTTCAGTTTTCCTTAAACGTCTGGTTCTATTCATCATTGAGAACATATTAAGTTGAAAAATAATTGTTTACAGCTGTAAGAACACTTTCTGTAGAAGGTGTTTTGGCCTCTATAACAGTTTTAAAATGATTTTTAGCCAGTGTTGCAGTTGTACTTCCAATGCAGAAAGCAACTTCGTCTCCGGCTTTGTTCTGAGTCAAATAACTCTCAATGCCTGATGGGCTGAAAAAAAGTAATCCATTGTATTTTTTATCTAGTTTATTAGGAGATAAAAGTGTCTGGTATGCAATGACCTCATTGATTTTAACTCCTCTATTAGCAAGCTTACCGGGCAGTTCATCGCGCCTTAGGTTTCCACAGAAAAAAGTAACTTCCTTTTCTTTTATGTGGCCCGCAAGATAATCTGCCAGTTTCTCTGCTGAGTTCTCAACGTGTTGCACTTTCCCGATGTTTCTTTCTATCAATCTTTTTGTTCTCCTTCCCACACAATATATATTTTCAAATTCCAACTCAGATGCATCGTAATTATCGGTTAAAGCAGTTACGGCGTTTTGGCTTGTAAAAATAACATGTTTGAGGGGCTCTCTAATAACAGATCGTTTGATTCTGTTGAATCTGATGGTAATGAAATCGCTCATGTCGACTCCGATTCGATTATCAAGGGTACTTTTTTGAGCTATCGAAAGATTTTTTGTTGAAAAGATCCTGATCTCTTTTTCAACTTCACCAGTGGCTCTCATCAGTTTTTCACCTCCTCGGTCAAGTATGTATTGTGCGGCAAATTCTGCGATGTCGGTGGTGTGGTTCACTGGTACTGTTTTTGAAAATTCAATTTTTTGATTTCCGTCAGTACTGAACAAGGCTCCCTTGAATTTAAGCTCTTCATCCTTGATCATCGCCAAGGCTCCAATTGGAGCCGAACAGCCACCTTCGAGTTTATTCAGGAAGGCTCTTTCAATACCCACACATAACTCAGTTTCTTTATCGTTTAATTCTGCGCAAATACTGAGAATATCCTTGTCTTTTTCCATGGCCGCTATCATTACTGCTCCCTGTGCAGGAGCAGGGAGCATCCAGTCAAGTTTCATATAGTTTTCAGGAAGCAGATTGATACGCTTGAGTCCTGCCATGGCAAAGATAGCACCGTCCCAATCATTCTCTTTCAATTTTTTTAGTCGTGTGTTTACATTTCCTCTCAATCCCGTAATGGAATGGTTGGGATATCTATACAACCACTGGGCCTTTCTTCTAAGACTTCCTGTGGCTATGGTGGCATTTTTTCTGGTAAAAAAGGAGTCGTCACTTTTCAATGCCAGGATATCATGATAAAGACCTCTTTTGAGAACAGCCGCCTGAACCATTCCTTTGGGAAGCACAGTGGGTACGTCTTTCAGCGAATGAACAGCGATATCGATCTGGTCATTCAGCAGG
Organism: uncultured Flavobacteriaceae bacterium; assembly: GCA_965365165.1. Lineage (GTDB taxonomy): Bacteria > Bacteroidota > Bacteroidia > Flavobacteriales > Flavobacteriaceae > Lutimonas. The sequence goes on from CBDUAP010000072.1 coordinate 2,669, forward strand.
GCGATATCGAGATTTTTGGTGAAAACACCCGTTACTCCAAGTTCATACAGCGGTTTATTGAGTACTGCATCCCCGATGGAATCTATTTTGATGATTTCGGTTTCGTGCCCAAGATGTTTTAGTTGATTAGAGACAGTATCTGCCTGCCATAGTGCCAATTCACTGGACCTGGTTCCAATTCTAATAATTTTTTTCATTTTAAATTTCTGAAGTCTCTAAATTAAATACATCTTTCATTACCTTAATGCTCTGGTTGGTCATTGAATTTTCTGATTTCAGGTGCATGGCAAATTTAGAAACGATCTTATTGATCATTTGTGAAGTAACATCTTCAACAAGATCTGCATTCATGTCGACATATTTTTTTGAATGGATGGAAATGGCATCTTGCTGAATGATTTCCAAAGATTTTTTAAGTGAATTTATAGCAGGGGTACTTCTTCTAAAATTGATCCATTCGTAAAATTCGGATTTGTGTTTTTGTACAATCTTTTCTACCAATGGTATTTGTTTTTTTCTGTTTTCTAAAGTTTTTTTAGTTTTCTTGGACAACATATCAACGTCAATAATCTCTTTGTTTTCTAATTCCAGAATCTTTTGATCAACATTTCTTGGGACCGAAAGATCAATGATGAGTTGTTTTTTCTCAGGATTGATATCATCACTTGATACTGTTGGTGCAGAAGCCCCGGTGGCAACGATCAATATATCCGATTTTTTAATTTGATTTTGTAGTTCTTTGTGCTCTATGGCCTCTACATTTATGCTTTGTGCTATTTCATGAGCTACAGAATTAGTCCTATTCACTACTGTGACTTTGTGCGCTTTCAAATATTTTGTACAGCTTCGGGCAGTATTCTGCCCAATGTCTCCCAGCCCGTAAATGAGAATATTTTGCGGATTCTTTTTACTGTAATTGTCTTTTATGTATTGAATGGCTGCATAAGAAACAGTAGTTGTGCCCGAACTTATGGATGTCGAGTTCTTTGTTTCCTTGCTGGCATGAAGAGCTACATTGAACAATCTTTCGAGGTAGGCATTCAGCGTACCGGCTTCTTTAGCTCTATTGAAAGCATCTTTTAGTTGACCAACTATCTCATAATCCCCGAGAATCTGGCTTTCGATCCCTGTGGCTATGCGAATAACATGTTCTGCCGCTTCACTATTTTTATAGACATAAGAAACTTTGGCAAACTCTTCTACAGTACCTTTTGAATATTTACACAACAACGAAATCAATTGAAAAGGGTGCTTTGCAAACCCCATAATCTCAATGCGATTACATGTTGATAAGATGACAACACTTTTGATATTAATGTTTTTTGCTTCAGATAAGAGTTGAATTTGTTTTTCCTTGCTTAAGCTAAAATTACTTCTGGTAACAACATCAGCCTTTTTGTAATTTAAGCCAACCACGTAAAACTTTTTGCAATCTGGATTCTTAGTCATGTCGATTTAATTGGTTCGTGTTTTGTTTTTAATTGTTCCACCCGAAGGGTATTTAAAACACAAAATTACGCTACAAGAATTTTTTAAACCATGATTTTTATCATATTGCAGAAACAGTTAAAATTTTAAAAGGCACTTATGAAAAGATAATAAGCAAAGGTGTTTCCGTCATATTTGTAAACGTGGTTCGCGACAAAAATAAATAGTTCCATTTGGAAAAGATATCGTTTGAAATAAAAAAAATAACGATAAAAGAATGGAAAGTGTCGGGTAAAAAAAATATTTCAATTATCTTTCACATTTTTAAATCTATTATATTTACCCCTTTATAAAATGTAAATTTTAAACAACATTGAAATTGAGTAAAAAAGGTGTTTTATTGGTCAATTTGGGATCCCCGGATAGTACTGAAGTTAAAGATGTTAGAAAATATTTGGATGAATTCCTGATGGACGAAAGGGTAATTGATATCCCTTACTGGAAAAGATTTTTGCTGATCAAAGGAATCATATTGAACGTCAGACCCAAGAAATCAGCTGCGGCCTACAAGAAAATTTGGTGGAAGGAAGGTTCTCCTCTTGTTGTGATCTCCGAGCGTTTTACGAAGAAAATTAAAGAAAGACTTGATATTCCGGTTGTCCTGGGCATGCGTTATGGATCTATGAGTATGGAGAAAGCCTTGGCTGAGCTTGACAGGCAGGAAGTTACGGATTTATTACTTGTGCCATTGTATCCCCATTATGCCATGTCTTCTTTTGAGACTGTTGTTGTAAAAGCAGAAGAACTGCTGGAGAAGCAATTTGGCCACATGAAAATGAATGTTTTACAGCCTTTTTATAACCATCCGGATTATATCCACGTGATGAGTGAGTTTATAAAGAAGCAATTGGAGGGCTTTGATTATGACCAGTTGTTGTTTTCTTACCACGGAATACCAGAAAGGCACATATACAAATCAGACACAACTCAGTCTCACTGCAAAATAGACGGTAGTTGTTGCGAAATTAGCTCAGAAGCACATAAAACCTGTTACAGGCATCAGTGTTTTGAAACGACCAAAGGGATCGTTAAAGAACTTGGGATCGATAAAAGTAAATATAGAAACTCATTTCAGTCGAGATTATTAAAGGATCCGTGGTTGAGACCTTATACAGATTATGAACTGGAGCGCATGGCTGATGAAGGGATCAAGAAACTTGCCGTTATTACGCCCGCGTTTGTTTCAGATTGCCTCGAAACACTGGAGGAGATTGCCATGGAGGGCAAAGAGGAATTTCTGGAAAGAGGGGGGGAGGAATTTATTCACATTCCTTGTCTCAACGAAGATGACGCCTGGGTTGAAGTGATGAAGCAATGGATTATTGATTGGAAAAAGGACTAATCTTGATCATATGACCTATCTGTATATCAAATCTTTACACATTATTTTTATAACGACCTGGTTTGCCGGTCTCTTTTATATCATTCGGCTGTTTATTTATTATAAGGAAGCTGATGAAAAGGAGGAACCAGCGCAGACGATCCTCAAAAAACAATATGCGTTGATGTCTAAAAGGCTTTGGTATATTATTACATGGCCATCTGCTGTATTAGCCACCCTGTTCGCTGTTTGGATGCTTATTTTACAACCTTTTTGGCTGGAAGCCAACTGGATGATTATCAAATTGGGATTCGTGGCCCTGTTGTATGCATATCACTGGTCATGCCAGGTGATGTACAACCAAATTTCAAAAGGCTATTTAAATTATTCTTCCTATGGACTGCGCATCTGGAATGAAGTGGCCACTATTATTTTGTTTGCCTGCGTTTTTCTGGTCGTATTAAAAACCACATTAGGCTGGGTCTTTGGTGTTGTGGGCATTGTTGGTGTTTCAGTGCTCCTGATGCTTGGAATAAAACTTTATAAAAATATCCGGGCCAAAAAAAGCTGGGAGCAATAGTCGGATAATTTTTGATTCAGGTGCATGAAAAATTTGTCGAAAAGCAAGAAATTGTATGTTGGAATCCTTTTTGATCTCATTGGGATGGTCTCCTACTTCTTTCCTTTTGTGGATGTGGTCTGGGCACCTTTATCAGCTTATTTGATGATCAATTTGTACAAAGGTAACGTCGGAAAAATAGGAGGATTAATTTCATTTTTGGAGGAGGCCATACCCGGCCTGGATTTCTTTCCTTCTTTTACACTCACATGGTGCTATGTCTACCTTATAAAAAAGGAAAACCCTACTTAAAAAATTTACCCATCCCCATTCGGGAGAGCATCTTTTTTTCCATGTTCCAGAAGAATTTTTTTTGACCAAATATCGTTCCTACGATCACAAGGGTGATTTGATACACTATAAAAACCACTAAAATCCTGACGGGCCAAAAAATAAAAGGGGAGGTCGTTTCTTTTGAAATTCCGATAAAATCGGTTATTGGATCTGCTAAAAAAACCGACAGGGAGCCATTGATGGTAAATACCAACAGAATGATGAAAATTTGAAAATTAGAGTCAATTCCCCAGCGTTCCCTTAATTTTTCCATTTCATTTAATTTTTCGGCAAATGTAAGTATAATATGTAAAAATCAAATGATTTTGAATAAAATTGAATAGATTTGGCAATAATCAAGCAAAAGAGGCATTCTAAATCTTTTTAACACCGTATAATTCAAAATTTTATTGCACATGAAGAAAATGGCTTTACATTGGAAAATATTGATCGGAATGCTTTTAGGAGCTGTTTTTGGGTTTCTCATGGTCAGTTTTTCTGGAGGAAAGGAGCTTGTTACAGACTGGATCAAACCCTTTGGAACCATTTTTATCAACGCTTTGAAGCTGATTGCTGTACCGCTCATACTGGGTTCTCTTATCTCGGGAGTGTCTGATCTGAAGGATATTTCCAAACTGTCAAAGATGGGAGGTAAAACAGTCATGATATATCTCACAACCACAATAATTGCTGTCAGTATAGGGTTGTTGCTCGTCAATGGAATAAAACCTGGAAATTCAATTAATGAGTCGACCCGATCAGATTTGGTTTCCAACTATGCCGAAAGCACACAAAAATATAAGGAAGAGGCGGCAAATCAAATTCAGCAGGGTCCGCTTCAGGCTTTGGTTGATATGGTTCCTGATAATATCATAGGTGCATCGGCTGAGAATAAAAATATGCTTCAGGTGATTTTTTTCGCCATCTTTTTTGGTATAGGATTGATTTTATTGCCTGAAGAAAAGGCGAAGCCCGTAAAAGACTTTTTCAATAGTTTCAATGAGGTCATTTTAAAAATGATCGATTTGATCATGCTAACAGCACCCTATGGGGTGTTTGCCCTGCTTGCGGCCCTGGTGGTGGAATCACCTAATGGAGATCTCTTTGCCGCTCTGGGTTGGTACGCAATGACCGTTATAATCGGATTGTCACTGATGATTGCGTTTTATTGTTTGATGGTCTATCTTTTTACCGGTGTAAAACCAAAAGTATTCCTCCAGGGAATTTCTCCGGCACAATTGCTTGCATTCTCCACAAGTTCCAGTGCGGCCACGCTTCCTGTAACGATGGAACGGGTGCATGAACACCTCGGGGTAGAGGAGGAGGTATCGAGTTTTGTTTTGCCTATTGGAGCTACTATAAATATGGATGGCACCAGTTTGTATCAGGCCGTTGCAGCAGTCTTTATTGCTCAGGCTTTCGGAATGGACCTTAGTTTCGGGGCCCAGCTTGGAATAGTGGCCACTGCCACCCTGGCCAGTATTGGTTCGGCCGGTGTCCCCGGAGCAGGTATGGTCATGCTCGTCATCGTGCTGGAGGCCATCGGCATTCCTGCGGCAGGGCTTGCCCTGATCGTAGCTCCTGACCGTCCGCTGGATATGTGCAGAACAGTTGTCAATGTTACAGGGGATGCCACGGTTTCAATGCTGGTCGCTAAATCGGAAGGAAAGCTAGGCAAGCCCGAAGTGCATGAATGGGATGAAAATTATAAAGTTGATCATTGAATTTTGGACTGGGTCGGGCCAGATTACCACCTTAACAAAACACTTCCCCAGGTAAAGCCACTGCCAAAGGCAGCCAGCAGGACAATGTCATCTTCCTTGACCTTTCCTTTTTCCCAGGCTTCCGTCAGCGCAATAACAATGGAGGCCGCTGTGGTATTGCCATAATTTGTGATATTGTTATATACCTGATCGTCCCTGAGTTTAAATTTTTGCTGAATGAACTGTGAAATTCTCAGGTTGGCCTGATGCGGTATGAACAGGTCTATATCATCTGGCCCTATTTTATTGACTGACAAGGCTTCCATGATCACTTCGCTGAATCTGATAACGGCATTTTTGAACACAAAGGTCCCATCCATATATGGAAAATAAGACAAGTCTTCTTCTTTTGAATTCAAAATTTCAGGAACCCAGTGTTTGATGCTCGGAGATTCAACAATCAGCTTATCGGCAAATTTACCCTCGCTGTGCAGGTGCGATGACAAGATTCCTTTTTGATTGTCTTCTGTTCTTGAAAGGACACAAGCACCAGCTCCATCTCCAAAAATAACCGAGACTCCTCGTCCTCTAGTTGTTTTGTCAAGTCCGTTGCTATGGTATTCTGAACCGATGACAAGTATATTTTTATACATTCCGGTTTTTATGAACTGATCACCAGTAGAGAGTGCATATACAAAACCGGAGCATTGGTTCCTGATGTCAAGCGCTCCAATGGTCCTCATGTCAAGCATGTCCTGGATCTGCACACCGCATCCCGGGAAATAATAATCCGGGCTCAAAGTAGCAAAAATGATAAAATCAATGTCATCTTTTCCAATACCTGCCCTTTCAATGGCGATTTCAGCCGCCTTGGCACCCATTGTCGCGGAGGTTTCATTGCTTCCTTCTTTGATCCAGTGCCTTTGTTTTATACCCGTCCTTTCCTGGATCCATTCATCACTGGTATCCATTATTTTTGAGAGTTCCTCATTGGTTACGACATTGTCAGGTACATAAAAACCAAGTCCGGTAATTTTTGAGTTATACATATTATTTGTGAATTAATTAGTTGTTTTTTTAAAGAAAATAAGTGGTTGCTTGCAAATGGTTCCATCACTTTATAGTGAAGTTCTGTGTATTACTGAAATTCGCTATAAACAAATATAATCAATTCATATGATTTCAGATTTCATTGACTTTACGATTATGGTGAATATGAGGACCTATTCCATGTCATCTTGTCATAAGCTTAAATTTGGTATCTATTTTGATTAGCCACAGTGTACATGTTAAAATCATAAAACTAAATAATTATGGCAAAAGGAAAAATTAATGTAGCTGTTGAGAATATATTTCCGCTGATCAAGCGTTTTTTATATTCCGATCATGAAATATTTTTAAGAGAATTGATCTCAAATGCAACAGATGCAACTTTAAAGTTAAGGCACCTTGCTTCAATTGGGGAGTATAAAGGAGATATTGATAATGCCCGGATAGAGGTCAAAATTGACAAGGAGGGTAAAAAACTTCACATCATTGACCAGGGTGTAGGGATGTCTCAGGAAGAGGTGAAAAAATACATCAATGATATCGCATTTTCAGGAGCTGAAGAATTTCTTGAAAAATTCAAGGATGAAAAGAATGATGCCGGAATCATAGGTCATTTTGGACTTGGGTTTTATTCTGCATTCATGGTGGCAAGCGAGGTTGAAATCCATTCAAAATCATATAGGGAAGAGGAAGAAGGAGCACATTGGATCTGTGATGGTTCTCCGGAGTATACCTTGAAAAAATCAAAGAAAAATGATAGGGGAACGGAGATCATATTGCACATCGATGAAGATTCTCTTGAATTTCTTGAAGAAGGCAGAATCAGTGAACTCCTGAATAAATACAACAAGTTCATGCCGGTTCCGATCAAGTTTGGAACCAAAGAGATTGCTGATCCGTCTCATGAGCCAAAAACGATAAAAGACAAGGACGGAAAGGAAACAAAAGAAGCTCAGAAAATGATCACCGTTGACAGGATCATCAACAATCCTGATCCGGCATGGACCAAGCAGCCAAGTGATCTTAAAGATGAGGACTATTCAAGTTTTTACAGAGAATTGTATCCGATGCAGTTTGAAGAGCCTTTATTTCACATCCATCTCAATGTGGATTATCCGTTCAACCTTACAGGAATCCTGTATTTCCCTAAACTGACAACGAATATGGATGTACAAAAGGACAAGATCCAATTGTACCAGAATCAGGTATTCGTAACGGATAATGTGGAAGGAATTGTTCCTGATTTTCTTCAAATGCTAAGGGGGGTTATAGATTCTCCTGATATTCCTTTGAATGTATCAAGGAGTTATCTTCAGGCTGATGGAGCCGTTAAAAAAATCTCATCGTATATCACAAAGAAAGTTGCTGATAAGTTGAGTTCTTTGTTTAAAAATGACAGAGAAGGCTTTGAAAAGAAGTGGAACGATATCAAGATCGTTATTGAGTACGGAATGCTGTCTGAGCCAAAATTCTTTGAAAAGGCACAGAGTTTTGCCCTTTATCCTACGACCAATGATGTGTATTACACCTTTGACGAACTGAAAGAGAAAACCAAAGCGGCTCAAACCGACAAAGATGGTAATCTGATCATACTTTATGCGAATAACAAGGAGGAGCAGCATGGTTTTATAGAAGAGGCAGAGGAAAAGGGCTATGAAGTTTTGTTGCTTGATTCGCCAATTGTATCCCATTTGATCCAGAAACTTGAAACTGAGGGTGAAAAGGTCAAGTTTGCAAGGGTGGATGCTGATTCTATAGACAAGTTGATCCAGAAGGAAGATAGTCAGATTTCAAAGCTTTCAGAGGAAGAGCAGACGAAGCTGAAAACCTATATCGAAGAGGTTGTGCCCAAAGAAAAATATTCAGTACAGCTGGAGGCCATGGATTCAAAATCTAATCCATTTATCATTACCCAGCCTGAGTTTATGAGAAGAATGAAGGAAATGCAGCAAACTGGTGGCGGTGGAATGATGGGTATGGGCGCTTTCCCTGAAATGTATAACCTTGTGGTGAATACCAACAGCGACCTGATGCAAAAGATCCTGAAAGCAAAAGGAAAGCGAACTGAATACATCAGTCAGGCTCTTGATTTGGCCAGGTTGTCTCAAAACCTTTTGCAGGGGAAAGAAATGACTGATTTCATCAAAAGAAGTTACGAGCTGATGAAAAGTTAATGAATAATGTGATTTTAATTAAAAGCCTTCTCTACAGAAGGCTTTTTTTATGTTTGGGCCAGGACTAAAGTCAGGAATAGAACCGGTCAGGTTTTTCAAGAAAAAGTCAACCCTATTTGATTTAATTTGAAAAAACGATACCGGCATGGCTTTGCGTTGAGAGATACAAATAATAATAACTTCAGAAAAGGATGTTGACCGTTTCATGAAAGCAAAAAAAAATCACCTGATGTAAATCGGTGATTTTTTTTTTTGAATTATTTCTATTCTATTGGAAAGTCAAAATAGGTATCAGGGTAAGGCTCGTCTTTTAAGGTGAAGTGCCACCATTCTTTCGGATATGACTGCCATCCGTGTTTTTCCATCCTTCTTTTCAGTAAAAGTCTGAGAGAGTGTTGGTTCTTGGAGATACCTACTGTCGTATCTGTACTGGACACCTCGTCAAAAAGATCATAAGGACTTCCCATGTTAAGGATTTGTTTTGTTTTCAGGGAAACTATAGTAAGGTCCACGGTGCTCCCGCGGCTGTGACCTGATTTAACCGCGATGTATCCCCTGGCAAAAAGATCCTTTTTGTCAATATTGGGATAATACTGCATTTTCATGGTGTCGTCCGATTCATCTTTTGCCCATTCCACGAAGTAGTCAGAGGCTCTTTGAGGCCTGTAGGCATCATAGATCAATAATCCGAAACCAAGTCGTTCAAGTTCGTCCTGAACTTTCTTGAGCGCATGTGCAGCTTCTTTGGTTAAATAACATTTGGGTTCATTGTAACCTTCAATGGGCCTGCCAACAAAGTTGTTGGATCCATAATATCGAATATCAGACCTTAGGTTTGGCATGAGTTCTTTCAGATCTACAAAATCCTCTTTTGAAGGAGGTTGTGTATTTCCACCATCATTGATGGCAGAAAAACTCAGTAGTGAAAAGACTACGATACTTTTTATAATTGTATTCAATTTCATTATTGCAATTGTTAAGAATGCATGTTTAGAACGAGTATTTAACATTTTTATTATTTATCCTGTTGGTTTTTTGATTTTCGTAAATTGCAACTTCTAACCCATATGCGATGAAACTATTGATTTTAAGCCTTTTTGCAGGTGTAAATTTAGCCTTTGCCTTTTTAAGCTTTTTGGTTTGGAAATACGATAAATTTAAAAGATTACCTTTTTATTTCGCTATATTTAGTTTATTCTCAGCATTTTATTTTCTTTTTATTGCTCTTTCAATCTACACAGAACTAGACATGGGCAGGATTGTCATTTTTTGTGCTGCTGTGTATTATGCAATGTTCCCATGGTTTTTACACGAACATATTGGCATAAACAGAAGGTGGGTTTCGACCGGTTTGTCTATAATTTTTTTTGTGGCCTATATGTTTTTCTTTTTTAAAATAAATTTATTTGGCCTGATCACTTGGCAGCATATTGCCCATTTGGGTTTAATAGGTTTGGTTTTGATAAGTTTTCAAGGTTTTATGGATTTAAAAGCCAAGGGCAATTCTGGTCACAGGCAATTTTTTGTTTTGGTGGTGATTTTTGCCTTTCTTGCGTTTGAGGAAATAATCACGACCTATACCCGGGAAAGCTTTTTGGCGATTTATACATTTGGAATTATGCCACTTGACTTGTTTCCTCTTATCTTTTCCAGTATCATGGTGAAAAAAATGGCCAAGGACATATTTTTAAAAAGTCAATTGGAATTACAGCTTCTTCAGAGTGAACTAAAAAGAAAAAGGCTTGAATTAATTGATCTTGAAAAAAAAGTGTTAGAGGAGCAACTTGTCCACCAGGATGAAGACCTGACAGATTTTGGAATCAAGTTGGCTAAAAATAAGGATATTCTGAGGGATACAATGAAAAGGCTGGAACAGAATCTGGAAAATATGCCTGATACGAATATTGAATTACAGGATACGATCAATTTTCTAAAATCCCAGATCAGGATTGATGATAGAATAGATCAATTCAATGGCGCTATGGGTTTGGTCAACCACAAGTTTCTTTATGAAATAAAAAGGGTACACCCAACCTTGACCGAAAACGAATTGCATCTGCTTTCACTTTTGAAATTGAAATTATCTACCAAAGAGATCGCTTCCATAAAGAACATTTCTCCTGATTCTGTAAAGGTTTTGAGGTATCGCCTCCGAAAAAAACTAAATTTCAATAAAGAAATGACCTTCGCAGAATTTCTCAATTCTTATTAAGCCCATTTTGAATTTAACCCGTATTGTTTACCTAAAGTTTACTTTTATAAACGTGGATTATCAAAATTCAAGTGCTATTTTTGTTCAACTTGGGTATTTAACTTTAGTATTCCCGATTCGATGCTCTGTCTTTAG